>NZ_CP034072.1:2007237-2348329 GCF_003855255.1 Mycolicibacterium nivoides | reverse complement strand
CTCAACATGCGTGAACTTGCGCCTCTCGTGGTTTTGGGCCCTGTCGTTCTGCGACGCGCCGTGGTCGTCAGAAGCCATCGGGCCCAAGGAATCTGTCGCGACGAATCATTAACCGGTCGCGTTTCGAAACGGTGAACAACGACCCAACAGTTGCCGCCACGTTCCCGTCCAGCTGGAGTCCTCGAACCTGTGAGGTTGCTGGGAAACGTCATGCGCCGCAGCGCAATACATATATGAGGAAAAGGGGGCGACCAACGGCACGCAATGGACGACGCTTGGAGGCAGCCGGTTGGCCGGTTGTTCACCTTTTGGACATGTCAACCGCCGACCGTGAGGGGCATCCGGGGGGTATGGCTGCTGCGTCGATGAGGCGTGGACGCCAACTGTGGGCGCCCGGCGCCGAACTGCTACCGACTGACGGAGGAATCGTTGAGGTCGTCTCAGGTGTACGAGCGAGGGCTCGCATCGCTGCTCATCGCATTCAGCATCGGGTTCGCTGCCATGCCCACGGCAGTCGCCGAACCAGGCGATGAGGTTGGTATTCCGGGACCGGCGGCGCCCGCGGCGCCCGAGTTGCCTCCGGTGGCAGCCGGTGCGCCGGCTGCGGGCCCAGTGCCCGTACCGGTTGCCAGCACGGATGACCCTGGCGTACCTGCGGTTACGGCCTGCTCGACGTTCGCGAACGCGCTCGATTCGGCTTCCACGTTCTACGGCGATTTCGCGGATTCCATCGAAGGTGTGGAACGCCCCGACTACGGGGACCCGACCATCAGCACTACGAACACCAGTGGCCGGACCGCGCTGCGTGAAGCCGCCGCGTCGGCGATGAATGCGGCAGGCACCCCCGGACTCTCGCCCGATATCGCAAATCCAATGCGGTCATGGTCTTTTGGTGCTACCAAGCTGCTCCTGAAGATGGGGCTGCGCACCGGCGGTCAGTCTCTGAATGACACTGCCACCCAACTCAACAACGATGCCACCAACGCGCAGATGGCCTGTGCCGCCGCGGGAACCCACGCCTGACGGCGAAAACTCACTCACCCAAATGCGCGGCGAACCGTGCCGTCAGTAAAGGATTGCCGTGATCCGGCTTGCGATTTCGTTGCTCATGCTCGTGCTGCTGGTCACCAGTTGTGCCGGCAACGGCGACAAACCCCAGGGTCCGCCGAAAGAGGTGCCCAAGTCGGCGCTCGAGGGGCTGCTGCTCAGCCCCGATGAGATCAACGCCGTGATGGGGACCGAAGGGATGACGGCACATCCTCCGGTCACCGAGATGAGCGACCACCGCAACCTGCTGCCCAATCTGAACTGTCTCGGCGCCTGGCAGGTGAACGAGTCCGCCATCTATGGGGACCACTGGACCGCCATGCGCCAGGTGCTGCTTCGTGCGCCGGACAACGACGATTGGGACAATCTGGTGGTGCAGTCGGCGGTGATCTTCCCGTCGACTCAGGACGCCAAGGACTTTCTCGGTCAGTCGGCGGAACGCTGGTCGAAGTGCACCGAGCACAACGTGAACATCACGCTCAACGGTGAACCGTTGCCCAAGTGGAAGAGCGGCGAGCTCACCAAGACCGACGACGAGCTGATTCTGCCCTTTACCCGCACCAAAGGAGACCAGACCCGGGCGTGCCAGCGTGCCCTCGCCGTGGCCGCGAACCTCGTCATGGACATCCAGGCATGTAAGCCTGCAGGTTCGTCGGTGACCCAGGCTGCCGATGTGGTGGACAAGATCAAGGCTGCGATGCCGCGCTGACCGGTACCCGCCGGGGTACTGCGGGTACGCTGAGCCCCGCAGCTGGTCTGTCGGCCCCGGGGTGTTTGCGGTGCCGACATCGAGCGCCGCATGCTGATTGAGATGCGACGCGAGAGGGAACCCGGTGAGAATCCGGGACTGTCCCGCAGCGGTATGCAGGAACGACCGCCGTCATCAGCACTGGCACGCAGGGATCTGCGGCTGGGAAGCGACGGCCAGTAGGTGCACGGTTTCCGTGCGTGCCTGTGAGTCCGAAGACCTGCCAGCCGTACCGGGCGCGCCGCGTCCGGTGGTTCATCGCCTCGCGGAATGGGCAGTGACCGAATGCGGTTCACCCGTGGCGGGTGGCCGCCTTCGGTTCGATGTCTCCTGGCGGTGGCCATCCCCGCATGTTGAAGGACGTCGTCATGAGCACAACCGCAGCACCCTTCACCGCCACCATTCTCGGGTCGCCCCGAATCGGGCCGAACCGCGAACTCAAGCGCGCCGTCGAGAAGTACTGGTCGGGTCGTATCGATCGGGCAGAACTCGAATCCGCGGCCGCCGCCTTGCGACGCGACACCTGGGCGTCGCTGGTCGCGGCCGGACTGGATTCGGTCCCGGTCAACACCTTCTCCTACTACGACCAGATGCTCGACACCGCGGTTCTGGTCGGCGCACTGCCGACGCGGGTCGGTGGGATCACCGATGATCTCGACCGCTATTTCGCCGCGGCCCGCGGTAACGACGAAATCGCGCCCCTGGAGATGACCAAGTGGTTCGACACCAACTACCACTATCTTGTGCCGGAGTTTCGTCCCGACACGTCGTTCTCGCTCAACCCGGTCAAGGTGCTGGCTGAGCTGGAAGAGGCACGTGCACAAGGGGTTCCGGCCCGGCCGGTGATCATCGGTCCCGTCACGTTCTTGGCATTGTCCAAGGCTGCAGAAGACTCTGTCGGCGCACCTTCTCCCATCGCCCGGCTGGACGAACTCGTCGAAATCTATGCCGAGCTGCTGGGTGTGCTGGTTGACCACGGCGTCGAGTGGGTTCAGTTCGACGAGCCGGTGTTGGTGACCGACATGGTCGACAATGCCGCCGAACTGGCCGAGCGAGCCTACGCCCGGCTGGGCGGGCTGACCAAGCGGCCGGCGATTTTCGTCGCGACGTACTTCGGAGAGCTGACGGATGCGCTTCCTGCCCTGGTTCGAACCCCGGTCGAGGCCATCGGTGTCGATCTGGTGGCCGGCTCCGCAGCCGCCCTGGCCGCGGTCCCTGAGCTGAAGGACAAGCTTCTGGTGGCCGGCGTGGTCGACGGCCGCAATGTCTGGCGCACCGATCTGGATCGGGCACTGGGAACACTGGACTCCCTGCGCGGCAGCGCCAAGGCGGTAGCTGTGTCTACGTCATGCTCGACGCTGCACGTGCCGTACACGCTCGATGCCGAACCGGATATCGATGCAGCACTGCGTAGCTGGCTGGCCTTCGGGCTCGAGAAGGTTACCGAAGTGGTGGCCTTGGCGCGTGGTCTGGGCCAGGGGCGAGACACGATCTCGGCTGAGATCGCGGCATCCAACGCCGCCATCGCGTCGCGCACATCCGACCCACGGCTGAACAACGGCCGAGTCCGGGAACGGATCTCGTCGATCGTAGCCTCCGGTGCCAAGCGTGGCCCGGCCGACCAGCGTCGCACCGCTCAGCAGGAGCGGTTGAAGCTGCCCGCCTTGCCCACCACCACGATCGGGTCGTACCCGCAGACCTCCGCGATTCGTATCGCCCGCGCCGACCTTCGGTCCGGCAAGATCGATGCCGCCGAGTACAACCGTCGGATGAAGGCCGAGATCGCCGACGTCATCGCCTTGCAGGAACAGCTGGGTCTCGACGTATTGGTGCACGGTGAGCCCGAACGCAATGACATGGTGCAGTACTTCGCCGAACAACTCGACGGGTTCTTCGCCACGCAGAACGGTTGGGTGCAGTCCTACGGCAGCCGGTGCGTGCGTCCCCCGATCCTCTACGGGGACGTAGCCCGGCCCGAGCCGATGACGGTCGAGTGGATCATCTACGCCCAGTCGCTGACCGACAAGCCCGTCAAGGGCATGCTCACCGGGCCGGTCACCATCCTGGCCTGGTCGTTCGTTCGTGACGATCAGCCGCTGGCAGATACGGCAGCGCAAGTGGCACTGGCGATTCGGGACGAGACCGTGGACCTGCAGTCGGCGGGCATCGCGATCATCCAGGTCGACGAGCCCGCGCTGCGCGAGCTTCTGCCGTTGCGTTCGAAGGACAAAGAGGACTACCTGCGCTGGGCAGTGGACGCGTTCCGGCTCTCCACCTCCGGTGTGGCCGATTCCACCCAGATCCACACACACCTCTGCTACTCGGAGTTCGGTGAGGTGATCGGGGCGATCGCCGACCTGGATGCCGATGTGACGTCGATCGAGGCAGCCCGTTCACACATGGAGGTGCTCGATGACCTCAATGCCGCCGGATTCTCCAACAGCGTCGGCCCGGGTGTCTACGACATCCACTCGCCGCGTGTGCCTGGCGTGGAGGAGATCGCGACGTCGCTGCGTGAGGCACTCAAAGCGGTCCCCGCCGAACGACTCTGGGTCAATCCGGATTGCGGCTTGAAGACCCGGACCACCGACGAGGTGACCGAGTCACTCAAGCACCTGGTCACCGCCACCGCGAAGGTACGCGCAGGATAGCGTCGCTTGTTTGGCCGACCGTGGGTCCTGTGCACGCAATCGCGTCGATTCCCGTGCACAGGACCCACGCTCGTTCGGCTAACCGAACTCGACGACGTTGGTCGGTGCCCGGAAGCGCTCGAGCCGCCTGGACCGGTAGACGAGGCCCGCGGCACGGGACAGGATCTTGCCCCGGCCCGCCGGCATGTCGAGCTCGTACACCGCGAGAACGCCTGGTATGGAACGCAACTCGTCGTACTGGTCGGCGGTGAATGAGAACGGCATCGGTGGTGCGGTGTAGTGCTTGCTGAGCCTGATCCCGCGTCGTTGCGAGTACCAGCTCAGAAACCGCGGGACGCTGTCGAAGATCAACTGTCCTCCGGGAAACCTCGCGGCACAGGCCGCGATGAGATCGAATACCGAGTCCTGGTCCAGGTATTGGAACAGTCCTTCGGCGGTGATGAGCACGCCGTCGGTGGCGTCGACCTGATCCATCCACGAATGGTCGAACGCGGACTGCGCCAGGTAGTGGAGCCTGTCCGACGACGGGAGCAGTTCCTGACGTAGCCGTACGATCGGCTCCAGGTCTACTGAAAGCCAAGTCATTTCACCGTTGTCGAGGCGCCAGAAGCTGGTCTGCAATCCTTCGGCAAGGGCGACCACGCCGGCGCGGGGGTGTGCCCGCAGATACCGACGTGAGGCCACGTCGAACGCCAGGGCCCGCAGGGCGGTGGCTTGGTGGGTCCGGCCGAAATGCTCATAGTCATAGCCGAGGCTGTCGCGCAGTGCGACCGCCATCGGGTCCTCGATGATGCCGTCGGGCCGGGCTGCCTCGGTCGCCCTCTGGTGCAGGGTCAGCAGCGCGGTTTCGGATATCGCGGTCAGATGACGGGCGTCGACGACTGGCATGGCACGACCGTACCTGCCGGCCGATTTACGGCACATGCGCGTCGTTGTGTCGAGAGTCGTTGCCCCGGTGGACAGATGATCTCGACGATTCGGGAACTTTCTGTCCGCCGTGACCGACTAGCTCAAAGACAAGGCAATGCGTGCCGGTCCCTGCGGTGCCGGTCGACGCTCGTGTGAGGAGGTGATGACGTGACTGCGCCGTACTGGCTGGCGGTGCCCCCGGAGGTGCATTCTGCCCAGCTGAGCACGGGCCCGGGTCCCGGATCCCTTCTTGCCGCAGCGACTCAGTGGGAGGCGCTGAGCGTTCAATACAGCGCGGCGGCAGCGGAACTCACACAGATCCTGGCGGAGGTGCAAGGCAGTAGCTGGGAAGGGCCCAGCGCGGCGCAGTACGTGGCTGCCCATGGCCCCTACCTCGCGTGGCTGGAGCAGGCGTCAGCCGACAGTGCCGTGACCGCCGCACAGCACGGAACGGTCGCAGCCGCCTACAGCAGCGCACTGGCCACCATGCCTACGCTGGCCGAGCTCGCAGCCAACCACGTCACCCACGGGGTGCTCCTGGCCACCAACTTCTTCGGCCTCAACACCATACCGATTGCCCTCAATGAAGCCGATTACGTGCGGATGTGGCTGCAGGCTGCCGAAGTGATGACGACCTACCAGGTAATTGCGACGAACGCGTCGGCGGCGGTCCCGTCACCCCAGCCGGCCCCGTCGATCCTCGTGCCCGGAGGCGAAGCGCAAAGCCAACAGCAGAATGGGTCGGGCTCAACCTCGGACAACCAGCCGCTGAGCGATATCTGGAGGCTGATCTCCGACCTGATCTCCGGTGCGGGCAATCCCGAACAGCTCCTGCAGACGTTTCAACAGCTCTTCGAGCAGCTGGGATTCAACCCGGCCGAGGCCGCCATACTCGCGATCATCGCGCTGGTGCTGTACGACATGCTCTGGTATCCGTACTACGCCTCGTATTCGCTACTGCTACTGCCGTTCCTCGCGCCCGCTCTCAGTGCTCTCAGCGCGTTGAGCGCGCTGGCGCTCCTGCAGGGCAGGATGCCGCCGCCCGGCGTGTCACCTGCTCCCGTCGAGGTCAGCACCGGCCACCGCGTCGCCCCGACCGTCGGCGTCGGTGCGGCATTGGGCCCCGCCGGGGTATCCAGCGCAGTTCCGCAGACCGGCGGATCCGGCTCTGGTGCGCCTGCCGGTAGCAGTCCACCGAGCTCGGCACCCGTACCCTTCGCCGGCTACGTCGTCCCCGGTCTCGATCCGCCGGGAGTGGCATCGGGGCCCAAGTCCGGTGCGAAATCCACTGATGGCATGGCAGATATCCTCGCCACCGTTGCCGCGGCAAGGGCGGCTGCTGCCGCTCGCAGCCGTCGACGGCAGACCGGCCGGAAACGAGACCGGGCCCGAAGCTACCGGTACGAGTTTCTGGCCCCCACCGAAACCGTGGGCGCCACCGTCGACGGCCAGGACCTGAGCCGACCCATGTCGCCGTCATCCAGCGACAAAGGGGCGACCACCCTCGGCTTCTCCGGGGCCGTACCGGTCGCCTCGAGCGCAACTGCCTCAGGGATGGTGCGGCATGCGCCCGCCGGGGAATCCGTCCCGATGCTCCCTGGCACCTGGTTGGGCGATTTAGATGGGCGACGCGAATAGCGGGAACTTTCAACCGGTTTGATTCGACCAATCCTTTAGTCGCACAACGGTGCAGCGCGGTGCCGCACGAGGAGAAGACATGACGCTGAATGTGAAAGGGGAGGGACTCGGGGCGCAAGTCACGGGAATCGACCCCAAGAATCTCGATGACATCACCCGGGAAGAGATTCGGGAGATCGTCTATCAGCACAAGCTGGTCGTTCTGAAAGACGTTCATCCTGCACCGGAAGAGTTCCTCCAGTTGGGGCGAATCGTCGGCGACGTCGTCACGTACTACGAGCCGATCTATCACCACAAGGACCACCCGGAGATCTTCGTTTCCTCGACAGAGGAAGGGCACGGAGTACCCAGGACCGGAGCCTTCTGGCACATCGACTACATGTTCATGCCCGAACCGTTCGCATTCTCGATGGTGGTGCCGCTGGCGGTGCCCGGAAGCGACCGTGGAACCTACTTCATCGACCTCAACAAGGTGTGGGAGTCCCTTCCCGACGCTGTGCGTGACCCGGTTCGCGGCACGTTCGCAACCCATGATCCACGGCGCCACATCAAGATTCGCCCGCATGACGTGTACAAGCCGATCGGCGAGGTCTGGGACGAGATCTCCAAGACCACACCTCCGATCAAATGGCCGACGGTGATCAGGCACCCGAAGACCGGCCAGGAGATCCTCTACATCTGCGCGTCAGGCACCACCAAGATCGAGGACGGGCACGGAGACGTGCTGGATCCTGCTGTTCTGCAACAACTCATGACTGCCACCGGACAGCTCGATCCGGATTTCATGTCGCCGTTCATCCATGCCCAACACTATGAGGTCGGCGATGTTGTGTTGTGGGACAACCGGGTCCTGATGCACCGGGCGAAACACGGCACGACACCAGGAACATTGACGACTCATCGGCTGACCATGCTGGACGGCCTCACGACACCGGGATATGGGGTATGACCATGAGCACCGCCGAGACGCTGTCTGTGGCAACGAGTGGATACGGCATCACACACATGGCGCCGATCGCGGAGGATCTGCTGGTCAAAGTGCTGGAACCCTATTCCTACAAGGGGTGTCGCTATCTGCTCGACGCGGAGTACGAAGCCACGGAGACCTCTGTGTTCGCCGTCGGGAACTTCAGCATCAAGGAGCCCGCGTACATTCGCGACACCGGCCACTTCAACGCTGCCGAATGGGTCCTGTGCTTCAACCAACTCGCGTACAGCGCGTTCGCACCGGCAATCCTCAACGAACAGATACCCGAATTCCGGGGCTGGTCGATCGAGGATTACTTCAACTACCAACTGCCCAGCATGTTGATCAAGACCACGGCATCACGGTTCAAGCGCCCGATCAAGTCCCACAAGTTCTCGGCACGGTTGCTGTGCAAGGACTTCGAGGTCGTCGATCGAACGATTCGCTATCTCAAGATTCCGTGCACCGTCGAATTCTGGGATGAGGACGGTGGGGCCGCGTCCGGCGAAGTCGAACTGGCTGCCCTGAATATCCCCTGACACCTGCACGGAGAGCGGCTTCACAGCAATGGCACACCCACCATCCACGGTGCTGGAACGCATCAGCGAGAGGGCGAGACAGCGTCCCGACGCGATCGCCCTACGTCGCTGCGACGGATCCAGCGTCATTCTCTACCGGGACCTCATGGCCGAAGTGGACAGGCTCGCCGCTGTTCTCGGCTCACGCTCAGTCACGCGAGGAAGCCGTGTGTTCGTCATCTCGGACAACGGTCCCGAGACCTATCTGTCGGTTCTGGCCTGCGCAAGAGCAGGGGCCATCGCGGTCATGGTGGACGGCGGAATGCCTGCGGCGGCCATGAACCGGTTCGGTGAGATCACCACTCCCGCTGCGATACTGATCGCACCGGGCTGTCGCCTGCACACCACCGAGTTATCAGCCGCGCTCCAGGCGATCCCAACCTTCGCTGTCGAGATCGACCACGGCTCTGCTGACCGCGCCGGTGATCCGGTCTCACATCCGGTACCCCCTGTTTCTGTCGGGGGAGCCGATGATCCGCTGGCGATGATCTTCACCAGTGGCACCACAGGAACCCCGAAAGCAGTGCTGCTGCCCAACCGGACCTTCTACTCCGTTGCCGACATTCTGCAGCGTGAGCAGTTGACCTGGGTTGACTGGATCGTCGGCGAGGCGACGTACTCGCCGCTGCCCGCGACTCACATCGGTGGTCTGTGGTGGATCCTCAACTGTCTGATGCAGGGCGGGTTGTGCATCACCGGCGGCGAGAATACGTCGTCCATCGCCGAGATCCTCACTGCGAATGACGTCGCGACGACATGCCTGGTCCCCACGCTGCTGACCCGGCTGGTGTCCGAATTGCGATCCACCGGAATGCCGGTCCCGCCGTCGCTACGCATGGTGGGCTATGGCGGATCCCGCGCGGTCGCCTCCGACGTCAGGTTTGTCGAGGCGGCGGGAGTTCGTACCGCCCAAGTTTATGGGCTCAGTGAAACAGGTTGCACCGCACTGTGTCTCCCCACCGATGACGGGTCGATCGCCAGAATGGAAGCCGGCGCGGTTGGCCGGCCCTATCCCGGCGTGGAAGTTCACCTGGATGGCGACGGCAGCGGACCTCCGTCGCGTTCGGGCGCTGACTCGGCCGCGTCCGGCACACTGTGGATCAAGTCGCCGGCGAACATGTTGGGGTACTGGGGCAATCCCGACCGGACTGCCGAAGTTCGGGTTGACGGATGGGTGAACACCGGAGACCTTCTCGACCGCCATGACGACGGTTACTTCTACATCCGGGGCAGATCCTCGGAGATGATCATCTCCGGGGGCGTCAACATCGCGCCCGACGAGGTCGATCGAATTGCCGAGGGGGTTGCCGGCGTCGGCGAGGCCGCCTGTTACGAGATCCCCGACGAGGAGTTCGGCGCGCTCGTGGGGCTGGCGGTGGTCGCATCGACGACGCTGGATGAATCAGCGGCCAGGAAGCTCAAACATGCCATCGCCGCGCGGTTCCGGCAGGAGTCGGAGCCGATGGCCAGGCCCTCGACCATCGGGTTCGTGGAGCAGATCCCACGAACCCAGTCCGGCAAGATCATGCGGGCCTCCCTGGGCGCGGTAGCCGGTGGCTGAGTGTGTGAGGAACAGAGTCCTCGCTGCGCTTTCGGAGGTGCTCTATGTCGATGAGTCGGACTTCCTCGACGGCGATGCGACAGATCTGAGGGATCTCGGACTGGACTCGGTTCGATTCGTGCTGTTGATGAAGCAACTCGGCATCGATCGGGAGTCGGACGTACCGCGGCGGCTGGCGGACAACCTGTCGATCGCAGGGTGGGTTCGGGAGTTGGAGAAGCTGGGTGAACCTGTCTGAAGGCCCGGATACGCAACGTATTCCGCTGAGCCGATCCCAGCAGAACATCTTCAATGGGGTGTCGCAGGACGACGATCCCCACCTGTATCTGATCGGCAGGCGTTATCGGTTCCAGCCGATACCGCAGGCGGAATTCCTGACCGCTCTGCGGAAGACCGTCCTCGCCAACCCTGTTCAATTGTGTGTTCTGGCGGAGCCGGCTGAGCTCGGTGGATACCCGGATCTCGTACCCAGGCTGGACACCGATGACCTCGTCCGGGTGTGCGGTGATGACGAAAGCGCGACGCTGGCCGACGAGTGGGGATCCGGCGTTCTCGCAAAGCCATTGGCGCGCTACACCGTGTATGTCGACGGCAGCGGCCTGGTGTGTGGTGTCGATGCCCAGGCGCACCACATCCTGCTCGATGGCGGAGCCATCGGTATCATCGAAGCCCACTTGGGGCGCTTCCTCGCCGGTAGCGGCCTGGCCGCCGACGATTGCGTCCGTAGCGGCCTGACCGACGTTGTCAACGCACATCGCCGAGAGGCGAGCCGCGTCGATGAATCACTCGAGCGACTCACCTCTGTTGTGCGGCAAGAGCTCACCGCGGCCGCCGGAGAGGCGGGCCACCGGCACGGCGCCGACGCTCCGGCAACGGCGGCCAGGGGAGTTCTCACCGAATCCGTGGTGATCCGCGGGGATGACTACGACGAGATCCTTGCCCTGGCCGACCGTGAGAGCGTCCCGCTCAACGTGCTGGTCGCGGCGGCGGCAACGGCGGTGGATGCGAGTGTTCATCGCACCACCGAGCGTCTTCTGGTGCATGCGGTCGACAACCGCTTCGGCGACCATGACCTCGATGTCGCCACGTGTCTGGTCAACTCGATGGCGCAGCAGGTCCGGTTCGTGCCCTTTGCATCGGTGGCGGACGTCGTACGCGCGGTGGATCGGGGCTACGTCAAGGCCGGTCGGCGCCGCTGGTTGCGTGAAGAGCATTACCGCCGAATGTATCTGGCGATCAACCGGACCACCTCCGTGGAGACCTTGACGCTCAATTTTCTGCGTGAGCCCTGTGCGCCCGAACTGGCGCCGTTCCTGGCTGAGGCGCCCGTGACGTCGGATATCGGTCCGGTCGAGGGCATGACCGTCGCGGCCGTGCTGAACGCGCAACGGCGCACGCTCACCCTCAACATCTGGAACAGACCCGATCTGCCACGGCAGAACGGCGCAGGTATTGCTGGACGGGTCGCTACCGCCCTGAAATCCATGACGACGATGTGGGATTCCCCGATCGCGATGACCGTCGGCGAGTGGTGCGTGATCACCGCCGACGGGATGCCGCGTTCGGTTTCGCAGGCACCCGAACCCGAGGAGCCGGTGGCACCCGCGTGGTTCCTCGATCGACCTGAGTCCGTCGCTGAATGTCGCGAACGCCGAGCCCATGTCGATCCCTGGATCGCCTGGCTCATTGAAAGCGATGTGGCGCCAGGCGATGTGGTGGTGTTCACCGACGACGACACCGACAAGACGATCGATCTCATGATCGCGTGTCACCTGGCGGGCTGTGGTTACAGCGTCTGTGACCGCGACGATCAGGCGGTGGCGCGGGCCGAACGAATCAACGAAGACGGCAACGGCATCTCAGCGCACATCGTCGAGGTCGATTCGGCGAATGTCGCGAGAAGCATCGGCGGAGAGCGTCGGCGTCTGGTCGAGGCGCGGGTCGAGCAGACCGCGACGGACCCGCACCTCGCCGCCAGGACCGCCTACCTGATGCCCACGTCCGGATCGACCGGGGAACCCAAACTCGTGCACGTCAGTCATGGTTCGCTCGCGCTGTTCTGCGTCGGGATGGTCCGGGCCTACGGCTGGGGACCGGGCGACACCATCCTCCAATGTGCATCGCTGACATCGGATATCAGCGTCGAAGAGGTCTTCGGTGCCGCTGTGAGCGGAGCGGCACTCATTCGTTCGGCGGCGGTGAAATCCGGTGATCTGCAGACGCTGGCCAAGGATCTGGTGGCATGCGGCGCGACCGTCGTGGATCTGCCCACCGCGTTGTGGCATCTGTGGTGCGAGGACGTCGACACGATCACCGGCATCGGCCACTCTCGGCTACGACAGATTGTGATCGGCGGCGAGCCCGTCCGCCCGAGCGCTGTCGACAAGTGGGTCGATACCGCTGCCGCCGAGAGGGTCTCGCTGGTGTCGAGCTATGGCCCGACAGAGACCACGGTCGTGGTGACCTACCTGCCGATCATCGATCGAGGCCGGGTGGTCGAGCGCGATGCGCGCCGTCGACTGGGGCGGCCGATCGTTCCGAACACGGTGGTGATCGCTTTCGGTGAGGTCGTCGTGGTGGGGGGCCTGGTTGCCGATGGCTATCTCGGCCTGGACGGTGCCGGCTTCGGGTCGGTCACCCCGGCTGGCGGCCGGCGGCAGCGCACCTTTGCGACTGCCGATCGGGTGACGATGGACGGCGCCGGGTACCCGGTGTTCGCAGGCCGTAAGGACGCACTCGTCAAGATCTCGGGCAAGCGCGTCGACACCGCTGCGATCACCCGACGCATCGCGGCGGACCCGACGGTGGTCGACGTCGCCGTCGAGCTTCACGACGAGGGCCTGGGAGTCTGGTTCGAGACTCGGCGGACCCGTGATGGTGACGAAGACCCCGCTGCGGCAGCAGGTATCCGCCGCGTCCTGGTGGATTCGCGGGTCCCGTCGTTCGGCATTTCCGGCGTCGCGCGCATCCCCAGGAAACCCAACGGAAAGATCGACACCGCAAGGCTGCCAACATCGCCCGGGTCCGCCCCGGGCGGGCGCCTCGACGCCGACGCCGGCGAGCGGGCGGCCGGTCTCGCCGGAATGTGGAGTGCCCACCTGGGGCGCCCGATCATGCCCGGGACGTCGCTGCTGTACGAGGGCATCGGGTCGCTGGACCTCGTCCGGATCCTGCCCGATACTCGCAGATATCTCGGTCGGCAGGTGTCGATTCTGGATCTGATCAGTGCCGATACCGCGGCCAACCTGGTGGATGACGCGTCGATGATCGACGGCTGGATGGACGGCACCACCGCCGCGGAGATCGAACGTGACTTCACCGGTCTGTCGATGCGGGCCTCCCCTGCGGTGTCGAGCCCACGGCGATCCTCAGCCCGTCGAGACGACGGACCGATCCTGGTTGCGGGCGCGTCCGGAGTTCTGGGATCCGGTTTCGCGGAAGCGATTCTGGAGCTGACGCGGTCGGCCGTGCCACGGCCCGATGTGGTGCTGGCCATGAGGTCAGCACCTCCCGCCGACCGGGTCTGGACGGAACTCCGGGATACGCCGGGTGTGCGGATCGAGCACCTCGTCTCCGGATTCGGTCCGGCCGAGCTGGGAGCGCTGATCCGGGAGACCGGAGCCCGGACTCTCGTCAACTGCGTCGGAAACACCAATGTGGTGGTCCCGTATCGCGAACTTCGTTCAGCCAATGTGGAATTGGTGGCAGCCATGGCGCAGACATGCGCGGCTTCCGGTACGAGGCTGGTGCACCTTTCCACTTATGTCGTCAATGGGGATGTCGGCGCGCCGCAGGTGGTCGATCCGCGTCGGGCGCCATACCCGTACGCAGCCTCCAAGGCACTCGCGGAATTGGCGGTGGACGGGGTGAGCGGAGAGCTCGACTTCACGATCGTGCGATTGCCCCGGGTTCTGGGGACACCGGCACGGCTGCTCGGATCCGCCGACATCCTGGTGTCGGTCGCCGATGCCTGCCATGCGTTACAGGCTTATCCGGCAGTCGAATTGACCGAAGAAGTGACTACCGGCCGCGCGGCGGCGGGAAGCATTCTGGGCAGGTTGCCGGAGTTCGGCGGGCCCGAGGAACTGGGCCGCGGGATCGATGTGCTGCGCGGACAGGCGGTGGGGTATCGGGAATTGCTCGGCACCGTGGCCGCCGAAGAGGTCGACAGTCACGAATGGAAGCGACGGCTGGATGAAAGTGATTGGGCGAAGGCCGATCCGCGGCGCTGGTCGGTGATCGACGCCTGGATCGGCTTGGGCATGAGGCTCGGTGGACGCTCGTATGCGGAGTACCTGGCCGCATATCCTGTTCTGCCGCTGGGGATCCGCACCGTCGGTGAGCTGGTGGCGACACCGCCGCCCGTGCAGGCACTGCTCGCCCAGACATGGTCGGGAACTCAACGCGGTTGCCCGACGACCTATCAACCAGACACCACCAGACAGTGAGGGATGGCAGTGACAGACATGGCCGCGCACAGTGACGAGACAGCACGCGCCAGACGGATCCGGCTCGACGTGACCGGCATGTCCTGCGGAGCGTGCTCGCGCCGGGTCGAGAACAAGCTGAACAAGATCGACGGAGTACATGCCTCGGTGGACATCTCCACCAAGATCGCGACCATCGACGCCCGCCACGACATCAGCGTCGCCGACCTCTGTGACGCGGTTGAGCAGGCCGGTTACCGCGCCGAGGAGCGCACCGCCGTCGACGATGACGACGCGGAATCCACGCCTGATGGAGCGCCCCAGAAACGCCCCTCGATGGTCGCCAGGGCCATCCGCTGGGTGACCGTCGGGCACATGGGCGGCTGAGAATCTGTCGGGAACTGTCGACGTGGGGCCGGGTGAGCTAGCCGGTCAGGTCGTCCCGCTCGGCGGCCGCGATCAGATCTTCGCGAGCGCGCGCCACGCGTGAACGGATGGTGCCCACCGGGCAGCCACACACCTCGGCGGCTTCCGCATAGGACAACCCGAGGACCTGGGTGAGCAGCAGCGCGTGCCGCCGATCGGGGTCCAGTCCGTCCAGCAGGAGGCGGATCTCCACCATCTTCTCGAAGCCACCGACCGGGCGGTAGCTCTCTAGGACCTGCTCGACATCCACTCCGTGCTGGGTACGCGGCCGGCTCTGCTTGTGCCGAATCTGATCGACCACCACGCGCCGAGCGATCGACAGCAGCCAGGTACGGGCGGACGACCGGCCACTGAACCGGGGGAGCGCGGTGATCGCGCGCATGAAGGTTTCTTGCGTCAGGTCGTCGGCCGACCCGGAATCGCCCAAGTAGGCGACGGTTCGCCAGACGTCGGTCTGGGTTGCCCGGATGAACTGCTCGAGCGCCGCCGAGTCACCGCGGCCGGCGGCGAAGGCCAGCCGCGTAACGTGGTCCTCGCCGCGTTCGGTAGTCACAGCCATCGACATTATTCGATGACGCCCGGGAACTCGGCATCGGGCCCAAGCGACTATCTAATCGGTGACGTATGCCACCGGTGTGGTGAGCGAGCAATGGGAGTGGTGGTGACAACAGCAACTGTCCCCGACAAAGAGGTGGCCCAGCGCATTGCGCTGGACGTCACGGGAATGTCGTGCGGGGCCTGCGCTGCCCGTGTGGAGAACAAACTCAACAAGGTCGACGGCGTGCGCGCGTCAGTGAACTTCGCCACACGCGTCGCCACTGTCGAAGCCACCGCGGACATCGGCGTCGAGCAGCTGTGCGCGGTCATCGAGAAGGCCGGCTATCAGGCCGCGCCCCGCGTCGAGCGTTCCACAGCCGACGTCGACCCCGATGCCGATCATGCCCGCAGCCTGCTCCGGCGCCTGGCGATAGCCGCCGTGCTGTTCATCCCGCTGGCGGATCTGTCGGTGATGTTTGCCGTGGTGCCCGACACCAGATTCACCGGGTGGCAGTGGGTGCTCACGGCGTTGGCGGCACCGATCGTCACGTGGGCCGCGTGGCCGTTCCACCGGAGTGCGCTTCGCAACGCCCGGCACGGCACCTCGACGATGGAGACCTTGATCTCCATCGGTGTCACCGCCGCCACCGTGTGGTCGATGTACACGATCTTCTTCGACCACCAGACCTACCACGCCGCGGGCATATGGCAGGCGCTGCTCGGTAGCGACGCCATCTACCTCGAGGTCGCAGCGGGGGTAACGGTTTTCGTGCTCGCCGGCCGCTACTTCGAGGCCCGGGCCCGCTCCCGCGCGGGGGGAGCCCTGCGGGCACTCGCGGCGCTCGGCGCCAAGTCGGTGACGGTGCTGCTTGCCGACGGCGGCGAACTCGTGCTGCCCGCAGACGAGCTCAAAGAAGGCCAGCGCTTCGTCGTTCGTCCCGGTGAGGCCATCGCCGCGGACGGTCTTGTGGTGAGCGGGGCGGCCGCGGTCGACGTCAGCGCGATGACCGGCGAGTCGAAACCGGTGCAGACACACGAAGGTTCGAGCGTCGTGGGTGGCACCGTGGTCCTCGACGGCCGCCTGATCGTCGAGGCCGCCGCCGTGGGACCGGACACCCGGTTCGCCGGGATGGTCCGCCTGGTGGAGCAGGCGCAGGCGCAGAAAGCCGACGCGCAGAGGCTGGCGGACCGCATCGCCGCGGTGTTCGTGCCGTGTGTGCTCGTGATCGCCGCGGCCACCGCCATCGGCTGGCTGTTGGTCGACGGCGATGTCAACCGGGCGGTGTCGGCCGCCTTGGCAGTCCTGGTGATCGCCTGCCCCTGCGCGCTGGGGCTGGCGACCCCGACCGCGATGATGGTGGCATCGGGCCGCGGCGCTCAGCTGGGGATCTTCCTCAAGGGACACCGCGCCTTGGAGGCGATCCGCGCCGTCGACACGGTCGTGTTCGACAAGACCGGGACGCTGACCACCGGACAACCTCAGGTCATCACCGTCGTCGCGGCCGACGGATGGAGCGAGGACGAGGTTCTCGGGTACGCGGCGGCCGTCGAGTCGGCGTCCGAACATCCTGTGGCCCATGCGATCGTCACTGCCTGCGCGGACCGTGAGCTCGCCGCGGTGGAGGACTTCCAGGCGCTCGCCGGCCACGGCGTGGCCGGTTCGGTGGACGGTGTGGCCGTGGTCGTCGGGCGTCCCACCTGGGTGACCCGGGACCGGGTGGTGCCCGCCAATCTTGCCGCGGCCCGCAGGTCGGGCGAGTCACAGGGCCAGACAGTCGTATTCGTCGCCTCAGGCGACACCGTCTGCGGTGCCATCAGCGTCGCTGACGCCGTCAAGGAGTCGGCGGCCGGTGCCATTGCTCACCTTCATGCCGAGGGTATGAAGACCATGCTGCTGACGGGGGACAACGCCGCCACCGCCGCTGCGATCGGCGCGGCGGTGGGCATCGACGACGTGGTCGCCGAGGTACTGCCCGAGGACAAGGTCGGCGCGATCGAGAAGCTGCGCGATCAGGGCCGGGTGGTGGCCATGGTCGGCGACGGGATCAACGACGGTCCGGCGTTGGCCTGTGCCGACCTGGGCCTGGCCATCGGCCGGGGAACCGATGTAGCCATCGGCGCGGCCGACATCATCCTCGTCCGGGACAACCTCGATTCGGTACCGCAGGCGTTGGGCCTGGCCCGCGCGACGATGCGGACCATCAGGGTCAACATGATCTGGGCCTTCGGGTACAACATCGCGGCGATCCCGATCGCCGCAGCAGGTCTGCTGAACCCGTTGATCGCCGGCGCCGCGATGGCGGTGTCATCTTTCCTGGTCGTGTCGAACAGCCTGCGGTTGCGCAATTACGGCACCGTCCAAGCGAACTCGTTCAGGGATTCGGATCCTCAGCCGCCGGTGCCGGCGGCGCGCATGTCCGGCTGAGACGAGTTCAGCGGGGCCAGGCAGACACCCAGCCAGGTGGCGGTCAATGCGACGGCGCACAGGGTGCCCAGTGCCGCCGGAACCCAGGAGGCGGTGTGTGCGGTGTGATGCCACCAAAACGCGCCCGCGCCGTCCACAGTGGCCAGCGCCGATGCGCACGTCGCCAGACAGCACCACCGAAATCGGCGCCGCACCAGGGCGAAAGCCGACACCGAAGCCGCGAGGGTGAACAGGGCGATCGCCACCAGGGATATCCAGTGCCCGTTGCGGGTCGCGCCGGCGGAAACGTCGCCGGTCACGCGCAATGCCACGGCCGTCGCCGCCAAGCCGGCGGCAAGTGCTCCCAGCACGCGGGCCCGTGCGGTGCTGATCCACACATCCTCGAAGACCCGGCGCTCGATGGCCCGCAACTCGGTTTCGACAGTGTCGGTGATCTTGCTCGAAGTCATCGAGATTCCCCGTTCATCAACGCATTTGACCGGCTGACATTGACCATGGGGGAGCAGTGCATCCTTCTACCTCTCGTGGTACTGCCGACCGGCGACCTGTGGGATCGACGGATGGTCGTGCGGTGTGGATCTCGATGGCCCCGGTGATTGGTCGGGAGCACAGCGAGATTAGTTCCTTTTGCGGCCTGATCGAGACCTACCGGGCGTAGCCTCATATGCATGACCAGCAATGAAACAGTCGAGTCGGCGAAGTGCGACAACCCGAACTGTACGTGCGAAAACTGCACCTGCGGGAGCAACTGCACCTGCGGTTCTGACGCCGCCGACTAGGTCCCGGGGTCGCTCGGTCCGGCCGAATCGGTTCCAACCTGGGTCGCGGTTCAGCGCCGGGTGCGGGACAGTTCGTGCAGCATCGCGTTGTAGGCATCGAGTTCGTCGTCGTACCCGCGGTCGCTGTGGCGGTCCTCACGCGCTCCCGCCCGGCGATCCTGGCGTGCCCACTGGGCCACCAGCGCGATCACCACGATGACAACCGGCAGCTCGCTGGAACCCCACGCGATGGCGCCACCGAGGTGTTGGTCATCCGAAATGCTCTGCAACCAAGGCAGATTGACAGACCGGTAGAAGCTCTCACCCAGCGATGACGTCATCGTCATGGTGGCGATACCGAAGAAGGCGTGGAAGGGCATCACGGCGAACAGGAGCCCGAGCCGCCCCAGGAAGGGGAGTCGCCGCGGTCCGGGGTCGATGCCGATGATGCCCCAGTAATACAGGTAGCCGGTGAGCAGGAAGTGCACGCTCATGAACTCGTGGCCCCAGTGATACCGGATCAAGGTGTCGAACAGGGGCGTGAAGTAGACGAGGTACAGCGAGCCGACAAACAAGAGGAAGGCCGTCACGGGGTGCGACAGGAACCGGGTCACGGGCGCATGTACGAACCACACCAACCATTCGCGAGGCCCCGGTGCCTCACCTTTCGGCGCGGCGGGCAGAACCCGTAGCGCGAGGGTGACGGGTGCGCCGAGCACCAGCAGCACGGGGACGAACATGTTCAGTGCCATGTGCTCACCCATGTGCACGCTGAACATCGCCGATCCGTAGGCACGCACTCCGGAACTCGTGGTGATCAGCAAGGCCGCGCAACCCAGGGACCAGGCGATCGTGCGTCCGACCGGCCACTTGTCACCGCGTCGCCGCAGCTGCGCCACCGCGACGAGATAGCCCAGCCCGAGCACGATGGCTGCCGTTCCGATCAGCGGATCGAACCGCCACTCGGTGATCAGGGTGACCGGGCTCGGGGGTGTATCGAGCTGATAGCCCAAAAAGATGTCCCACGTGGAGAACTCGTGAACGGTGAACCGGGGCGGAACGCTGTTCGCGGCGAGCGCCAACGCGGCGGTGACGATGACCATCGCGCCCGCAGATACGGTGTCGACCAACCGTGACGGGGCACGGCGCGTCAGAAGTAGCATCCCGTCGCCGATCCACACCAGTACCAGCAGCACCCCGGCGACCACCACGGCCCGCCCGTAGGCGGACCCCAGGATCGGCAATCCGCGCAACATCAGCGTGGCCAGGACGGCGCCGTAGACGATGGCGACCGCCCCGCACGTCAGCTGCACCACCTGCACCCGGCGTCGGAACACGACGTCTCGCTGTCCGGTTGAAGCGATTTTCGTTCCGGCCAGAGCCGCGACCGCCACTGCGAAGACGATCACGGCGCTGGTGGCGATGTCATGGTCCGGGCCCTGCCCGGCATTGCCGGTCACCGGTACTGCGACCACTCCGATCAACGCCGGCAGCAGTGCCACACAATGACCCATCCAGCGGAGAGTGAAACGCACGCCGACGGCCAACACCAGCGCGCACATCGCTGTCACGCACCAGCCGCGTGCGACCTCTGACGCCGCGATGGTGCTGCCGAGGCCGGGACCGGCGACAAGCCGGCCGATGGGAATTCCCGCGTCGGCGGACGCCGAGACCACCACCATCGCGGTGGCGCAGCAGGCCCAGACGATGGCGATGCGTTCGACGAGCAGGTGCGCCGAGAAGGATGCCGCGTCGATTCGCCCGTCGTCGCGAGGTGTCGCGGTCGTCACAATCCAGATGAGCGCTCCGACGCAGAGCGCACCCGCCAAGGTCCCTGCCCAGTGTCCGAGCAACCGAGCTGCGCTGGTGGCCGTTCCCGGGTCGGCGATCCCCGCCGCGGCCAGCCGTTGCGGGCCCAGTTGCACGGCGCTCATGAACAGCACCACAGTGCAACCTGCGGCGATGCCGAGCAGTGCCAGGCGTCCCCGCCACACCCCGGCCGCAGTGGACATGCGCACACGCGCCATAGTCGAACCGGCCTTCCGCCGCGGAAACGAACAAAACGTCGCGGCCATGCGATTCTACGACAATGCGTCGTAGTGCTGACGGGTGCGGGAACTTCGGCGCCCGCATCCGCGACCAACGACAGAGGACGACCGCACCCCGACACTCTCGAAGACAGGACCCCGAATGATCGCCGATCTCGCGCTCCGCTGGGTGGTAACGGTGTTGTTCGCCCTGAGCGCGGTTGAGTGCACCTATGCCCTGCTGGGCTCCCGTGGCCGCCCGGGCGCCGCCGTGAGCCAGCTGCTCCACCTGGCGATGGCCATCGCGATGATGGTCATGGCCTGGCCGCGTGGGGCCGAGCTGCCCACACTCGGCCCGATGTACTTCTTCCTTGCCGCCGCCGTCTGGTTCCTGGCCGGATTGCTGAGGTCCGGGACGACTCAAGGACGGGTGGTCGACGGGTATCACGCCGCGATGATGTTGGCGATGGCCTGGATGTATGCCGCCATGAACGGCAATGTGCTTGCGCGCCAGCCAGAAACGGTCGCCGCGGGTGGCCACGAGATGCATGCGATGCACATGGGCGCGCACGGTGGCACCGCGATGGCCATGGAACACGTCTCGGTACAGCCGCTCTGGATTCCCACCATCAACTGGCTGTTGACCATCGGTTTCGTGATCGCCGCCGCCGTGTGGCTGCACCGCTACTTCGCGGCACGTCACCGGGCCGAAACGCCGCCGTTCTCGCATTTCGGAACGCTGTGCCGGGCAATGATGGCGGCCGGCATGGCGATCATGTTCGGCGTGATGTTGTAGCGGCTCAGGCGGCGGGGTCATCCGCTGCGCGGAGATGACGACTGGCCGGCGCGGCCGGGCCCGATTCGTCGTCGTCACCACGCGCCTTGGGTGACGGATCGTGCGGGCGCTTGGTGCGCGACGCCCAGATCGAAACGATCGCCGCCAACGCCACCGGCACATGACTCAGTACCCGGACCGGGGTCACGAGTCCCGCCAGCGCGTCGGACACGACGTAATAGCCGAGAAATGCGCAGTAGATCACCAGCACACAGGCGAGACCGGGCGCGATCCGACGGCGGAAGGCCATCGCGATCGTCGCGATTCCCAGCGCCGCCGACCATGCCGTGGACTCGTTCAGCAAGTGGGCTCCGCTGGCCGATCCGTGATGTGCGGCAACCATCCCGAAATTGATGCCGACAGCTTGCGCGATCGCCAAACCCACCTGGGCGATCCCGATGACGACGATTGCGGTGACCAGCAGGTGCGGGCTCACCCGGTGCCAGAGTCCGCTCAGCGCACTGGTTCTGCGGTTCGGGCGTCCACCCACAGCGCCGATCAATCCGGTGTTGGCCAGATCGCGCAGTTGCAGGGCCAGGGATCCGGCCTTGTCGTACCAGGTGGCGCAGTCCGGGCAACCACGCAGATGCTCGTCGACGCGCGCAGAGGGGACCGGCTCACGCTCCCCATCGAGGCGTGCCGAAAGCGCCTCTCGTGCCACCACGCAGTCCACCGGCCCATTCTCCCGCATTGACCTCGTGGATTGCACACCTGCTCAGGCTGTCGGTGAGTAGGGCAGATTGCTGCTGGTCTGCGGGTCGACGTGCACGGGCCTGCCCACATACGGGAAGGCGCGTTGCGGGCAGGCCGGGCGGTCACAGATCCGGCAACCCGCTCCGATGGGCACTGTGGCTTCGGGATCGTTCAGATCGATGCCCACCGAATACACCAGCTTGTCGGCGTGGCTCAGATCGCAGCCGAGGCCGATGGCGAAGCTCTTGGGCGTTCCCAGGTACCGGCTCGGGACAGCGGCCGACGTCTTCGCGATCCAGAAGTAGCTGCGGCCGTCCGGCATCTGCGCCACCTGGGTCAGGAACTCGCCAGGACGGGAGAACGCGTGGTGCACCACCCACAGTGGGCAGTTCCCGCCGACCCGGGAGAAGTGAAAAGCAGTGGCGGACTGACGTTTCGATATGTTTCCGGCACTGTCGGTCCGGACGAAGATGAACGGAACACCGCGCGCATCCGGCCGCTGCAGGGTGGACAGGCGATGGCAGATCGTCTCGAATCCCACCTCGAAGCGACGGGCGAGCTGATCGATGTCGTACCGCAACTCCTCGGCGGCGGACAGGAACATCCGGTAGGGGAGCAGCAGGGCGCCGGCGAAGTAGTTGGCCAGCCCGATCCGCGCCACATCCCTTGCCTCTGAGCTCAATCGGTCGTCGGTGGCAACGATGGTGCTGATCAGTTCGGAGTGCACCAACAAGGCCATCTGGGTGGCGAGCTGAAAAGCGCGCTGGCCGGGCAACAACCACCGCGCCACGTACAGCGTCCCGACCTCGGGCCGGTACCGGCGTTTCACGCTGGGGCCCAGCACATCTCCGTCGTCCACGATCACCGAGATGCCGTACTCCGAGGACAGCAGCTCGGCCAGTTGCCGGTCGAGGCCGCCGATCTGTAGGCGGTGGCGGGCGAAGAGATCCTCGGCGGCGCGGTCGAGCGCGTCGACGTAATTGCGGCGGTCGTAGAAGAAGTCGCGTACCTCTTCGAAAGGCATGGGTTGCTGCGCACCCGCCTGCGCGTCCAGGTTGGCCCGACCGTGCACGGCCTCCAGTTCCGCGGTGGCATCGTGCAGGCGGCGATGCATGCTCACCATGGCCTGGCCGACCTCGGGCATGCGCGCGACAAGCTCTTCGATCTGGGCGGTGGTGGCACCGTCGGCCAGGACTTCGCGCAGGTCAGACACCAACCGCGCGTCGGCATCGGGGGCGAAGTACTGAGTCGGCAGATCGAAGCGGTCGGACAGGGCCAACAACACCGGGACCGTGATCGGCCGCTGGTCGTTCTCGAGTTGGTTGACGTAGCTCGTCGACAGTCCCAGGGCACGCGCCAGCGCGACCTGCGTGAGGCCCCTCTCGTCGCGCAGCCGTCGCAGACGGGCGCCGGCGAATGTCTTGGTCACCGCTGACGAGGCTACCCCGACCGGGTTTCACAAGATTCGCAAAAACGGCCGCCAAAGGACACAAAAATACGCATTTACAGGTGGTTTCCCTGGTGATCGCATCTGCGTACCGTGCGGATCATGCTTGAACATGACGTCAGAACCCGGCGCAGCGCCGAAGACTTCCCGCGCAGCGAACACTTGGCTTGGAAGATCGCCGAGATCGCGGCCGACCCGGTAGCCGTCCCACCCGAGACCGAGGCGATGGTGATCAACCGCATCATCGACAACGCCGCGGTGTCGGCTGCGTCGGTGATCCGCCGGCCGGTGACGGTGGCCCGTGCCCAGGCCCTCGCGCACAAGACACCGCGGGGTGCCACCGTGTTCGGCGTCGACGGCACGGTCTCGCCCGAATGGGCGGCCTGGGCCAACGGTGTCGCAGTCCGCGAACTGGACTTCCACGACACGTTCCTGGCCGCCGAATACTCCCACCCCGGTGACAACATCCCCGCCCTCGTCGCCGTGGCGCAGCAGCTCGGCGTGAGCGGCACCGACCTGATCCGCGGCATCGCGACCGCCTACGAGGTGCAGGTCGACCTGGTCAAGGGAATCTGCCTGCACCGACACAAGATCGACCACGTCGCCCATCTGGGCCCGTCAGTCGCCGCCGGGCTGGGCACCATGCTGCGGCTGGATCCCGAAACCATCTACGCCGCAATCGGTCAGGCCCTGCACCTGACCACCGCCACCCGCCAGTCGCGCAAGGGTCTGATCTCCAGCTGGAAGGCCTATGCGCCCGCGTGGGCGGGCAAGGTCGCCATCGAGGCCGTGGACCGCGCGATGCGCGGCGAGGGTTCGCCGGCACCGATCTGGGAGGGCGAGGACGGCGTGATCGCCTGGATGCTCGCCGGCCCCGAGCACACCTACCGGGTCCCGCTGCCCGGACCGGGTGAACCCAAGCGCGCCATCCTGGACACATACACCAAGGAACACTCGGCGGAGTACCAGAGCCAGGCGCCGATCGACCTGGCGCGGCGGATGCGCGAGCGCATCGGCGACCTGGATCAGATCGCCACGATCGTGCTGCACACCAGCAATCACACCCACGTCGTGATCGGTACCGGGTCCAATGATCCGCAGAAATTCGATCCGGATGCGTCCCGCGAGACGCTCGACCACTCGGTGATGTACATCTTCGCCGTCGCCTTGCAGGACGGGACCTGGCACCACGAGCGGTCGTATGCCCCCGAGCGGGCGCACCGGCCCGACACCATCGAGCTGTGGCGCAAGATCTCCACAGTCGAGGATCCGGAGTGGACGCGGCGTTACCACTCGAATGAACCGGCCGAGAAGGCGTTCGGTGCGAAAGCCGTCGTCACCCTCAAGAGCGGCGAGACCATCGTCGACGAACTCGCCGTCGCCGACGCTCACCCGTTGGGGGCGCGGCCGTTCGAGCGCGAACAGTACGTCGCCAAGTTCGCAGAACTGGCCGACGGTGTCGTTGAAGCCGAAGAGCAGCAACGGTTCCTGAGTGCTGTCGAGGACGTTTCGGCGACCAAGTCGGGCGGGCTCGGCGCGCTCAATGTCCGGGTCGATCCGCGGGTGTTGGACAAGGCGCCGACGGTTCCCTCGGGGATTTTCCGATGAGCGCTTGCGCGAAGAGAGGACAGCACCGATGAGCGCTTGCGCGAAGAGAGGACAGCACCGATGAGCGCTTGCGCGAAGAGAGGACAGCACCGATGAGCGCTTGCGCGAAGAGAGGACAGCACCGATGAGCGCTGGCTTGCTCGGCTCTGCCGCTTCCGCCGCCGAGAAGCGCCGGAAGTTCCGACGCGGTTTGGAATCCGGCCGGCTCCTGCGCTTCCCCGGTGCGTTCTCCCCGCTGGTGGCCAAGCTCGTCACCGAGATCGGCTTCGACGGCGTCTACGTCTCGGGCGCGGTTCTGTCCGCCGACCTGGGCCTGCCGGACATCGGGCTGACCACGCTGACCGAGGTGGCCGGGCGAGGTGCCCAGATCGCTTCGAGCACAGATCTTCCGACGTTGATCGATGCCGACACCGGGTTCGGTGAACCGATGAGCGCCGCCCGTACGGTGACGCTGCTCGAAGATGCCGGCCTGGCCGGACTTCACTTGGAAGACCAGGTGAATCCCAAGCGGTGCGGACATCTCGACGGTAAGGCAGTCGTCGAGACGGCCGAGATGGTCAAGCGGCTGCGGGCAGCGGTCTCGGCCCGTCGTGACCCCGATTTCGTCATTTGTGCGCGTACCGATGCCGCGGGGATCGAGGGGATCTCCGCGGCGATCGACCGGGCCAAGGCTTACGCCGACGCGGGTGCCGACCTGATCTTCACCGAGGCGCTGCACACCCCGGCCGATTTCGAGCAGTTCCGGGAGGCCGTGGACGTGCCGTTGCTGGCCAACATGACCGAATTCGGAAAGTCCGAACTGCTGACGACCGGCCAGTTGTCCGAGATCGGATACAACGCGGTGATCTACCCGGTCACCACGCTGCGCCTGGCTATGCATGCCGTCGAGGTCGGTCTTCGCGAAATTGCCTCGGCAGGTACGCAATCCGGTCTTCTCGATCAGATGCAACACCGAAGCCGGCTCTACGAACTCCTGCGTTACAACGACTACAACCAGTTCGACTCGGACATCTTCAATTTTTCGCTGCAAGGGGCGACACCATGACCGTTACCGCGAACGACACAGCCAAACCGAGCATCCACAAGGGCTTGGCCGGCGTGGTGGTCGACACCACCGCCATCTCCAAGGTGGTGCCCGAGACCAACACGCTGACCTACCGCGGTTACCCGGTGCAGGATCTGGCAGCGCAATGCAGCTTCGAGCAGGTGGCATACCTGTTGTGGCAGGGTGAATTACCCACCGATCAGGAGCTGGCCCTGTTCGCCCAGCGTGAGCGGGCCTCCCGCCGGATCGACCGCTCGATGCAGTCGCTGCTGGCAAAGCTGCCGGACAACTGCCATCCGATGGACGTGGTGCGCACTGCGATCAGCTACCTGGGCGCCGAGGATCCCGAAGAAGACGACAGCAGCCCCTCGGCCAACATGGCCAAGGCTCTGCGGATGTATGCGGTCCTGCCCACGATCGTCGCGGCAGACATGCGCCGCCGGCGGGGCCTCGAACCCATCGCCCCGCACAGCCACATGGGTTACTCGGAGAACTTCCTGCACATGTGCTTCGGAGAGATTCCGGAACCCGCTGTGGTCAAGGCATTCGAGCAGTCGATGGTCCTCTACGCCGAGCACAGCTTCAACGCATCCACCTTCGCCGCCCGGGTGGTCACCTCGACGCAGTCCGACATCTACAGCGCGGTCACCGCGGCCATCGGCGCCTTGAAGGGCTCGCTGCACGGCGGTGCCAACGAAGTCGTCATGCACGACATGCTCGAAATCGGTTCGGCCGACCGCGCCCCGGAATGGCTGCACGGCAAGCTGTCACGCAAGGACAAGGTGATGGGATTCGGTCACCGGGTCTACAAGAATGGTGACTCCCGCGTGCCCACCATGAAGGCCGCGCTGGCGCGTGTGTCCGAAGTTCGGGACGGACAGCGCTGGCTGGACATCTACAACGTCTTGGAGAGCGCGATGTTCGCGGCCACCAAGATCAAGCCGAATCTGGACTTTCCGACCGGCCCCGCCTACTACCTGATGGGGTTCGACATCCCCTGCTTCACACCGATCTTCGTGATGAGCCGGATCACGGGCTGGACCGCTCACATCATGGAGCAGGCCGCGTCGAACGCTCTGATCCGGCCGCTCAGCGACTACAGCGGGCATCCGCAGCGGGCCCTGGCCTAGCACGCGGAAGCTCTGGAAGGAAACAGTGGTCGACAAGGTTCTGGTCGCCAACCGGGGAGAGATCGCCATCCGTGCGTTTCGCGCGGCCTACGAACTCGGGCTCTCGACGGTTGCCGTCTATCCTCACGAGGACCGTAATTCTCAGCATCGGCTGAAGGCTGATGAGTCGTATCAGATAGGTGCCCAAGGGCATCCGGTCCGTGCCTATCTTTCGGTCGACGAGATCATCCGGGTGGCCCGGCACGCGGGTGCCGATGCCGTCTATCCGGGTTACGGGTTCCTTTCGGAGAATCCGGAACTGGCCAGGGCCTGCGCGCAGGCGGGGATCACCTTCGTGGGACCGTCGGCTGATGTGCTCGAACTGACCGGGAACAAGGCGAGAGCCATTGCCGAGGCCCGCAAGGCGGGACTGCCAGTGCTGATGTCCTCGGCTCCGTCGAGTTCTCCCGAGGAACTCCTGGCCGCAGCGGAATCGATGAGCTTCCCCGTGTTCGTCAAGGCCGTCGCCGGCGGCGGGGGCCGCGGGATGCGCCGCGTCAACGAATCGGCCGAGTTGCGGGAAGCGATCGAGGCCGCCAGTCGCGAAGCGCAGTCCGCCTTCGGGGACCCGGCCGTGTTCCTCGAGCAAGCGGTGATCAACCCGCGTCACATCGAGGTTCAGATCCTCGCCGATACCCACGGCAACGTGATCCACCTCTACGAGCGTGACTGCAGTCTGCAGCGGCGACACCAGAAGGTGATCGAGCTGGCACCGGCGCCGAATCTCGATCCGGTTCTGCGGGATCGGATTTGCGCGGACGCGGTGGCATTGGCCCGACAGATCGGCTACAGCTGCGCGGGCACGGTGGAGTTCCTGCTCGACGAGCGCGGGAATCATACGTTCATCGAGATGAATCCCCGGATCCAGGTGGAGCACACGGTGACCGAAGAGGTTACCGATGTCGACCTGGTGTCGAGTCAGCTGCGGATCGCCGGTGGAGAATCACTGTCAGATCTCGGACTCACCCAGGACGGGATTCGGATCCGGGGTGCGGCCCTGCAATGCAGGATCACCACAGAGGACCCGGCGAACGGGTTTCGCCCGGACACCGGGCGCATCACCGGCTACCGCTCACCGGGTGGTGCCGGTGTCCGCCTGGACGGCGGCACCAACCTCGGCGCCGAGGTGAGTGCGCATTTCGATTCCATGCTGGTGAAGCTGAGCTGCCGCGGCCGTGATTTCCCGACGGCTGTGGCCCGCGCGCGACGGGCCGTGGCGGAGTTCCGGATTCGCGGGGTGGCCACCAACATTCCCTTCCTGGCAGCAGTTCTGGACGATCCCGACTTCGTCGCCGGCCGGGTGACGACGTCGTTCATCGAGCAACGACCACAGTTGCTCACCGCGCGCGGCAGCGCGGATCGTGGCACCCGGATCCTCAACTACCTGGCCGATGTGACGGTCAATCAGCCGCACGGGCCACGGCCCTGCGCGGTCTATCCACGCGACAAGCTGCCCGCGTGCGATCTGGGTGTGGCACCGCCGTCGGGGTCCAAGCAGCGGCTGAGTGAACTGGGGCCCGAAGGTTTCGCAGCCTGGCTGCGGAACAGCAAGGCAGTCGCGGTCACCGACACCACCTTCCGCGATGCCCACCAATCGTTGCTGGCCACCAGGGTGCGTACCAGCGGACTGATACGCGTCGCCCCCTACATCGCACGGATGATGCCGCAGCTGCTGTCGGTGGAGTGCTGGGGCGGTGCGACCTACGACGTCTCGCTGCGCTTCCTCAAGCAGGACCCGTGGGAGCGGTTGGCCGCGCTGCGCGAAGCACTGCCCAACATCTGTCTGCAGATGCTGTTGCGGGGCCGGAACACGGTGGGCTACACGCCCTACCCGGAGACGGTCACGCGCGCGTTCGTGGATGAGGCGGCGGCGACGGGTATCGACATCTTCCGGATCTTCGACGCACTCAACAACGTCGATTCGATGCGTCCGGCCATCGACGCGGTCCGCCGCACCGGGACGACCATCGCCGAAGTCGCGATGTCGTACACCGGCGACCTCTCCGACCCCGGTGAACGTCTCTACACGCTCGACTACTACCTGCGCTTGGCCGAGCAGATCATCGACGCCGGGGCGCATGTGTTGGCGGTCAAGGACATGGCGGGGTTGCTGCGAGCACCGGCCGCCGCGACTTTGGTCTCGGCCCTGAAGTCGCGGTTCGACCTTCCGGTGCACGTGCACACCCACGACACTCCCGGCGGCCAACTGGCCACCTACGTCGCGGCGTGGACTGCCGGCGCCGATGCCGTCGACGGTGCCGCAGCACCGTTGGCCGGCACCACAAGTCAGCCTTCGCTGTCATCAATCGTGGCGGCCGCCGCTCACAGCCCGCTCGACACCGGTCTGTCGCTGGACGCGGTCTGTGACCTTGAGCCGTACTGGGAGGCACTGCGTCGCGTGTACGCGCCGTTCGACGTCGCAGCGTCGGGTCCTGCATTCCCCACCGGCCGCGTCTACCGTCACGAGATTCCCGGCGGCCAGCTGAGCAATCTGCGGCAGCAGGCCATCGCGCTGGGTCTGGGCGACCGGTTCGAGGACATCGAAGTGAATTACGCTGCCGCTGACCGGGTATTGGGTCGCCTGGTGAAAGTCACCCCGTCGAGCAAGGTGGTGGGGGACTTGGCGCTGGCTTTGGTCGGAGCGGGTGTGGGTGCCGACGAGTTCGCGGCGGACCCGGTTCGCTTCGACATACCGGACAGCGTGATCGGGTTTCTGCGCGGTGAACTCGGAGACCCTCCGGGCGGGTGGCCAGAACCCCTGCGCACCAATGCACTCAACGGTCGCGGTCCGGCCAAGCCGGAACAGGACTTGTCTGACGAGGATGAAACATTGCTGGCCGCACCAGGTCCCAAGCGGCAGGCGGCTCTGAACCGGCTGTTGTTCCCCGGGCCCACCGCCGAGTTCGAGGCGCATCGCGACGAGTACGGTGACACCTCACGACTGAGCGCCAATCAGTTCTTCTACGGTCTGCGCCATGGCGAAGAACACCGGGTCAAACTGGATCCCGGCGTCGAATTGCTGATCGGACTTGAGGCGATCTCGGAAGCCGACGAGCGCGGTATGCGTACCGTGATGTGCATCCTGAACGGGCAACTGCGGCCGATTGTGGTGCGTGACCGCGGCATCGCCAGCGAGGTCCCGACTGCCGAGAAGGCAGACCGGGCCAACACCGGCCATATCGGTGCGCCCTTCGCCGGGGTGGTGTCCGTCAATGTTGTTGAGGGCCAGGTCGTCGAGGCGGGCCAATCCATCGCGACGATCGAGGCCATGAAGATGGAAGCCGCCATCACCGCGCCTGAATCCGGCACGGTGAAGCGGATCGCGGTCGCGCGGACCGCGCAAGTCGAAGGCGGCGATCTACTCGTCGTTGTCAGCTAGCCCGGTGAACGCTTTGACCCGGCTGGAGGATTCGCTGCTGCAATCGGAGGTAGCTGTGCCCTTGAATACCGTTGCGCTCGAGTTGGTGCCACCGAACCTCGACCGTGGAGCCGGCCATGCGGCGGACGAGGCGCACAAGGTGGCGCGACTGGCCACGGAGAGCGGTGTAGGGGGACAGCTCGGCCACGTCATGATCCCGGCGATGATCGCCGAGGATGGTGACCGCCCCATCGAGATGAAGCCCAAGATGGACGTCCTCGATCACTGGTCGGCCATCCAGCCCCACCTCCCGGGCGTGCGTGGGTTGTGCACACAGGTCACGTCATTCTCCGACGAGGCGGTATTGCGGGATCGGCTGAACGACTTGACTGCGGCGGGTTTCGATGGAGTCATCTTCGTCGGCGTGCCACGCACGATGAGCGACGGCGAAGGTTCCGGCGTCGCACCGACGGACGCATTGTCGAAATTCGACGGTCTCGTCGAGAACCGCGGGGTGATCCTGATCCCGACCCGGACCGCTGAGCAGGCCCGCTTCGCGTTCAAATGCGACAAGGGAGCCACGTTCGCCATGACCCAGCTCCTCTATTCGGATGCGGTGGTCGGGTTCCTGAAGCAGTTCACCCGAGAGAGCGACCACCGGCCGGAGATCTTGCTGTCGTTCGGTTTCGTTCCGAAGCTGGAGGACAGGGTCGGCCTCATCGATTGGCTGATCCAGGACCCGGGCAATCGCGCCGTTGTGCAGGAGCAGGCCTTCGTGAAAGGGCTGGCGGCGAGCGAGCCCGACGCAAAGCGGAGACAACTGATCGACCTGTACAAGCGGGTCATCGACGGGGTGGTCGATCTCGGATACCCGCTGAGTCTTCATTTTGAGGCCCCATACGGTGTTTCCCGGCCGGCGTTCGAAACGTTCGCCGAGATGTTGGCCTACTGGTCGCCCGCCCAGATGTCGTGATCGGGTCGCAGATGAACCAGCGCCGTCGCGTCACGGTATCGCCGCGTACCGGCCCGGCCCGGATGAAAGTGATGGGGGTGCTGAACGCGACTCCCGATTCTTTCTGGGTCGACAGCAGATTCGACGTCACCGCACTGGCGATCGCGGCAGGGCAAAGGATGTTCGAAGCCGGGGCGTGGGCGGTGGACGTGGGTGGAGAGTCCACTCGCCCGGGTGCGACACCGGTGTCGATCGATGAGGAACGCAACCGCGTGCTTCCAGTCGTCGCTGGGCTCGCCCACCTGGGCACGGTCTCGGTGGACACGCGCAATCGTGAGGTGGCCGAAGAAGCGGTGCGGGCCGGTGCCGGCATCATCAACGACGTCTCGGGCAAGCTCTGCGACGTTGCGGGGCGGCTCGGCGTCGGTTACGTGAGCATGCACGCGCACACGGTTCCCGTCCTCGCCGAAGGCTTCCCGGAGTACGAGGATGTGGTCAGCGAGGTGACGGGCTTTGTCACCGGTGTCGCGCAGACGGCTGCCGCAGGCGGTGCCGCTCCGGTGTGGATCGATCCGGGCATCGGATTCGGCAAATCCCCTCGACATAACCTGGAGTTGCTGCGCCGGCTTCCTGAGCTCTGCGATCACGGTTTTCTGGTGTTGGTCGGGGTGAGCCGAAAATCGTTCGTCGGCAACGTCACCGGACGCGCAGTGGACGGCCGCCTGGCGGGATCGCTGGCCGTTGTCGCGCCCGCATGGTCGGCGGGCGTCGATGTCATCCGAGTTCATGATGTCGTCGAGACAATGGACACCATCGCAATGCTGCAGGCGATCTGGGGATCGCCGCCGGTACCGTGACGCCGGATAGATCCTGGATGGCGACTGAGAGCCGATTCGGGCGAACGCGAGCCGCGAAGTGTGGGATAGCCCACACCTGGTGTGGGTGCGCCGATGCGGAATTGGCTGAGACGCGCCCCCGACGGAGAAAACCGACCACAACCACCCCACTCGTTTGGCGGGGGCGTTCGCGGAGATATACCGATTGCATCGCATCGGGCTCGCCCGCGAGTCGAAGTGTGGCCGTCGTGGACTGACGCTTGCAGCACCCCTGAGGGTGCGAAAAGAGCTGTTGTACTGCGTTTTTGAAACCACACCGAATATTGACGGATATTTTTGGTTTCATCAGCGCTCGGACTGTGTGCGGAAAGGGACTTCCCACCACTGGACGAGATTTGGTTAGTGTCACCCTCGCTGATCTGAGGAGGCTGCGGTCTGGGCGTGGCGCACACACATGGGTGGCGTCCTCTGACCTGCGCCGAACATAGGGGGATGGGCATTTGACGTGCGATGAAGTGCTGCAGCACAGCGTAATTGGTGATGCGCGTGCTCGAACGCAGCGCGGCGCGTGACCGACGTGTCATCGCGGACAGGAGGCGCTATGGCCGAATCCCTGGTGCGCCACGATGGCGACTCACCGGACTATCCGGTGCTTCCACGGGAACTCACAGACGTTTCCGACGCTGTACGGCAAGCCCCGGGGCCACCAGTTCCACAACTGTTGCGGCCGAGCAAGGTTCGGGTGGCCACCGATGACGACGCCACGCTGATCGCCGAGTGGATGAATCGGCCGCACCTGGCCGAGACCTGGGAATATGATTGGCCGGTCGAGCGCTGGCGCAATCATCTGAAAGCGCAGGTCGAGGGCGACTATTCACTACCACTCGTCCTGAGCATCGGCGGGGTGGACCGCGGCTACCTCGAAATCTACCGTGCCGCCAAAGATTCCATCGCCGATCGGTACGACAGTGAGCCGCACGATCTGGGGCTGCACGGCGCGATTGCCGACGAGGAATTGGTCAACAGGGGACTCGGACCGATGCTGCTGCCCAAAATCGTCGCAAGCGTCCTGGCCGCCGATCCCGACTGTCAGCGGATCATGTTCGACCCGGATCACCGCAACGCAACGGTGCGGGGGTTGTGCGAATTCGCCGGGTGCCGGTTCCTCGGCGAGCATGAGATGCCCAACCGCAGGATGGCGCTCTACCAACTCGACCGGGACACCGCCCGGAAATGGATGGCTTGAGGCCAGATTGTTCAATCCGGCTGCTCGACAGCCGGTTCCAAATCAATTGATCCGTACCGGAAACGAAAGGTGAGGCTTGGTCTCATCGACCAGCCGGATACTCACATATGACCGATACCAATTCACCGACATCGCCCGCTGTTACCGACGGGCTGGTCTCCATCCTGCGTGACGATCTCGAACTGCCATGTCAGTCACTCAGTGCCAGTACGCGCCTCGTCGACGACCTCGGGATGGACTCGGTGTCGTTCGCCGTGGGCCTGGTGAGCATCGAGGAGAAGTTCGGTGTGCAACTCAGCGAGGAAGACCTCATCACCTGCCGGACCGTCGGCGATCTGCAGTCGGTGATCGACCGCAGGAGCGCAGCGTGAACCCGCTCGCAGGAGCCCTGCGCGAGGCAATGGTCGGCTCACCGCACGACCTGGTGGTCCTGGATCGCGAGACCGATACCTGGCAGCGGCGTCCGTGGCCCGAGGTGCACGGAATCGCCGAGAGCATTGCGGCCTATCTGCTGGGCCGGGACCAGCCTGGTGCGGTGGGACTGGTCGGCGAACCGACAGTGGAATTGATTGCCGCCATTCAGGGTTCGTGGCTGGCAGGTTCGGGGGTGTCCATCCTTCCGCGTCCCCAACGCGGCGCCGAACCATCGGAGTGGGCGCAGGCGACGTTGGCCCGGTTCCGCAGTATCGGCGTGACCACGGTGTTCAGCTACGGCGCCACCCTGCAACTGCTTCAGGACGCAGGGTCCCCGCTGGCGGTGTGCGACATCGCCGATGCCGCCCGCACGCCGACATCGACGCATCTGCGGTATCCCGACAGTGCCGACGTGGCCATCCTGCAGGGGACCGCCGGATCCACCGGAACTCCACGCACTGCAGTGCTGGCACCGGAGGCCGTGCTCAACAACATCCTGTCCGTCAGCCAGCGATTATCGCTGGGCCACAACGACGTCGGGTGTTCCTGGTTGCCGATCTACCACGACATGGGCCTGGCGATGGTGCTGACATCGACAATGTCCGGCGGGTCACTGTGGCTGGCCCCGACGGGCGCGTTCTCGGCCGCGCCGCTCCGGTGGGCCGAATGGCTGTCCGAATCACGCGCCACCCTGACTGCGGGTCCGAACTTCGGTTACTCAGTGCTCGGCCGATTCGCCAACCGCGTCTCCGACGTCGATCTCGGCGCACTGCGGATAGCGATCAACGGTGGTGAACCCGTCGACTGTGCGGGAGTCGATCGATTTGCCATCGGCATGAGCCGGTTCGGCTTCGACGCGGGCGCCATGGCGCCCTCATACGGAATGGCCGAGTCGACCTGCGCGGTGACCATCCCCGCGCCCGGGGAAGGCCTGCGCATCGACATTCCGGACGCTGCGGACACCGCCCGGCGCTACGCACTGCTGGGTCGTCCGGTGCCGGGCATGGAGATTCGTATCGTCCCGTCTGCACACGACGAGACCGGTGAATCCGGGGAAGTCGAAATCCGCGGTTCGTCGATGATGACGTCCTACCTGGGGGATACACCTGCCGACGCGGGCAGCAACGGCCAATGGTTCCCGACCGGCGACATCGGCTACCTCGTCGACGGTGCGCTGGTGATCTGTGGCCGCCTGAAAGAGATCATCACGATCGCTGGGCGCAACATTTTCCCGACCGAGATCGAGCAGGTCGTCGGCGAGGTGGACGGCGTCCGTGAAGGAGCGGTGGTCGCGGTCGGCACCGAATCCGGCGCCGCGCAATCGCGGCTTCTGGTGGCAGCGGAGTTCATCGGGACCGAGCAGGACACCACCCGCAGCGCGGTGATCCGGCGGGTCGTGTCGGTGTGCGGCGTCACGCCTGCCGACGTCGTGCTGATGTCGCCGGGATCGTTGCCACGCACGTCGTCAGGAAAACTCCGGCGCCTCGAGGTCCGTCGCCAACTGGAGGCGGCGCGGTAGCCGCCTGGTCCGCGCGATGAGTTTTACCCTCGTCCCGAGTCCAATCAGCATCCACTGCTGACCGAACGGGAGAGACCACGTGACCCAACTGCTCAAAGTCCAGAATTTCAACGTCTCCAGCGACGGATTCGGCGCCGGCGACGATCAGAGCTTTGAGCGCCCGTTCGGTCATGCCGACCCGGGCAAGATGTTCGCCTGGGCCGGCGCGACGGCAAGCTGGCCCAACCGGACGGAGCCTGGCGGCAGTCGGGGCCTCGACGATTACCTCACCCGGGACTTCGCCAACAACATCGGCGCCGAGATCATGGGCCGCAACAAGTTCAGTCCCTACCGTGGCCCATGGCAGGACCACGATTGGCAGGGCTGGTGGGGTGACGTGCCGCCGTTCCATACCCCGGTGTTCGTCCTGACCCACCACGAGCGGCCGTCGTTCAGCCTGTCCGACACCACGTTCCACTTCGTCAACGCCGATCCGGCGACCGTGCTGGAGCAGGCCCGGGCCGCCGCGCAGGACAAGGATGTTCGGCTGGGCGGGGGAGCGAGCACCATCCGGGAGTTCCTCGACGCCGACCTGGTCGACACCTTGCATGTGGCGGTGTCGCCCGCCGAGTTGGGCAGCGGGTCGCGTCTGTGGGAGTCACCCGATGAGTTGAACGACCGGTTCCACCACGACGTCGTGCCCAGCCCCGGAGGCGCGGTCACCCATCACCTGTTCTGGCGGAGGTGACTGTCCGGCAGGTACCGCGTCAATCGCGGCAACGCACCCCGCGCTCGAAGGTGCGGATGACGGCGGGCGCGGCCGCGTGCTGCGGCATCAGGCCGTCCTTGGAGTCCTGGCACGCCCACATCACCAGACCGTAGAGCGCGTGTTCGAGCCATTGTGTGCTCGATTCCGGATCGAACACGCCTTCGGCCTGGCCGCGTTCGATCAGGGTGGTGAGATAGCTGTTGTCGGGCACCACCTCGGGTGGCAGGCCACGAAGAACGTTGGGGTCGTCGAAAAGGAACAGCAGCCGGTTACCGACCGAGATCATCGCGTTGATGACGCGCCGCATCGCCTCGATCGCGCAGCCGTCCTCAGGTGCGGCAGCGGCCACGGCGTTGGTCACCACCTGCACCGAGTCGAGAATTGTCGCGTTGATCAGGCTTTCCCGGTCGGGAAAATAACGGTGCACCGTGGTGCGGCCGACCCCGGCCGCCTTGGCGATATCGGGCAACGTCGCGGTCCGGTCGTCAGCTAGGACGACGGCGGCGGCCTCGATGATCGCACCACGGGTGCGCGACTGGGTGGCCGAGAGCTCGCCTGTGCTCATGCGTCGATGGTATCGACGCGGGTCACGACATTCTCGCCACCGGTATCGGTGCGGTCCGATCGGAGAGGAAACGCGCCGGACGCTGACGCACCGGCAGCGGCCACCAGAACCAGCGGCCGAGGATCGCGGCAATCGTCGGTGTCATCAGCGAGCGAACGACGAGGGTGTCGAACAGCAGGCCCAGGCCGATGGTGGTCCCGCCCTGTCCGATCGCGATCAGATCACTGGTGGCCATCGAGGCCATCGTGAACGCGAACACCAGGCCGGCCGCGGTGACCACGCCGCCGGTGGCGCCCATGGCCCGGATGATGCCGGTGTTGATACCCGCGCTGATCTCCTCCTTCATCCGCGAGACCACCAGCAGGTTGTAGTCCGATCCGACCGCTAGCAGGATGATCACCGAGAACGCCAAGGTCATCCAGTGCAGGTCGATCCCGAGTAGGTACTGCCACACCAGGACCGACAGGCCGAACGATGCGGCCAGGGACACGATCACGGTGCCGACGATGACGAACGACGCGATCAGCGCGCGGGTGATCAACAGCATCACGATGAAGATCAACGTGATCGCGCCGCAGGCCGAGATCAGCAGATCCCACTGGGCGCCGACCTGGATGTCCTTGTAGGTCGCCGCGGTGCCGCCGAGGTAGATCTTGGCGTCGGCCAGCGGCGTCGTCTTGATCGCCTCCCTGGCCGTCTTCAGGATCGGCTCGACATGCGAAATGCCTTCTGAGGTGGCCGGATCGACGTCGTGGGTGATGATGAACTGTGCAGCCTGGCCATCTGGCGAAACCATCAGAGCCAGACCGCGTTTGAAGTCCGGGTTGTCGAAGGCCTCGGGCGGCAGGTAGAAGGAGTCGTCGTTGCGGGCGTCGTCGAACGCCTGGCCCATCACCGACGCGGTGTCGGTCATCTTGCCGATCTGGTCGATCAGCCCGTTGAACGTGCTGAACATTGTTTTCATCGTGCCCTGCATGGACTTCGAGATGGCGATCATCGGTGGCAGTTGCGCCACCAACTGCGGCATCAGCTGATCCATCTCGTTCATGTTCTTCACCGATTCCGAGAGGGTTTCGGTCATGGTGTCGATGCCGTCGAGCCCGTCGAACAACGAACGCATGGAATGACACATCGGGATGTCATAGCAGTGCGGTTCCCAGTACAGATAGTTCCGCATCGGCCGCATGAAATCGTCGAAATCAGCCATGTGATCCCGCATTTCGTTGGTGCTGACCTGCATGTCGTTCATGCTGGCCGTGAGTTCATGGGTGATGTCGGTCATCCGGTTCATCAGGCCCAGCATGTTCTCCATGATCACGATCATCCGGCCGAGATCGTCGGTGAGCGTGTTCATGTCGCCCATGCGTTCACGCAGGAACTGCAGGTTCTCGGTCATGGACACCGATTGCATACTCACTTGGAACGGCACGGAGCTGTGCGCGATGGGGCGGCCCAGCGGCCGGGTGATGCTCTGTACGCGTGCGACGCCGGGGACGCGGATCAGCTCCCTGGCGATCTTGTCCAGCACGATCATGTCGGCGGGGTTGCGCAGATCCCGGCCCGCATCGACCAGCAGCAGATCGGGGTTCATCCGCGCCGCGGTGAAATGTCTTTCGGCGGCGGCGTATCCGACGTTGGACGGCAGATCCTTGGGGATGTAGAGGCGCTCGTTGTAGGAGGTCTTATAACCGGGCAGGGCCAGCAGTCCGACGAGTGCCACCGCGATGGCCGCGGCCAGGATCGGAACGGGCCAGCGCACCACCGAGGTGCCGAGCCTGCGCCAACCGCGCGACCGGATCTCACGTTTGGCGTCGAGCAGACCGAATCGACTGCCGACCACCAGCATCGCCGGTGCGAGTGTGAGTGAGGCCAGCACCACCACTGACATGCCGATGGAACTGGGGATACCCATCGAACTGAAGTAGTTCAACCGGGTGAAATGCAGGCACAGCATGGCGCCGGCAACGGTGAGACCCGAGCCGAGGATGACGTGCCCGACACCGTGAAACGCGGTGTAGTAGGCGTCTTCTCGTTCCTCGCCCTTCTGTCTCGCCTCCTGATATCGGCCGACGAGGAAGATCGCGTAGTCGGTTCCGGCCGCGATGGCCAACGACGTCAGCAGGCTCACCGAGAACGTCGACAGGCCGAGCAGGCCGGCGTGGCCGATGGCCGCCACGACACCGCGCGCGGCCGACATCTCCAGCAGCACCACGATGAGCATCAGCAGCATCGTGGCGATCGACCGATACACGACGATCAGCATCACCGCGATCACGGCGATCGTGACGAAGGTGATCTTGACCATGCTCTTGTCGCCGGCTTCGTTCATGTCCGTGGTGAGCGGACCTTGGCCGGTGACATAGGCTTTCACGCCTGCGGGCGGATTGGATTCGTCGATGATCTTGCGGACGGAGGCGACCGATTCGTTGGCCAGTGTCTCGCCCTGGTTGCCTGCGAGGTTCACCTGGACGTAGGCGGCCTTGCCGTCCGTGCTCTGGGATCCGGCCGCGGTGATCAGGTCGCCCCAGTAATTCTGCACGTGCTGAACGTGTTTCGTGTCGGCCTGCAGTGTGCGGACCAACTCGTCATAGTAGTGATGAGCCTCGGTGCCGAGCGGCCGCTCGCCCTCCAGTACAACCATCGCGATCGTGTCGGAGTCGAATTGATCGAAGCGATCGCCGATCTTCTTCATCGCCACCAGGGCCGGTGCGTCCTGGGGCGACAGGGACACAGCGTGCTCGTGGCCGACGACCTCGAGTTGGGGGACCAGGGCGTTGAGGACGACGACGAGTACGACCCACGCCAGGATGATCGGGATCGCGGCGACGCGGATGACGCGGGCGATGCCCTTGTGCGAGGGGTTGTCCGAGTGTGCGGGGGCGGCGCTGTGGTTGCTCATGCTGCCTTGTCCAAGCAGAAGGCCTGCGCGTCGTGCTGGTTCACGGTCTGCTCGTCGCGGACTTCGCCGTTGACGACGATCCGGCAGCTGATCACTTCGCTATCTCCTTGGGCAACCACATTGGCGAACACCGTGGGCAGGGTGGTGACAACCTCGTGCCGCCACGGCAGCGAGGTGAAATTCTCGGTGTGGGGCTGGGCGTCGGCGTCCAGGTAGCTGACATGGCCGCTCGTGCCGCTGGGACCCTCGATCTCGTAGACGACGCGCTTCGGGTTGAACTCCACGATGTCGTCACCGGCGGACTGTCCCGGTTCGGTGTTGATGTGGGTACCGAAGATTCCGTGCATGCGGTTCATCGCGAATCCGCTGATCGCAAGCGCGGCCACGAGCACCAATGGGATCCAGAAGCGGCTCGCAAGCCGAAACACCGCAGCCACGGTAAATCCACCTCTCCGGTACGGCGCACGCCGACGGAACCCTCCGACCGCGCTTTTAACCGGCTGAACGTAACAGTCCCTTAGTGGATCGACAACGTTCCATTCAGGAATGTTGATCTTCCTCACAGTTACCTTTTGAGGGGAATTTTTCAGCCCTCTAGCCGGGGAGCAAACGCACCGGGGAACCCGCGCAATAAGCCGCTATGTCCTCGACAATGTCCCGGTAGAAGGTCTTCATCACGCCCTCGGTGACGTAGCCGAGGTGCGGGGTCAGCAAAGTGTTGGACAGAGTGGTCAAGGGGTGCTGCGCGGGCAGGGGCTCCTGCTGGTAGACATCGAGGGCCGCACCGCGGATCTGGCTGCCGCGCAGTGCGTCGACCAACGCGGGCTCGTCGATCAGACCGCCGCGCGAGGTGTTCACCAGGATCGCCGACGGCCTCATCGCGCCCAGTTCGGCGGTGCCGATCAGGCCGCGGGTCGTCTCTGCGAGCACCATGTGCAGCGACACTACGTCGGCGTCGGCGAACAGCGCCTCCCGCTCCACCCGGACCACGCCGGCTGTGGCCGCACGCTCGTCGGTGAGGTTGGGGCTCCACGCGATGACGTTCATGCCGAATGCCGTCCCGATCGCGGCGACGCGACTGCCGATCCGGCCCACTCCGACCAGCCCCAGGGTCGCCCCGTGCAGGTCGCCGCCGATCGTGCTCTGCCACAGCCCGTCGCGGATGCGCTGATCCTCGACGACCAGATGTCGCTGCAGTCCCAGGATCAGTGCCCAGGTGTGTTCGACCGTCGGGGTGATCGCCCCGCCGGTGCCCGACACGGTGATACCGAGTCGGTGCGCGGCGGCCACGTCGATGGCGGCGTTGAACGGTCCGGTGGTCACGAGAAGCTTCAGGTCGGGTAACTGGGCGAGCAGCGTCGCGTCGATCGGGGTGCGTTCCCGCATCGCGACGACGACCTCGTGGCCGGCCAGAGTCTCGACCAGGGCCGGGCCGGGTGCGATGTGTTCCCGCAGTGACGTGATTTCGGGGGCGCGGGGTATGGGCGTCCAGTCGACGGTGTCGGCGATCCCCTGGTAGTCGTCGAGAACGGCGATGCGCAGCGGTCGGGTCATGGATCAGTAGGCGTTCGGATCGCTCTGCACCGCCGGTGGCACCGGATGCTGGTAGAGCCGGGATGCGTTCTCCCAGGTGATCTTCCGGATCACCTCGGCGGGCAGGCCCTGGATCTGTTCGTGGATGGTGGCCTGGGTGTGCGGCCAGGTGGAGTCGCAATGCGGGTAGTCGGCTTCGAGCAGAATGTTGCCGGTGCCGATCCGTTCGTGCTGCACGAACGATGACTGGTCTTCGACCGCGCAGAACCAGAAGTTCCTGGTGAACACCTCGGCAGGGGAGAGGCTCTCGCCCAGCGCCTTCCAGGTTCCGTACATCTGGTGGTAGCTGAGCATGTGGTCGAGCCGGTCGAGCAGGCCTGCCACCCAACCGATTCCACCTTCGGACAGGCAGATCTTGAGGTCCGGGTAGCGGCTGGGCAGACCTGAGTAGAGCCAGTCGACCGCGGCGGTGATGGCGTAGGCGAAGAACAACACACCCTGAACATCCGGCGGAGCATCGTCGGTGGTGGATGGTGCCGAGCCCGAGGACCCGATGTGCAGATTGACAACGGTGCCCGTCTCGGCACATGCCGCCATCATCGGCTCCCAGTAGCCGGAGTGGATGGTCGGCAGCCCGAGCATGGCGGGATTCTCGCTGAATGTCACGGCGTGGAAACCGCGTTCGGCGTTCTCGTAGATCATCTGGGCGCCGACTTCAGGGTCGAGTAGCCACGGCAGCTGGCACGGGATGATCCGGTCGGGATAGGACCCGGCCCACGCTTCGAGGTGCCAGTCGTTCCAGGCCCGCACCGCGGCCATCGCCAGATCCCGGTCTTTGGTCACCTGCTGCAGTCGCTGGCCGGCGAACCCGGGGAGGAACGACGGGAAGTTGAGCGACGCGTAGACGCCGTTGAGATCCATGTCTTTGACGCGTTCGTGAATGTCCCAGGCGCCGCGGCGCATTTCGTCGAACCGCGCCGGCTCGAAACCGTATTCGGAGACCGGCCGGCCGACCACGGCGTTGAAGCCGACATTGGGTAAGGACTGCCCGTCGTACATCCAGGTCTGCCCGCCGTTCTCGGTGTCGACGACCTTCGGGGCACGGTCGGCGAACTTGCGTGGCACCCGGCCGGTGAATGTGTCGGGCGGCTCGACGATGTGATCGTCGACCGAGATCACGGTGTACAGACGTTCGGCCCGTTGCGGTTCGGGAAGAAATGTGACCGTGCGTTCGGCACCTTGCTGCGCGGTGGTGAAGTTGAGATTGCCGGCGAGCTCGTCGATGGACTTCATGGGGCGTGGTCTCCTTCAGGGTCCGGGAACTAGCTGAGCACGTCGGGGTCGGCCTTGATGGTCATGCGGGCCGCGCCGGCCCAGTAGACGTCGGCGGCCCGCTCGATGAGCGAGGCCTTCATGCCGTACATGTCTGAGCGGTTCATCGCCGTCGACTCCCGGCCGGTGAGCATCACCTGGTAGGCCAGTTTGCACACCCGGTCGATCGACGCGGCCCGGTACACGGCCTCGGCCACGGTGCCTCCGGTGGTGATGACGCCGTGGTTGGCCAGGATGGTGAGATTGGCGGTGCCGATCCGTTCGGCGAGCTCGCGCGCCCTCGGTGCCGAATCGACCTCGCCGTCATAGGTTTCGACGAAGCACATGTCGTCGAGGAACAGCGATCCGGTCTGGTGCACCAGGTCCGGCAGCTTCCCCAACGCGGCGATGAGGCTCACGTAGTAGGGGTGGTTGTGGATGACGACGCGGGCATCATCGCGCATTCGGTGCAGTTCGGTGTGGATGTGGATGGCCGGGGTGACATCCCAGCGGCCGCGCACCACGGCGGCGTTCTCGTCGACCACGCAGATGTCGGATGCGGTGAGCTCCTGCCACCACAGTCCCCACGGATTGACCAGCATCTCGGTGCGGCCCTCAGGCTGCCAGGTGATGTGGCCGGCCATGTTCTCGGCGAATCCGATGGCGGCCAGGTGCCGGAACGCTACGGCGAGCGCCTGTTCTTCGGACAGGTCGACGCCGATCGGAGGGGTGACCGATGGCGACCAAACTTTCAACCCGCCCTGGCGCATCTCACCGACGTTCATAGTCGTCTCCCAACCGCGTCCGGATATCTTCGCGTAGTTGCCCTTTGGCGATCTTCCCGCCTGACGACCGGGGCAACTCGTCGAGCACGATGAGCCGCTCGGGGAGCAGTTCCTTCGACATGCCCTGGGCCAGGAGGTGTTCGACGAGCCCAGGGAGATCGATGACGTGGTTGTTGGCAGGTGCTACGGGTTCTATGTAGATGCAGACCTTCTCGCCGAAGACAGGGTCGGGCATCGCCACCGCAGCAGCCACGGCCACGGCCGGATGCGTCGTCACCGCATCCTCGACCTCGCCGGCACTGATGTTCTTGCCGCCGCGCACGATGAAGTCCGAGGTGCGACCGGTGACCGAAAGGTAGCCGTCGGAGTCGACCTCGCAGACGTCGCCCATCCTCATCCAGCCGTCCGGGGTGTACAGCTTGTCGTGGTCGACGCCGCCGAGATAGCCCAGGCTGGTGGCCGGTCCGCGGCAGGCCGGTTGCCCACGGCCCGTCGAGGTCACGTCGTCATCGCCGTCGAACAGGCGCACCGCCATCTCCGGCACCAGCCTTCCGGCGGTGCGCAGCCTGCGCTCCCGGGAATCGTGCAGCGTCGTCCCGCTCAGCAGGCCGGTTTCGTTGGAGCCGTAGAACTGCAGGATGGTGGCGCGGGTGAGTTCCTCGAAGTCGGCGGCGCGCTGATAGGGCAGCGCCTCACCCCCGGTGAAGACCACGCGCAACGAGCTCAGGTCGTTCTCGCGCGATGCCCGGTCGGCCATGATCATCATCAATTGGGTACTGACACAGCACAACACGCTGACGCGGTGATGGGCGATCGCCTCGCACGCGGCCGCCGCGTCGAATCGCTCGAGCAGGACCGTGGTGACGCCGAGGTAGATCGGGGTGGTGTGGGCGGTCCAGATGCCGAACCCGAACGGGGCCGGGATGACGGGCAGGAAGACGTCGTCGGCGCTCAGTGCGCCGTTGGCGACCGCCTGCTGATGGAAGTAGTGCCACCGGTTCTGGGTGTGTACAACACATTTGGGTAGGCCGGTGGTCCCCGAGGTCGAGTTGATCAGGAACACGTCGTCGGGGCCGACCGCCGCGGCGTCGTCGGGCGCACACGGGGGAGTGTGGGTGTCGATGGACAGGCCATCGCGCTCGGAGCGTAGGACCACGGCGGCGAGGTCGAGTTGCGGAGCGAGGCCGGCGACGGTGGCCTGCGCCGAGGCCTGCCGCGCCGCGTCGCTGATCAGCAGGCGCGGCTCGGTGGTGCGCAAGATCTGGGTGGCCTCGCGCGTCCCGGCGCGGGCGCCGATCCCGACAACGACGCCGCCGCATCGTTCGATCGCCACGAACAGCACATGAATGGCGGCGGTGTCGCCGTGCCACACGGCGACCCGGTCACCCGGGTGAACCCCGGCGCCCGCCAGCTGGGCCGCGAGTGACGTTGCGGCCTCGTCGAATTCACGCCAGGTATAGGTGGCGGCAGGGTGGTCCACATAGGCCGGCTTGTCGGGGTGGGCCAGTGCGTGACCGCGCACGGTCTGCGAGATCGTGCGGTCCGACCACCACCCGGCCGACCGATAGTGGGCCGCGTCTACTACGTCAACGGCGACGTCGCCGACCTTCATCACCAAATCATATGAAAATAAGAACTTGTGTCAACGGTCACATCGTTGTCGGCTGTGATCACGGTCGTCGGGGACTGGACTGCGCCCATGTGCGCACCATCGTCGGATCGACGACCCCGTCGACTCCCGGGTACTGCTGGGCGTTGATCAGATGAGCCGCGGCCAGATCGCGGGCTCGCTGTGCGTCACCCATGTCGATCGCGTCGATCACCTGCCGGTGGTCTTCCAGTACCGCTCGGCGCTCCTCGACGGGCACGGTCGAGTGGTCCGTCACCTGCGCCGACCAGTTTTGCTCATGAGCTGACCACAGCGCCTCCAGCGCGCCCGCCAGGATGATCATCGTCTCGTTTCCGCAATGGCGCACCAGCGCTTCGTGATACCGGCGGCTCGCCGAGGTGGCCTGCAGCAGATCGGCAACCGATCTGACCGATTCTTCGTGCAATTCGCGGAGAATAGGTACAACGGTGCGCTTCCGGTCCGGGCGCTGGGCGCAGAGCGCGGCACATGCCGGCTCGACCTGCAGCAGGGCCGTGCCCACGTCGGCGAGGCCGACCTGCCCGGCGCCGAGCACCAACCCCATTGTGTATGCGAGGTTTGCTGCGTCTGGTCGGTGGACCACCGCGCCGCCGAGCTTGCCGCGCCGTACCGTCAACAGCCCCTCGGCCTCGAGGATGCGCATCGCCTCGCGCAGGGACGGCTTGCTGATCGGATACTCGACGAGAAGTTCGTCTTCCTTGGGCAGGATCGTGCCGTCGGGCAGTTCCCCGGTGAGGATCCGGCGCCGCAACTGGTCGGCGACCTGTTCGGCAAGTCGCTGGAACCGGACGTTTGGCTGCGCCACGTATCGAGTGTGCCAGATGGTGTGCCGTTGATGGGGCCACGCGGAGCCTTGTATCCAAATGATTTGTCTCATACGGTGAGCCATGCAGAAGTGGACGATCGGCGCGTTGACGGTTCACTCCGTGCTGGAGACGGTGGTGCCGACCCGGCCTGACCGGCTGTTTCGCGGGCTTCCGTCCGAGCTCCCGAGCTGGCTTCAGCCGCATTATGTCGATGACGCGGGCAACCTGCTGGTGGCGATCCAGTCGTTCGTCATCGAATCCGGTGACGAGCTCGTGGTGGTGGACTGCTGTTTCGGGGAGGGCCACGAACTGCCGTATCAGATCCCCATGGATCCCGACCAGTACGGGCAGTCGTTGGCCGCGGCCGGATTCACCCCCGGCGATGTGACCACCGTCGTCTGCACTCACCTTCACCTCGACCATGCCGGGCGCAATACCTCCCAGCGTGACGGTGCCTGGGTCCCCACCTATCCCAACGCGACATACCTGCTCACCGCCGACGAGTACACGTCATGGCTCCAGTCCTCGGCGCCGAACCGCGCCGCCTCCGAGACCGTCGAACCGCTTGTCGCGCACGATGTCCTGCGTCTGACCGACTCGGACCACGCGATCACCGACGAGATCCGGCTGTTGGCCACCCCTGGTCACACCGCGGGGCATGCCGCGGTTCGGATCGAATCCGATGGGGAGGTGGCGATCATCGGCGGTGACGTCATCCACCATCCGATCCAGATCACCCACCCCGAGGTGCAGGCCCTTCCCGATGACGATCCGGCAGCTGCCGCGGTGACCCGCGCCCGTCTGCTGCAGGGCATCGTCGATGAGCAGGCACTGTTGTTCGGAACGCATTTCGCGGCCCCGACCGCGGGCACCGTCGTCGCCGACGACGACAGGCTGATCTGGGTGTCGGCCTAGACCGCGAGCGTCTCAGACCGCGGTGTGGACGATGAGGATGTCGATCTTGACCCGGCGGGCGATGGTGGCGGGCACCGAGCCCAACAGGCGGCCGGCGACGGAGTCCAGGCCGATGTCGCCGACGACGATCAGATCCGCATCGACCTCTTTGGCGAGTTTCACCAGGGCGTCGACCGGGGCACCTTCGACCGCCCGCTCGACGATGTCCGAGGCGCCGGCGGCCTTGGCCCGGTCGCGCGCCACCTGGAGGATCTCGTAGACCGGGGCGGCGCCGTGCATCCGGTAGCCCTCGCTCTTGAGGCTGTCCTCCGCACGGGTATCGACCACATGATCGGGCGACGGCGGTCGCGACCAGCCGCCCTTTTCGGCCACGGGTTGATGAGCACTCGCGACGATGAGCTTCGCGTTCTCCTGCGCGGCGACCATGGCGGCGCGGTCGACCGCACGTAACGACGAGTCGGACCCGTCGGTCCCGACCACAATCGTCCGATACGTGCTCATGTCAGCTCCGAACTGTCGGCTTACCAGGACAAACAGGACATTAACGCACGCCAATCGTCCGCCGATGGAATTTCTGCCCCGCGCCGTGTCAAGGATCAACCGACACAGGTGTCAACAATCAGCCGACGTCATACAGATGGAGAGTGGTTCTCGGGCATATGCGCCGAGTAAACGGTCAGGTCACGCTTCCGGTCTCCGCCGGACTGCTGGCCGACACCGGCGCAAACTTCGCGGCGCTGACGAGCTACCGCGACGGGGGACGCAGCGCCGTTCGTTGAGCGCTTCCCGGAAGCTACCGTTCTGGCTATCGCCAACGGGCGACAAATAGTCACCGATCTGCGCGATATCCGGGAAAGTGGAACGACGTAATCGCCGCACGGCCCGATTCCGCGGTGTGGAAGGTCGCCGATTTGCTGACCCGCCGCCCTGTGAGCGCTGTGCTCTTGGCGCAAGAGCTCCAATGGACCGCACAACCGAGTGGGGCGGTCATCTGAAGTTCTTGCTGCGCTTGACGCTTTCGCCGAACGGGAACGCCGGCGAGGCTAACGTCGAAACGAGCCTGCTGGCTAGCGCGTTAATCAGACGAGCGACGTGAGATTCAGGCTCACCCTCGTATTGAGCGAGCAGTCGACCGACATGGAGTTGTCGGATGTGCGGGGTACGGTGCGCTCAAGAACGAGAAGCACACGTCAAACGAACGAGACATGGCACCCCCGACAGGATTCGAACCTGCAACCGACCGGGTAGAAACCGGATGCGCTATCCGTTGCGCCACGGGGGCAAGTCGGACCACCACAATTTACACCGCGTCGGTGTCGTTGCCGAAACGGATATGCAGCACGTGGGCTGCTCGAACCGCGACCGATGAAACGAGCGGGTCAGTGGGTCGACATCACACCAAAGACAAAGGCGACCTCGGCGTCGCCAAAGCGCATGCCGACCTGGTAGGCAAGGGTTTTTACGTGCTGTTCCCCGCGACCGAGCATGCGCCGTTCGACCTTGTGGCGTACGCGGCAGGCACCTTTCACCGCATTCAGGTGAAGTACACCGGTCGGCACGAGCGGGAGCGGTCAAACTCAACCTCCGGTCCACCTGGGCCGATCGCCACGGCGCGCACAGCACGCCCATCGACAAGGACGCGATCGACGTCATCTTCATCTACTGTCCGGACACCGACGAGTGCTACTACATCCGGCCCACCGATCACGGCGTCTCCGTCAATCTCCGGATCACGCCGACTAAGAACGGTCAGCAGAAACGGATTTTGGCGGCCGCCTCGTTTCGCGACCTACCGGACAAACACCTCCCGCCGATCGGCGAAACTCGTACCTCGGCGTGAAGGGCGGTGACGCGCGACGGACGACCGGCAAAGCCCTCCCGCGGAGCCGGAGGCGGACTAGCGTGGACGCTGCACTTGGTGGCCAGGGGAGGGGAGAGGGACCACGCTATGAGCGACGTGCCGGAGGTGGACGCGGCCGGACTGCCCGAGAAACTGGGTGCAGTGGACCAGCTGCTGCATCGCGGCGAGGCGAATCCCCGGACGCGATCGGGCATCGTCGGCCTCGAAATCCTCGACACCACCCCAGATTGGGAGCGGTTCCGCACCCGGTTCGACAACGCGTCCCGCAATGTCCTACGGCTGCGGCAGAAGGTCGTCATGCCGACGCTGCCGACGGCGTCGCCCCGGTGGGTGGTCGATCCTGACTTCAACCTCGACTTCCATGTCCGGCGCATGAGAGTGCCTTCCCCGGGCACACTCCGGGACTTGTTCGACCTGGCCGAGATCGCGCTGCAGACACCGATGGACATCACGCGCCCGCTGTGGAGTGCGACGCTGGTCGAAGGGCTCGAAGGCGGGCGCGCAGCCACGATCCTGCACCTCAGTCATGCGGTGACCGACGGGGTGGGCGCCATCGAGATGTTCGCCAACATCTACGACTTGGAACGCGACCCCGAGCCTCGGCAGATGGCGCCGTTGCCCATTCCTCAGGACCTGTCGCCCAACGATCTCATGCGGGAAGGGCTCGGGCGGCTTCCCGGCAAGATCGCCGGTGGTGTGCTCGGCCTGATCGGCGGGGCCGCGCGCGCCGCCAACCGGACGGTGCGGGACCCGGTATCGGCGGTCAGCGGAGTCGTCGAGTACGCGATGTCGGGAGCCCGGGTGAATCGGCCTGCGGCCGAACGGTCGCCGCTGCTGCGTCGGCGCAGCTTGTCCTCGCGGACCGAGGCGATCGACATCCCATTCGGTGACCTGCGGAGTGCCGCCAAGGCCGCCGGTGGTTCGATCAACGACGCCTACCTGGCTGGCCTGTGCGGCGCGCTGCGGCTCTACCACGAGGCGATGGGAGTCCCGATCGAGGACTTGCCGATGGCGGTGCCGGTCAACCTGCGTTCCGAGGATGACCCGGCCGGTGGCAACCGATTCGCGGGAGTCAATCTGGCCGCCCCGGTCGGCATCGCCGATCCGGAGCTACGGATCAGAGCCGTTCGGGCCCAGATGACCACCAAGCGTGAAGAACGTGCGATCGACATCGTGGGCGCCATCGCTCCGGTTCTGAGTCTGCTACCGGACAACATCCTGGAGTCGGTCGCCGGCTCGGTGGTGAACTCCGACGTGCAGGCCAGCAACGTCGCGATGTATGCCGGCGACACGTTCATCGCCGGAGCGAAGATCTTGCGGCACTACGGAATTGGCCCGCTGCCCGGTGTCGCGATCATGGCGGTGCTGATCTCGCGATCGGGGTACTTCACCGTGACCACGCGCTACGACCGCGCGGCGATCACCGACGAGGCCCTGTTCGCGCAGTGCCTGCTCGACGGCTTCAACGAGGTGCTCGCGCTCGGGGGCGACGGGCGCGCCGAACCGGTCACCTTCGCGGCCACGGTGCCACCAGAGGCTGAAAACGCGTCGTCGAACGGGAGCGCCGCACAGTGACGTCACCAGGGCAGACAGGCAAATCCAAGCAGAGGCTGCCGGGGTCGCTGGCTGAGATCGAGGCGAGTCCGGAAGGCCCGGAGATCGGGGCCTTCTTCGACCTCGACGGGACACTGGTAGCCGGGTTCACGGGCGTGCTGATGACGCAGGATCGATTGCGTCGCGGTCAGATGAGCATCGGCGAGTTCATCGGGATGGTGCAGGCGGGGCTCAATCACCAGCTGGGGCGCTCAGAGTTCGAGGACCTGATCGGCAAGGGCGCCCGGATGCTGAACGGCAACTCGCTCAGCGACCTCGACGAGCTGGGCGAGCGGCTGTTCGTCCAGCACGTGAAGGGCCGCATGTATCCGGAGATGCGCGCGATGGTGCGCGCCCACATGGCCCGTGGCCACACCGTGGTGCTGAGTTCTTCTGCGCTGACGGTTCAGGTGGAGCCGGTGGCGCGCTTTCTCGGCATCGACAACGTGCTCTGCAACAAGTTCGAGACCGACGAGGACGGCCTGATCACCGGGGAGGTGATGAGGCCGGTCATCTGGGGTCCCGGCAAAGCCCGTGCGGTGCAGAACTTCTCGGCGGCCAACGGGGTGGACCTGACCAAGAGTTACTTCTACGCCGATGGTGACGAGGACGTCGCCCTGATGTACCTGGTGGGCAATCCGCGGCCGACCAATCCGGCAGGCAAGCTGGCCGCCGTGGCCGCCAAACGTGGCTGGCCCGTCCTGAAGTTCAGCAGCCGCAGTGGCAGCAGCCCCGTCGCGCAACTACGCACGCTCGCCAGTCTGGCCACCATTCCGACCGTCGCCGCCGGCGCGATCGGACTCGGGCTGCTCACCCGCAACAAGCGCACCGGGGTCAACTTCTTCACGTCGAACTGGAGCAAGCTGCTGATGCTCACCACGGGCATCGAGCTCAACATCCTCGGCGAGGAGAACCTGACCGCGCAGCGCCCCGCGGTGTTCATCTTCAATCACCGCAACCAGGCCGACCCGATGATCGCGGGCCGGCTGGTCGGGGTGGACTTCACCGGCGTCGGGAAAAAGGAGCTCGAGAAGAACCCGCTGATGGGACCACTGGGCAAGGTGATGGACGCGGCGTTCATCGATCGCGACGATCCGGAGAAGGCCGTCGAAAGCCTGCACAGGATCGAAGAGCTTGCCCGCAAAGGCTTGTCGATCCTGATTGCCCCCGAGGGCACCCGGCTCGACACCACTGAGGTCGGCCCGTTCAAAAAGGGCCCGTTCCGCATCGCCATGGCTGCGGGTATTCCGATCGTCCCGATCGTGATCCGCAACGCCGAGGTGATCGCTGCCCGCGATTCCAGCACGTTCAACCCCGGCAAGGTGGATGTCGCGGTGTACCCGCCGATATCGGTTGAGGACTGGACCGTCGACAACCTGTCCGACCGCATCGCCGAGGTCCGTCAGATCTACCTCGACACACTGAAATCCTGGCCGGAGGACGAATTGCCGGTGTTCGACGTCTACGCCCGCGCCACCCCGGCCAAGAAGGCCGCACCGCGCCGGGCCGCCAAGAAGGCACCGGCGAAGAAGGCGCCCGCGAAAAAGGCTGCGCCCAAACCGGATACCTCGTCGTCGCGATCGACCTCCAAGGGTCGACCGTGACCGCGGGGCTCGACGATTTCCCCAGCTTCAGCACCACCGACGATGCACTGGTGCTGGCATCGGTGTCGTCGCCGGCCGAACTGGAACTGCTCAACGACTGGCTCAAGACGCAGCGGCGCGAACACCCCGACTCGACCGTCGAGGTCCTGCAGCTGCCGGCCACCGACGAGCCCGCGCCCGGGGTGGTGGCCCGGCTGGTCGAGGAGTTGGAATCGGACGAGGACCGGCTGGTGGTCCCGGTCCGGGTGTTCTGGGTGCCCGCCGGGTTGCCCACCCGGTTGAAAGTGGTCGGGTTGATCTCGGGCCGCGACACCTACCGGCCGCCGGAAATCCTGCAGCGGCGCATCCTGCGCAAGAACCCGACGCGGGCCCGGGTCGTCGCCGGTGAGCCGGCCAAGGTATCGGAGCTGCGTAAGCAGTGGAGCGAGACCACGGTCGCGGAAAACCCAAGGGAATTCGCACGATTCGTCCTTCGGCGGGCGGCGCTGGCGATCGAGCGGGTGGAGCTTCGCCTGCTCGGCCCCGAGTACAAGTCGCCGCGGCTGGTCAAGCCGGAGATGCTCGACTCCGCACGTTTCCGTCAAGGCCTGGAACAGATTCCCGGCGCGACGGTGGAGAAGGCCGGGGAGATGCTCGACGAGCTCTCCACCGGGTGGAGCCGGTTCTCGGTGGACCTGATCCCAACTTTGGGCCGGGCCATCTTCAGCCGCGGATTCGATCCGCGCATCGACTACGACCGCTCCGAGATCGAGTCGATGCGCCATGCCCTGGAACAACATCCGGCGGTGCTGCTGTTCTCCCACCGTTCGTATCTCGACGGGGTGATCGTCCCGGTGGCCATGCAGGAGAACCGGCTGCCGCCGGTGTACACATTCGCCGGGATCAACCTGTCGTTCGGCCTGATGGGTCCGCTGTTCCGGCATTCCGGCGTCATCTTCCTGCGGCGCAAACTCGATGACCCGCTGTACAAGTACGTGCTGCGCCAGTACGTCGGCTACATCGTGGAGAAGCGGTTCAACCTGAACTGGTCCATCGAGGGCACCCGGTCACGGACCGGAAAGATGTTGCCGCCCAAGCTCGGTCTGCTCGCCTATGTCGCCAATGCCTACCTCGACGGCCGCAGTGAGGACATCCTGCTGCAGCCGGTGTCGATCAGTTTCGACCAGCTGCACGAGACCGCCGAGTACGCCGCGTACGCCCGCGGCGGCGAGAAGACGCCCGAGGGCCTGAGCTGGCTGTACAACTTCATCAAGGCGCAGGGCGAACGCAACTACGGCAAGATCTATGTCCGCTTCCCCGAAGCGGTTTCGATGCGTGAGCACCTCGGTGAGCCGGGCGGCGACATGGCCCACGACGAGGCGGCCAAACGCCTGGCGATGCAGAAGATGGCGTTCGAGGTGGCCTGGCGGATTCTGCGGGTCACCCCGGTCAGCGCGACCAACCTGGTCTCGGCGCTGCTGCTGGGCGCCCGAGGGGTCGCCCTGACCCTCGATCAGCTGCACCACACGCTGCAGGACTCACTGGATTACCTGGAACGCAAGAACACCCCGATGACCAACAGTGCACTGCGGCTGCGGACTGCAGAGGGAGTGCGCTCGGCCGTCGACGCTCTCTCCGGCGGTCACCCGGTGACGTTGGTCGACAGTGGGCGCGAACCGGTGTGGCGGATTGCCCCCGAGGATGAACTGGAAGCGGCGTTCTACCGCAATTCGCTGATCCACGCCTTCCAGGAGACCTCGATCGTCGAGTTGGCCCTGGCCTATGCCGCCCGTGTCGCCGAAGACCCGTTGCAGTCGTTCTGGGACCAGGTGATGCGGCTGCGTGACCTGCTCAAGTTCGATTTCTATTTCGCCGATTCGGCGGCCTTCCGCGACAACGTCGCCGAAGAGATGTCGTGGTACGACCGCACGCCGGAAGGTCAGGCGGCAGGCGGCTGGGAAGCGAAGGTCTCGGCGGGAGGCGACGAGATCTATCAGATGTTGCGCGGCAAGCGACCGTTGTTGGTGGGCGCGATGCTGCGGCCGTTCTTCGAGGCGTACGCGATCGTCGCCGATGTGCTGCGCGATGCACCGGCGGAGATCGGGGAGCGGGACCTGACCAAACGGGCGCTCGGTGTGGGGCGCCAGTACGTCGCGCAGGGCCGCGTGGGCAGCAACGAGTCGGTTTCGGCGTTGCTGTTCGCCACCGCGCGTCAGGTGGCGGCCGATCAGAACCTGCTGGTGAGCGACCCGAGTCTGCAGGAGCGCCGCAACGCCTTCCGCGACGAACTGCGCGGGATCGTCGCCGACATGGACAAGGTCGACGAGATCGCGCGTGAGCAGTTCTACGTCCGGGAGCAGCAGCGTCGCGCCCAGAGATTCCTACAGGGCTAGGCGACGGCCGGGCTGCCCACCCGGATTTGTCCGGCGCCCGGGGTGTGGTGGAGCCCACGCCATACCCTTGCACCATGACTTCTGCCGGCCAGGTGGCCGCATCCAGCGTGCGCAACAGCGTGGTGTGGCCTGTGCTGGTCGGCGTGGGTCTGTTGGCCGGGGCAGTGGCCGCAGGCATCGGCGCGCTGTCGCTGGCCGACGCCTTGACTGCCACCGGCCTGCCTGATCCCGGCCCGGTCACCACCTACGGACTGCCGTTCGTGCGGGCTGCCGGCGAGATCGCCGCCGTCATCGCGGTGGGGTCTTTCCTGTTCGCGGCGTTCCTGGCAGCACCCCAGACCAACGGCGTGCTCGATGTCGCCGGCTACCGGGCGCTGCGGCTCGGCTCGGCGGCCTCAGGCGTGTGGACGGTGTGCGCAGCGCTGCTGGTTCCGCTGACGGTCTCCGACGTGTCCGGGCAGCCGTTGCTCGACCATCTCGCACCGGTCGACGTGTGGTCGGCCGCCGGCCTGGTCGATGTCGCCGTCGCCTGGCGGTGGACGGCGATCCTGGCGGCCGCTGTCACCATCGCCAGCCTCCCGGTGCTGCGGTGGGGGTGGACGCCGGTGCTGCTGGCCGGGTCACTGGTGACGTTGATGCCGCTGGTTCTGACCGGGCACTCGTCGGCAGGCGGAGCCCACGATCTGGCCACCAACAGCCTGTTCGTCCACCTGGTGGCCGCCGCGCTGTGGGCCGGCGGTCTGCTGGCGTTGTTGGCCCACGCGATCCGGGCCGCTGCCGGGTCCGGCGGTGACGGCCCGGCCACCGCGCTGGCGGCACGCCGCTTCTCGGCGCTGGCCCTGTGGTGCTTCATCGCGATGGCCATCAGCGGTGTGCTCAACGCGCTGGTGCGGATCCAACCCGCCGATCTGGTGCGCACCAGCTACGGGTGGTTGCTGGTGGCCAAGCTCGTGGCCCTCAGCCTGCTCGGCGTGCTGGGCTGGCGACAGCGTCGGGTCAGCCTGACCGCTCTGGCCGCCGACGCCGGTGCGCGCAGACCGTTGATCCGGTTGGCGCTGACGGAGGCCGCGTTGTTCGGCGCCACGTTCGGCATCGCCGTCGGGCTGGGACGCACCCCGCCGCCGCCCGAGCCGAGGATCCCCAGCGCCACCGAGGTCGCGATCGGGTACGACTTCGCTGGGCCGCCGACGGTCGTTCGGGTGTTGTTCGACTGGCGATTCGACCTGTTGTTCGGGACCGCGGCCATCGTCGGTGCGGTGGTGTACCTGGCCGGTGTGTACCGGCTGCGCCGCCGCGGCGACGCCTGGCCGGTGGGCCGCACGTTCGCCTGGCTGCTCGGCTGTGCCGTCCTGCTGTTCACCACCTCATCGGGGCTCGGTCGCTACATGCCGGCGATGTTCAGCATGCACATGATCGCCCACATGCTGCTGTCCATGCTGGTTCCGGTGCTGCTGGTGCTTGGCGCCCCGGTGACCCTGGCGCTGCGGGCGCTGCCGACCGCGGGTCGCGGCTCGCCACCCGGCCCCAGAGAATGGCTGCTGGCGGCGTTGCACTCCAGGGTGTCGCAATTCCTGACCCATCCCATCGTCGCGACCGTGCTGTTCGTGGCCGGGTTCTACGGCCTGTACTTCGGCGGCATCTTCGACGCCGCGGTCAGCAACCACGCCGCGCACATCCTGATGAACGTGCACTTCCTGCTCTCGGGCTACCTGTTCTATTGGGTGGTCATCGGCGTGGACCCGACCCCGAGGCCCGTCCCGCACCTGGTCAAGATCGGGATGGTGTTCGCCTCGCTGCCGCTGCACGCGTTCTTCGGTGTGGTGTTGATGGGCATGAAGAACGTGCTCGGCGAGAGCTTCTACCGGTCACTGCTACTGCCGTGGCACACCGACCTGCTCGGAGACCAGCACCTCGGCGGCGCCATCGCCTGGGCGGCCGGGGAAGTCCCGCTGGTCATCGTGATGCTGGCACTGCTCATCCAGTGGCGGCGCAGCGATCAGCGCACCGCCAAGCGGCTGGACCGGGCCGCCGACCGCGATGACGACGCCGATCTGGCGGCCTATAACGCCATGCTCGCCGAGATGGCGCGGCGCGACCGTCCTTCCGGCTGACTCCGGAGTTATCCCCAGCCTGCGTTTCATCCCCAGCCGACGGGTTCGTCGGCTGCGTCGGGCGTCCTGATGTCGGGGCGTCGACCGTCAATTGACGGGTAAGGCGGTCGACGCTTCACCTCCGGCCGCCGCATCGATGAAGCGAAAGGAACCAGAAATGTTCGAGACCCCGTTCACGATCGTGGGCAACATCATCACCGACCCCGTCCGGCGGCGATTCGGCGATCAGGAGCTGTACAAGTTCCGGGTGGCCAGCAATTCGCGGCGCCGCACGCCCGACGGCAACTGGGAGCACGGGAACTCGCTCTACGTCACGGTCAACTGCTGGGGAAATCTCGCCACCGGCACCAGCGCCTCTCTGATGAAGGGGGACGCCGTGATCGTGGTCGGGCATGTCCACACCGATGAGTACGAAGACAAGGAGGGTGTGCGCCGGTCCTCGGTGGAGGTGCGGGCGACCGCGGTCGGGCCCGATCTGTCCCGGTGCACAGCCAAGGTCGCGCCGTTGCCGAAGCCGTCGGCCGGCCCGGTACTCGAGCCCGAACCCGTCGCCGGCGACGCGCCCGAAGCCGAGCCCGACGAGGGCGACCTGCCACTGTCGGCCTAGCCACATTCGGCCACGCCTAGGATGGGCGCGAGTGAGTTGGGCTTGACGCAACCCTTCGCGCAAGCGCCCATCCGACATTCCCGAAGAGTTTCAGAAAGGCACATCACGGCATGGCCGAATTCATCTACACGATGCGCAAGGTCCGCAAGGCGCACGGCGACAAGGTCATCCTTGACGACGTCTTCCTGAACTTCCTTCCGGGAGCCAAGATCGGCGTTGTCGGTCCCAACGGGGCCGGTAAGTCGAGTGTGCTGAAGATCATGGCCGGCATCGACCAGCCCAACAACGGCGACGCCTTCCTCCAACCCGGCGCGACGGTCGGCATCCTGATGCAGGAGCCGCAGCTCGACGAAACCAAGACGGTCCGCGAGAACGTCGAGGCCGGCGTGGCGATCAAGGCCAAGCTCAACCGGTACAACGAGGTGGCCGAGCTGATGGCCACCGACTACACCGATGAGCTCATGGAAGAGATGGGTCATCTGCAGGAGGAGCTCGACGCCGCCGATGCCTGGGACATCGACTCCCAGCTCGAGCAGGCCATGGACGCGCTGCGCTGCCCGCCGCCCGACGAGCCCGTCACCCACCTCTCCGGCGGTGAGCGCCGCCGCGTGGCGCTGTGCAAGTTGCTGCTGTCCAAACCGGATCTGCTGCTGCTCGACGAGCCCACCAACCACCTCGACGCCGAGAGCGTGCTGTGGCTCGAACAGCACTTGGCCAACTACAAGGGCGCCATCCTCGCCGTCACCCACGATCGCTACTTCCTCGACAACGTCGCCGAGTGGATCCTCGAGCTCGACCGCGGCCGCGCCTACCCGTATGAGGGCAACTACTCGACCTACCTGGAGAAGAAGGCCGAGCGCCTGGAGGTGCAGGGCAAGAAGGACCAGAAGCTGCAGAAACGGCTGAAGGAAGAGCTGGCCTGGGTGCGTTCGGGTGCCAAGGCCCGGCAGGCCAAGAACAAGGCACGTCTGGACCGCTACGAGGAGATGGCCGCCGAGGCCGACAAGACCCGCAAGCTCGACTTCGAGGAGATCCAGATCCCGGCGCCGCCGAGGCTGGGCAACCTCGTGGTCGAGGTGAGCCACCTCGACAAGGGCTTCGAGGGCCGCACGCTCATCAAGGACCTGTCCTTCACGTTGCCCCGCAACGGCATCGTCGGCGTCATCGGTCCCAACGGTGTCGGTAAGACCACGCTGTTCAAAACCATCGTCGGCCTCGAACAGCCCGACAGCGGTGAGGTCAAGGTCGGTGAGACGGTCAAGCTGAGCTACGTCGACCAGAGCCGCGCGGGCATCGACCCGAAGAAGAACGTCTGGGAAGTCGTCTCCGACGGCCTGGACTACATCGAGGTCGGCCACAACGAGATCCCGTCGCGGGCCTACGTGTCGGCGTTCGGGTTCAAGGGACCGGATCAGCAGAAGCCGGCGGGCGTGCTGTCCGGCGGTGAGCGCAACCGGCTGAACCTGGCGCTGACCCTCAAAGAGGGGGGAAACCTGATCCTGCTCGACGAGCCGACCAACGACCTCGATGTCGAGACGCTGTCCTCGCTCGAGAACGCGCTTGACCAGTTCCCCGGCTGCGCCGTGGTGATCAGCCACGACCGGTGGTTTTTGGACCGCACCTGCACGCACATCCTGGCGTGGGAGGGCGACGACGACAACGAGGCCAAGTGGTTCTGGTTCGAGGGCAACTTCGGTGCCTACGAGGAGAACAAGATCCAACGTCTCGGTGCCGAAGCAGCGCGCCCGCACCGGGTGACCCACCGGAGACTGACCCGCGACTGAGCCGTGACGGGATAAACGGCGCAGCGGGCTCGGTGGCGCTACTAATGTCGCAGCTATGCACCAATGCCGGTGTATGGGCGTGAGTAGGGAGTGATCCGTATGACGGCCGAACCGGGAGCTCTTCGGGGACAGGGAATTAGCGACCGGGATCGCTCGCAGGCACCGCCTGAGGTGATCCACCGGCTCGCGGTGGCTTTCCTGTCCACCTACCGGGCTCCGCAGGCTGATGCGCCGGGAGTCGCGGCGACCGGTCCTCAGACCGCAGTGGCCGAGCGCCTGGTCTCCGATGCCACGTTGGCCGCCCACTACGCGCTGGCCGGCCAACGGGCGCCGGGCGAAACCAAGGTCATGGTCTATCCGGGGGACGCCGACTCCGGCCCGGCCCTGCAGATCGTCACCGAGCAGGCGGCGATGCTGGTGGATTCGGTGACGGTGTTGTTGCACCGCCACGGCATCGCCTACCCGGCCATCATGAACCCGGTCTTCCGGGTGCGCCGCGACGCCAACGGTGTGCTGCTGGATTTCCAGCCCGCTGCCGAGGCGACCGGGGGTGACGGGGTCGATGAGTGCTGGATCCTGGTCCCGGTCAGCGGGGCGGCCGAGGGTCCGGCGCTCACCGAGGTGGTCGGGCTGGTGCCCGGTGTCCTCGCCGAGGCCCGTCAGATCGGGCTGGATTCCGCGGCCATGGGCGCCGCTCTGCATGCCCTGGCCAACGACGTGGCCACCGATGCGGAGGGCCGGTTTCCCAACGCCGATCGCAGGGACGTGGCCGCTCTGCTGCGCTGGCTGTCCGATGGACACTTCGTGCTGCTGGGGTACCAGCAGTGCGCGATCAGCGATGGGCAGGCCCTGGTCGACCCGGCGAGCCGGCTCGGTGTGCTCAAGCTACGCGACGATGTGCTCCCGCCGCTGACTGCCGCCGACGACCTGATGGTGCTGGCGCAGGCCACGATGCCGAGTTATGTCCGTTACGGCGCCAACCCGTACATCGTCGTCGTACGCGAGAGTGGCGCGAGCCGTGATGTCACCGCTACAGAGCATCGTTTTGTGGGCCTGTTCACCGTGGCCGCGATGAACGCCAACGTGCTGGAGATCCCGTTGATCTCGAGGCGCGTCGAGGAGGCGCTGGCCATGGCCCGCCGCGATCCCAGTCATCCCGGGCAGCTGCTGCGTGACATCGTCCAGACCATCCCGCGCCCCGAACTGTTCGCGCTGAGCTCCAAGCAGCTGCTGGACATGGCGCTGACCGTGGTGGATCTGGGGTCACGTCGCCGCACCCTGCTGTTCCTGCGCGCGGATCAACTGGCGCACTTCGTGTCCTGCCTGGTGTACCTGCCCCGAGACCGCTACACCACCGCGGTACGGCTGGAGATGCAGGACATCCTCGTGCGCGAGCTCGGCGGTGAGAGCATCGACTACTCGGCCAGGGTGAGTGAATCACCGTGGGCAGTGGTTCATTTCACGGTCCGGCTGCCCGACGGCAAGGCCTCGCACACCGTGGACACCTCCACGGAGAACGAGAACCGGATCCAGAACCTGCTGACCGAGGCCACCCGCAACTGGGGTGATCGCATGACCAGCGCCGCGGCGCACGCGGCGCTCAGCCCCGCCGCCGTCGAGCACTATGCGACCGCGTTCCCGGAAGACTACAAGCAAGCTGTCGCCCCGGCCGATGCCATCGCCGATATCGCGATCATCGAAGGGCTGCAGGACAATTCGGTCAAGCTGGTGTTCGACGAGGGTGGGGATGACGGGCTGGCTCAGCTCACCTGGTACCTCGGGGGACAGTCGGCCTCGCTGAGCGAGTTGCTGCCGATGCTGCAGTCGATGGGTGTGGTGGTGCTCGAGGAGCGTCCGTACACCGTGCGCCGGGCCGACGGGCTGCCGGTCTGGATCTATCAGTTCAAGGTCGCCCGGCAGCGCAGCATCCCCGAGGCGCCCGACGCGGCATCGCGTGAGGCCACCGCCCAGCGATTCGCCGACGCGGTGACCGCCATCTGGCACGGGTGGGTCGAGGTGGACCGGTTCAACGAACTGGTGTTGCGTGCCGACCTGACCTGGCAGCAGGTGGTCATTCTGCGCGCCTACGCGAAGTACCTGCGCCAGGCGGGTTTTCCGTACAGCCAGTCGCACATCGAGTCGGTGGTCAACGAGAACCCACACACCACACGGTCATTGGTGCAACTGTTCGAGGCGCTGTTCGACCCGTCCGAGGACACCGCGGGCGCCCGGGATGCCCAGGGGGCGGCGGCTGCCGTCGCCGCCGACATCGACGCCCTGGTGAGCCTGGACACCGACCGGGTGCTGCGCGCGTTCGCCACCCTGATCCAGGCCACGCTGCGGACCAACTATTTTGTGCAGCAGCCGGATTCGGCGCGCCAACGCGGCGTGGTGGCGATGAAGCTGAACCCCGGCCTGATCAACGAGCTGCCTTTGCCGCGGCCAAAATTCGAGATCTTCGTGTACTCACCCCGGGTGGAGGGCGTGCACCTGCGGTTCGGGTTCGTGGCCCGCGGCGGGTTGCGCTGGTCGGATCGCCGTGAGGACTTCCGCACCGAGATCCTCGGTCTCGTCAAGGCCCAGGCGGTGAAGAACGCGGTCATCGTGCCCGTCGGCGCCAAGGGCGGGTTCGTGGTCAAACGACCGCCCGAGCCCACCGGCGATGCCGCCGTCGACCGCGAGGCGACCCGCGCCGAAGGCGTTGCGTGCTACCAACTTTTCATCTCCGGACTGCTCGACGTGACCGACAACGTCGACAAGGGAACCGGTGCCGTCGTCACCCCACCGGACGTGGTGCGGCGTGACGGGGAGGACGCCTATCTGGTGGTCGCGGCCGACAAGGGCACGGCCACGTTCTCCGACATCGCCAACGAGGTCGCCAAGTCCTACGGGTTCTGGCTGGGCGACGCGTTCGCCTCGGGCGGTTCCATCGGCTACGACCACAAGGCCATGGGTATCACCGCCAAGGGCGCGTGGGAGTCGGTGAAGCGGCACTTCCGGGAGATGGGGGTGGACACCCAGAGCCAAGACTTCACCGTCGTCGGCGTCGGCGACATGAGCGGCGATGTGTTCGGCAACGGCATGCTGCTCTCGAAGCACATCCGGCTCATCGCCGCCTTCGACCATCGGCACATCTTCGTCGATCCCAACCCCGACGCGGCGGTGTCGTGGGTGGAACGCAAGCGCCTGTTCGAGCTGCCGCGGTCCAGCTGGGAGGACTACGACGCCAAGCTGATCAGCGAAGGCGGCGGTGTCTTCAGCCGTCAGCAGAAGTCCATCCCGATCAGCCCGCAGGCCCGCGCGGCGCTCGGGATCGACGGTGACATAGAGGAACTCACGCCGCCCGCCCTGATGAAGGCCATCCTCAAGGCGCCCGTGGACCTGCTGTGGAACGGCGGGATCGGCACCTACGTCAAGGCCGAGACCGAGGCCGACGTCGGTGATCGCGCCAACGACCAGATCCGGGTGTGCGGAAACGAGGTGCGGGCCAAGGTCATCGGCGAAGGCGGCAACCTTGGTGTGACGTCCCTGGGGCGCATCGAATTCGACCTGGCCGGCGGCCGGATCAACACCGATGCGCTGGACAACTCCGCGGGTGTGGACTGCTCCGACCACGAGGTCAACATCAAGATCCTGATCGACTCGCTGGTCACCGCGGGCAAGGTGAGTCCCGCCGAACGCACAGAGTTGTTGTTGTCGATGACCGACGAGGTCGGTGCCCTGGTGCTGACCGACAACAAGGATCAGAACGACCTGATGGGCACCAGCCGGGCCAACGCCGCGAGCATGCTCTCGGTCCACGCCCGGATGATCAAGGAGTTCGTCGCCAACCGCGGTCTCAACCGTGAGCTGGAGGCGTTGCCCTCGGAGAAGGAGGTCAAGCGCCGCGTCGACGCCGGAATCGGTTTGACCTCACCGGAATTGGCGACACTGATGGCACACGTCAAGCTCAATCTCAAGGATGACGTGCTGGCCAGTGACCTACCCGAGCAGGAGGTGTTCGCCTCCCGGCTGCCGCGGTACTTCCCGGAGAAGCTGCGGAAGCAGTTCACCAGCGAGATCCGGTCGCACCAGCTGCGCCGGGAGATCGTCACCACCATGCTGGTCAACGATCTCGTCGACACCAGCGGGATCAGCTACGCGTACCGCATCACCGAGGATGTCGGGGTCGGCCCGGTCGACGCGGTGCGCAGCTACGTCGCCACCGACGCCATCTTCGGGATCGGCAAGGTGTGGCGCGAGATCCGGGCAGCCGGTGACGAAGGGGTCCCGGTGTTCGTGACCGACCGGATGACGCTGGATCTGCGCCGGCTGGTCGATCGGGCCGGGCGCTGGCTGCTCAACTACCGTCCGCAGCCGCTGGCGGTCGGTGCCGAGATCAACCGGTTCGCCGCGAAGGTGTCCGCCCTGCGCCCGCACATGCCGCAATGGCTGCGCGGTGACGACAAGGCCATCGTCGAGAAAGAGGCCGGGGAGTTCTCCGCGCAGGGGGTGTCCGACGAACTGGCGTATGCCGTGGCGACCGGGCTGTACCAGTACAGCCTGCTCGACGTGATCGACATCTCCGACATCGTCGACCGAGAACCCGCCGAGGTGGCCGACACCTACTTCGCGCTGATGGATCGCCTCGGTGCCGATGGGCTGCTCACCGCGGTGTCCCAGCTGGGCCGCGACGACCGGTGGCATTCCTTGGCGCGGTTGGCGATTCGCGACGACATCTACGGTTCGCTTCGGGCCCTGTGCTTCGACGTGCTCGCCGTCGGTGAACCCGACGAGACCGGCGAGGAGAAGATCGCCGAGTGGGAGCTGACCAACAGCTCCCGGGTGACCCGCGCCCGCCGCACGCTGACCGAGATATACCAAGATGGTGAGCAGGATCTGGCAACGCTGTCTGTGGCGGCGCGGCAGATCCGCAGCATGACACGAACGAGTGGAACGGGAACAACTGCGTGAGCTTCACAACGCCGGTGCACGTGCGCTGGTCGGACATCGACATGTACCAGCACATCAATCACGCCACCATGGTGACCCTTCTCGAAGAGGCCCGGATACCGTTCCTTCGTGAGCCGTTCGGCGCCACGATCGAGACCATCGGCCTGCTGATCGCCGATGTCAGAATCTCCTACAAAGGGCAACTGCGGCTTGTGGACTCACCGCTTCAGGTGACCATGTGGTCCAAGCGGGTGCGGGCCGTCGACTTCACGATCGGGTACGAAGTGCGTTCGCTGAATGCCGCACCCGACTCCAAACCGTCGGTGATCGGCGAGACCCAGCTGGCCGCGGTCCACATCGCCGAGCAACGACTGGAACGTCTGACGGCCGAGCAGCGCGGCTACCTGGAGAGCCACCTGCGATGACCATCTCGGAGCGCGGCCTGTGGATCGACGATCCGCGCGATCGAGAGGATCTCGCGACGTTCCTCGACCGTGCTCTGCGGTTGGACGATGCTGCGGTGGTGCGGCTGCGGGAGCGCACCGGTGGGCAGGAGCGCAGCGACCGGGGGATTGGCGCCGGCGGGCAGCAGCCCGGCACAGCCGTCGCCTGGGTGGCGACCGGCTTGGAGGTGCTGGCCAGCCGGGTGGTGGCCGGGCGGGTGCGCCCGTCGGACCTGTCCGCGGGAGCCGACGCGCTGGTGGCCGGATTGTCTACTGCCGCAGACGGGTACGTCGACCCCGGCTTCCCGATGGATTCGGCCTGGCGCGGTGGCCTGCCGCCGGAGGGCGGATTCGTCCACCTCGATGACATCCCCGCACGGGTGATGCTCGACCTGGCCCAGCAGGGCGGTGCACTGGCTCGCGAGCACGGCAGTGCCCACGGGCCGCCGGTCTCACTGCTCGACCAGGAGGTAATCGCGGTCAGTGCAGGCGAATACAGCGTCGGCATCCCGATGCGCTGCGTCTTCGCGTTGACGGCGATGGGGTTTCTGCCGCAGACCGGCGATGAGGTCAGCGAGCAGGAGATCGTCCGGGTCCGCGCACACCCGTCGTGGTTGCGTATCGACGCCCGATTCGGCTCGGTGTACCGCCGCCGCGACAGCGCCGCCCTGATCCTGGGCTGACCATCGGGTGCGCAACGTGACATCGGGCGACTTCGCGCTGACCATGGACGAGCTGCGAGTCGTCGCTCGATACGTGGCGGAGGCGGCTGAAGAGGTCCTTGTCGTATTCGAGGGCGTGCATCCAGATGACCCTCGGCCGCGGGCCGCCATCACCGCCGCTTGGCGGTTCGTCGACGGTGCCCCCAGGTCCCAGGCGCAGCGGGTCGCGTCGCTGGACGCCCACCGGGCCGCGAAAGACGCCGATACCGAAGCCGCGCGTCTGGCCGCGCAGGCAGCCGGTGACGCCGCCTCGGCGGCCTATCTGCACCCGATCGCGAAAGCTCATCAGGTCGGCCACATCCTGCGGGCCGCGGCGAACGTGGCCCGCATCGCCGAGATCAACAGCGGCGATCCTGCGGCGGGGGACATGGTGCTGCAACGAGTTCGACAACGGGCCACACCGGTCTTGATCGACGTTCTCCGCCGCTATCCGCCCGCGCCGGCCGGTACCAGCCCGGTGGCCCGGCTGATGGCGACCTTGGATGATGCCCTGAGGGCGCAGCGCTGACGCCCCGCCTCTAGATCAGCCAGACGGCGGAGTCGGCGGGCAGCAGCGCGTCCGTCAGCTCAGCACTGGTCAGCAGCACCTCGCCCGGCGGCAACGGCACCGGCTCGGCGCCGGTGTTGAGGACACACACCAGGCCACCTTCGCTCCGCAACGTGAGAACCTCGTCGGCGGTATTGAGCTCGATCCGGCTGCCGGTGAATTCCGCGCGGCTGGAGCGCAATTGGATGGCCCGCCGGTAGAACTCCAGCGTCGACGTCGGGTCGGCCTGCTGACGCTGCACCGTCAATGGCGCCCACTCGGCGGGCATCGGCAGCCAGGTGCCGGTGCTCGAGGAGAAGCCGAACGGCGGGGCATCGCCCGACCACGGCATCGGGACCCGGCACCCGTCACGTCCGCGTTCGGTGTGGCCGGAGCGCTCCCACACCGGATCCTGGAGCACCTCGTCGGGCAGATCGACATTGGGCAGCCCGAGTTCCTCGCCGTTGTAGACGAATACCGCGCCCGGCAGTGCCAGCATCACCAGCGCCATCGCCCGCGCCCGCGCCAATCCCCGGGCGCCGTCGCCGTAGCGGGTCACCTCGCGTTCCACGTCGTGGTTGGACAGCGTCCACGTCGGTGTCGCCCCGGCGAGGTTGGCCGCGGCGATCGCGTTGTCGATCGCGTCGTGAACCTCGCGGGCGTCGAAATCGGCTTGCACCAGACGGAAATTGAAGCCAAGGTGCAGTTCGTCGGGGCGCAGGTACCTGGCGAAGCGCTCGTTGCCGTGCACCCAGACCTCGCCGACGGCCACCGCGTCCGGATAGTCGTCGAGCACCGTGCGGATGAACCGGTGGATGTCGTGCACGCTGTCGTTGTCGAACCGCGGGTCGTCGTCGCTGTTGCGCAGCAGCGCGGTGTCGGTGACCGCCATGTCGGGGAGCTCGGGTGGCTTGGCCATGCCGTGGGCTACGTCGATGCGGAACCCGTCGACCCCGCGGTCGAGCCAGAACCGCAGCGTCTTCTCCAGGTCCTCGAACACCGCGGGGTGGTTCCAGTTCAGGTCGGGCTGAGCGGGATCGAACAGGTGCAGATACCACTGGCCCGGTGTGCCGTCGGGTTCGGTGATGCGGGTCCATGCCGGGCCGCCGAACACCGACACCCAGTTGTTGGGCGGCGCGTCACCGTGTGGGCCGCGGCCGTCCCGGAAGATGTAGCGGTCGCGATGGCGTGGGTCGGCCAGGGCCTGGACGAACCACGGGTGCGCCGAACTGGTGTGGTTGGGCACCAGGTCCATGGTGACCCGGATGCCGCGGGCATGAGCGGCGTCGAGCAGGCGGTCAAGGGCGTCGATGCCGCCGAACAGCGGGTCGACGTCGCGCGGATCGGCGACGTCATAGCCGTGGTCGGCCATCGGCGACACCATCACCGGGTTGAGCCACAGGGCGTCGACGCCGAGCGCCGCCAGATAGTCCAGCCCGGCGCTCACCCCGTCGAGGTCACCGACTCCATCGCCGTCGCTGTCTCGGAAGGAGCGGGGATAGACCTGGTAGAAAACCGCGTCTGCCCACCACCGGCGCATGTCAGAACGCCGAGTTCACCATCGAGTCCGCGGCCATGTTCAGATAGTCCAGCAACGCGCGCCGGTGCGGCTCGTCCAGCGTCGTCGAGTCGATCGAGGCCACTGCGGTGTGCATGCAGCGCAGCCAGGCGTCGCGCTCGAGGTATCCGATCCGGAACGGGGCGTGCCGCATCCGCAGCCGCGGGTGGCCACGCTGGTCGGAGTACGTCCGCGGCCCACCCCAGTACTGCTCGAGGAACATCCGCAGCCGCTCTTCGGCACCATCGATGTCGTCCTCGGGATACAGCGGCAGCAGGATCTCGTCCTCGCGCACCAGTTGGTAGAACCGCGACACGATCGCCGCGAAAGTGTCGTGCCCACCGACTTCGTCGTAGAAAGATCGTTGCACCTGCGTCACGTCGTTCATTGTGGTCCATTGTGGCCTGACGGCACGTCGGCGCCGGTCACGGCACCGTGGTCACCTGGTGTTCATTGGACTGACCTGCGAACACACAAAGAATTTTCGTGCGTATCCGCAGGATCCATGGTGGACTGTCTCCTCGGAGGCTCCATGGCGCACAGCAAAAAAAGCCATATGCGACGGACCGGCCACATACCCGGCCCATCGGGACCCCATGTGCCAAATCGCCCTCTGCACAGCGTCGAGGCACTGCCGACGATCAACCCTGACGCCTCCCTGTGGGGGCGGCGTCGGGTGCTGCTGCTCAACTCCACCTACGAACCGCTGACCGCGCTGCCGCTGCGGCGTGCCGTGATCATGGTGATGTGTGGCAAAGCCGACGTCGTGCACGACGACCCGTCGGGACCGGTCATCCACTCGGCCACCCGCACCATCGTGGTGCCGTCGGTGATCCGGCTGCGCACCTTCGTACGGGTGCCCTACCGGGCCCGTATCCCGATGACCCGGGCCGCGCTCATGCACCGCGACCGCTTCCGGTGCGCGTACTGCGGCGGGCGGGCCGACACTGTCGACCACGTGATCCCGCGTAGCCGCGGCGGCGAGCACTCCTGGGAGAACTGTGTGGCGGCGTGCGCGCCGTGCAACCACCGCAAGGCCGACCGTCTGCTGGCTGAACTGGGCTGGTCACTGCGGTGTGTGCCGACGCCGCCGAAGGGGCAGCACTGGAGACTGTTGTCGACGATCAAGGAGCTCGACCCGGCCTGGGTGCGCTATCTGGGCGAGGGTGCGGCCTGACGCCCGACTTGCTGGGCACTCTCGACGCATCGTCGCATTGCGGCTGATACGGTTTGCGCGTGAGCACAGCACTTACCCATTCCCTCCTCGGAGGGGTTCCGCTGTTGTTGTTCGTGGTCCTGGCGTTGATCTTCATGACCCGCAAGGGACCGCACCCGGCTACCTACAAGTTGTCCGAGCCGTGGACCCACGAGCCCATCCTGTGGGCTGCCGAGGAGCCGCAGGATCACGGGCACGGCGGGCATGATTCACACGGTGTGACGATCGGAGGCGGCGCAAGTGGCAAGTGGTGAAGTTTCAACCGTCGCGCCGTCCGATCTGGACCTGCCCTACGGCTACGCCCTGACCTACAGCGGCCGGATCTCCGGGGTCACCGAGCCCGGTGAGCTCTCGGTGCACTACCCGTTCCCGACGATGGACCTGGTCGTGCTCGACGACGCGCTGAAGTACGGCTCGCGCGCGGCCAAGGCCCGGTTCGCCGTCTACATCGGCGACCTCGGCGCGGACACCGCCGCCACGGCACGCGAGATCCTGGCCAAGGTGCCCACCCCCAACAACGCGGTGCTGCTCGCGGTCTCACCCGACCAGCACGCGATCGAGGTGGTCTACGGCGCCGACGTCAAGGGCCGTGGCATCGAAGAGGCCGCCCCGCTGGGCGTCTCGGCAGCTGCCGCCTCCTTCAAGGAGGGCAACTTGATCGACGGTCTGATCAGCGCCGTGCGCGTGCTGTCAGCCGGCGTCTCTCCTGCCTGATTTTTTCAGTACCTAGCACCGCGAGCGTGCGTGGTTGTCGACTGACAAGCACGCACGCTCGCTGCATTTGTAGGGTGGCCTAGCCCGTCAGCTCATTGCGGATCTCCACGTATCGCGTCAAGAACGCACGCTCATCGAGCCGCTTGCGCCGCATCCAGGTGCTGACCTCGAAGTTGCACTTGCTGGCGTTGCACGATCCACACGCCGGCACGACGTTGTCCACGGTGTAGCGCCCGCCGCGCGAGATCGCCATGACGCAGTCCTTCTGGAACGGACCCGCGGTCCCGCGGCAGTAGGCGCACCCGCCCCAGGCCGCTTTGATGGCCTCCCACTGTTCGTCGGTGAGGTCGTGGACCACGAGGTCCATCCGGCGCTTGCGCTTGCGGGCAGCCCGTGCCGCGCGGGTTCGACTGACCGCCACCGATCAAGCCTATGAGCCCCACGAGCGACCGCGTCGGTACAGAAATCACGGCGTGTCGCCGTACAGACACGGTCGCTCGCGGGGCAGAGGCAAATCAGCTCACATCGAAGGCGCGGGCGCGCAGGGAGCGTTCCACGCCGGCGCGGCCCTCGATCACCAGCCGGCGCAGCGCGGGCGGCACCTCGGGATCGGACAGGAACGCGTCCGCCGCGTCGAGCCCGTTCTGACTGATGTCCCACGACGGGTACAGCCCGATCACCACGGTCTGGGCGACCTCGCTGGACCGCCGCTCCCACACCCCGGAGATCGCCGCGAAGTAGCGCGTCGTGAAGGGGGCCAGCAACTCGGACTGACCGGGCTGCACGAAACCGCCGACGATCGCGCGGGTGGTGATGTTGGCGATCGTGTCGTCCTCGATGACCTGCTCCCACGCCGCGGACTTCACCACGTCCTGCGGGCGGGCGGCCGAGGCCGCCGCGGCCTGACGCTTGCCGGCCGCGGTCGGGTCGTTCTCGGCCTCGGCATCGATGAACGGCGTCTCGGGCCCGTCAGCGTCGACATCGCCGGTCCGGGCCAGTGCGGTGACGATCCGCCAGCGCAGGTCGGTGTCGATCACCAGGCCGGTCATGTTCACCGCGGCCGGCTCGTTGTCGAGCAGGGTCGACAGCACGGCGACGTGGTTCGGCGACAGCACCGAGGTGCACAGCGCGTTCACGAACGCGAGTTGGTGATCGGAACCCGGCGCGGACTCTCGCGCCAGATCGAGCAGTGCATCCCCGAACGAGGGCCAGCCGATTTCGGCGGCCCAGGCGGGATCGGCGTAGGAGCTCAGCGCGGTCTGTGCCTGCATCAGCAGCCGCTGGGCGACACCGACCTCGGTCTCGGCGTGCACGCCGCTCATCACCAGGGCGACGAAGTCGCGGGCCTTCATCTCGGCCTCGCGGGTCATCTCCCAGGCTGCCGACCATGCCAGCGTGCGGGGGAGTGGATCGGCGATGTCGGCGATCCGGGACAGCACGGTCGACAGCGAGGCGGGATCGAGCCGCAACGAGCAGTAGGTCAGGTCGTCGTCGTTGACCAGGATCAGCTTGCCGCGTGAAATGCCCACCAGTGCGGGAACTTCCGTGACCGGGCCCTCGACGTCGAGCTCCTCGCGGTGTACGCGGACGAGCTTGCCCGAACCGTCGTCGTCGTAGATGCCGATGGCCAGCCGGTGCACCCGGGTCTCCCCGGCGCCCGGGGCCGCACCTGACTGGGAGATGGCGAACCGGGTGAACGCACCCGATCCGTCCACATCGAAGTCGGCCCGCAGCGTGTTCAAACCCGTTGTCTTGAGCCACTGCTGGCCCCAGCCGGACAGGTCACGTCCCGAGGACTTCTCCAGCGCACCCAGCAGATCGCCGAACGTGGCGTTCGCGAAGGCGTGGTCGCGGAAGTAATCGCGCAGCCCGGAGAGGAACTCTTCGAGCCCGACGTAGGCCACCAGCTGCTTGAGCACCGAAGCGCCCTTGGCGTAGGTGATGCCGTCGAAGTTGACCTCCACGGCGGCCAGGTCCGGGATGTCCGCGGCGACCGGGTGAGTCGAGGGCAGCTGATCCTGCCGGTAGGCCCAGGACTTCTCCACGTTGGCGAAAGTGGTCCACGCCGTGTCGTATTCGGTGGCCTCGGCCTGGCACAGCACCGACGCGAACGTCGCGAAGGACTCGTTGAGCCACAGGTCATCCCACCACTGCATGGTGACGAGATCGCCGAACCACATGTGGGCCATCTCGTGCAGCACGGTCTCGGCGCGACGCTCGTAGGAGGCCCGGGTCACCTTCGACCGGAAGACGTAGTCCTCGAGGAACGTCACCGCGCCGGCGTTCTCCATGGCCCCGGCGTTGAACTCGGGGACGAACAGCTGGTCGTACTTGCCGAACGCGTACGGCGTACCGAAGTTCTTGTGGTAGAAGCCGAAACCCTGCTTGGTCTCGGTGAAAAGCCGGTCGGCATCCATGAACTCGGCAAGCGAGGCCCGGCAGAAGATACCCAGCGGGATCTCGCCGTGCGAGTCGGAATACGAGTCGCGCCACACCGCGTACGGTCCGGCGATCAACGCCGCCAGGTAGGTGCTCATCTTCGGGGTGGTGGCGAAGGTGTGCACGGTGACCGCGCCGTCGGGCTCGGTGCTCGTGGTTGCCCCGTTGGAGATCACCTGCCAGTGCGACGGCGCGGTGACCCGGACATCGAACGTGGCCTTGAGGTCGGGCTGATCGAAGCAGGCGAGCATCCGCTTGGCGTCGGCTGTCTCGAACTGTGAGTAGAGGTAGACCTCGTTGTCGACGGGGTCGACGAAGCGGTGCAGGCCCTCGCCGGTGTTGGAGTACAGGCAGTCGGCATCGACCACCAGGGTGTTGTGCTCGGCGAGGCCCGTGAGTGCGATGCCGGTGGATTCGTCGTAACCGGATACGTCCAGTGCGACGCCGTTGAGCGTCGCACTGCGGACCGTGTCGGCCGCCAGGTCGATGAAGGTGTCGGCGCCGGCGAGGGCATCGAACGTCACGGTCGTGGTTGACCGGAAGGTGCGTTCGCCGGGGTTGCCGTTGCCGTCGGTGAGGTCGAGGACGATGTTGTAGTTGTCGACGGTGACCAGAGCGGCGCGCTCGACGGCCTGTTCGCGAGTGAGATTGGGAAGTGCCACGTGTCCAACCTAGTGGCTGGACGTCCGAGGGACCCGGGCTACTGGGGGAAGCCGGCGATCCCGGCGAGCCCGTTCAGCGCGCCCAGGTTGTTCAGGATCGAACCGTCGCTGATCGACGACATCATCTGCGGGCAGTACATCTGGATGGCGATGCCGGTGAAGAACGACGCCATCTGGGGGGACATGCCGCCGTCACCGCGCATCTGCGAGGCCACCGACGCGAAGTTCTTACCCGGCTCGACCAGCATCGGACACACGTCCTGGCCCATCTGGACGGCGGTGTTGGGGTCGCCGTAGCCCACCCCGGCGTTGTTCAGCGCGTTCAGGAACGAGGTGTCGGTCGGATCGTTCGGGGCCGGGACCGGATCGGCTTGCGCTGGGGCTGCAAACGCGAAGGCGGCGGCGACGGCACCGGCGGTCGCCAGGAAGGCACGAGCGGCCATATTGAGCTCCTCAGCTATAACGCAGAACCCTTAGATCGCTCTGCTCACTTGGGCAACAGTGGTTTACCAGGGTCACAGGAACAACACGTTTAGATAAAGGTTCGCCCACTATGCGTTTCCTGTGCTGCTGCCGTGACTTCAGCATGCATGTCGACATGCCAGTCACCAAACTTGTCGCAATTGCTCCTCGGATAGTTACTCGCTTCGGGAACATCTCGGTGTGGGTGCAGAGTTGTGCTGAATGCAGTTGTGCCCTGAACCACATCGAGAGGACGCGTAGATGGCCCCCGTAGATCAGAAGGCCACAGACCAGAAAGACACGGCCGGATTCTGGTTCGACCCGCTGTGCCCGTGGTGCTGGATCACCTCACGCTGGATCCTCGAAGTCGAGAAGGTCCGCGATATCGACGTGCAGTTCCACGTAATGAGCCTGGCGGTACTCAACGAGGGCCGTGACCTACCCGAGAACTATCAGGAACTGATGAAGAAGGCATGGGGCCCGGTCCGGGTCGCCATCGCCGCCGAGCAACTCAAGGGTCCGGAGATTCTCAGCCCGCTCTACACCGCGATGGGCTTCCGGATTCACAACCAGAACAACAAAGACCTTGATCAGGTCATCGCTCAGGCACTCGACGAGGTCGGTCTGCCCGCCGAACTGGCCGAGGCCGCCAACACCGACAAGTACGACGAGGAACTCCGCAAGAGCCATCACGCCGGTATGGACGCCGTGGGCGACGACGTCGGCACCCCGACCATCCACGTCAACGGTGTCGCGTTCTTCGGCCCGGTGCTCTCGAAGATCCCTCGCGGTGAGGAAGCCGGCAAGCTCTGGGATGCGTCGGTGACGTTCGCGTCGTACCCGCATTTCTGGGAGCTCAAGCGCTCCCGCACGGAGGCGCCCGAGTTCGACTAGCGCGAAACCGGATCCACCGGGCCGCGACGCAGCCACCGCAGGTCGTCGCGGCTTGGAGCCGACTCCCAGTCGCCTTCGCCGGTGCATGCGAACGCGCCGCACGCCAGCGCGGTGTCGAGGCACTCGCGCAACGTCGCACCGCGGGCGAGGTCAGCCAGCCAGCCGGCGACGAAGGCGTCCCCGGCACCGACGGTGTCGATAACCGGGACAGCGACGGCCGGAGCCGAATACCGGCCCTCGGCCGTGGCGGCCATCGCCCCGTCGGCGCCGCGCTTGACCACCGCGCAATCGATGCCAAGATTCAGCAGAGCGTCGAGTTGCCACTGCGGGGAATCGGCTCCGGTGAGCAGCTCCGCCTCGTCTTCCCCGGCGAACACGATGTGGGCCCGCCGGGCAAGTTCGAGATACTCCGCCGCCGCCGCCTGCCGGTCACTCCACAGGGCGCTGCGGTGGTTGACGTCGAACGAGACCGTCACCCCGGCCGATGTCGCGGCGTCCACCGCCGCGTGTGCCGCGGTCCGGGCGGACTCACCCAGTCCGGCCGAAATGCCGGTGACATGAAGGATTCTCGTGTCGGCGACGACGGCGGCCGGGACGTCGCTCGGTCGCAGCCGGCTGCCGGCTTGCCCGCGACGGTAATAGCTGACGCGGGCGCTGCCGGGGTGCGGACGTTCTTTGACCATGAGCGCCGTCGCGGCGTCGTGATCGAGCACCGGGTACGGATGAACACCTTCGGCCCGTAGTTCACGCAGAATCAACTCGCCGAGGCTGTCCGCGCCGAGCCGTCCGATCCAGGCCGCCGCGCCGCCGAGCCGGGCCACCCCGATCGCCACATTGCTCTCGGCGCCGCCGAATCCCAGCCGCAGCGTCGGGTTGTGGTGCAGGCGCCCCGACCGCGGCGCGGTAAGCAGGCCGAGGCTCTCGCCGACGGTGACGACGTCGAAGGTCGGGCTCATCGCCGTGCCTGTGCCGCGACCGCGACCGCTGCGCGGGCCGCGTCAGCCACGGCATCGGCACCGGCGTCGGCCCGGGCAGTAATCCAGCTGCCGCTGACGGCGAAAACTGTCTGCTGAGAGAGGAATTCAGGCATGGTCGCGGTGGTGACACCGGCTGACGGCATGAGCATCATCTCCGGGAACACCGCCGCGTAGGCCGACAACAGAGCAGACGTGTCGACGGCGGCGGCCGGAAACAATTTGACCCGGTGCAGGCCGAGCCGGGCCGCGGCGCCCACCTCGGTTGGCGTCAGCACACCCGGGATGACTGCCAGACCGGCTTGCTCGACGCATCGCACCACCTCCGCGTCCAGCCCGGGGGATACCACGAATCGCGCGCCCGCCTCGATAGCATCGCGGGCTTGCGCGCTCGAGCGGACGGTGCCCGCGCCGACCAGAAGATCGCCGCGGGCGGCAAGCCGGCGAATTGTGGCGAGGCCGTGCTCGCCGCGCAACGCCACCTCGACCACCGGCAGACCGCCGTCGACGAGCCCGTCGCCGATCGCGTCGATGTGACCCGGATCCCGTACGGTCGCCAGCGGGATCACGCGGTGCTCGAACACCGCGTTCATCGGGCGTCGGCGAACGTCGGGCGGGTGCCGTAGCGCTCCAGTGCGGCTCGGTCCAGGGTGACGCCGAGCCCGGGCCCGTCCGGCACCGCGAGCATGCCGTCGCTGTCGAGATCCCATCCGCCGCTGACGAGTTCGTCGATGTAGGCCGATCCGGTCTTGTATTCGACGAGGTCGGTCGCCGCCAGTGCCGACGCCAGATGCAGATCGGCGGCCAACCCGATCGCGGTGTTCCAGCCGTGCGGGATCAGCCGCACCCCGCGGTCCTGGGCGGCCCACCCGATACGGCGTGACTCGCTCAAACCACCCCCCTTTGTGCTGTCGGGTTGGACGATGTCGAATGCCCCGGCATCGAGGAATGGCAGGAACGTCTGGCGACGGGTCAGCACCTCGCCGCCGCTGATGGGCACCTTGGAGTGGCGCCTCAACTCGACGAAACCGTCGACATCGTCGGGGGCCAACGCCTCTTCGAACCAAGCGATGCCGTACTCGGCCAGCATGTCGGCCGTGCGCTTGGCCCACGACAGCCCACCAGGGAAGAACGCCTCAGAACCACCGGCGTCGACGGCCAGCACGTGGTCGCCGACGGCTTCTCGGGCCGCGGCCACGGTACGCTCGTCGGTCTTGCCGTCCACGCGGCCGAATTTCCACCAGCCGATCTTGAACGCCGTGAATCCCTGATCCACCAGTTCGGCAAGGTTTTCGGTCATTACCGGCGCCTCGTCCATGAGCACCGAGGCGTAGGGCCGCACCCGCTCCCGGTAGCGGCCACCGAGCAGCCGCCCTACCGGTTGACCGAGCGCCTGGCCGGCCAGATCCCACAGCGCGATGTCGATGGCGCTGGTGGCGTGGGTGAGGGAGCCGCCGCGGCCCATCCAGAACGCACTCTGGTGCAGCGTCTCCGTCAGCCGTTCGGCCTCGATTGCGCTCTGACCGATCAGTTGCGGCGCAAGCACATCCACGGCGGCGGCGACCAAACCTTCGGTCGTGAAGGCGCTGCCGATGCCGACCTGGCCGCTGTCGGTGTGGACGGCGACCAGGGTGTGCACGACGTCGTCGGGCCGCAGCTCGTTGGACCAGCCCCCCTCCGGGGTGGCGCCGCGCAGCCCGCACGTCTGAATGCCAGTGATTTTCATGTGTTTCGGAGCTCCTCGGGATGATGCGGTCGTGTGGTCACGGCCGGTGGGTGAGCATGAGTCCGGGCCTGCGGCCCGTGTGGGTGGCGTCGGTGACGACGGGCACGCCGTTCACCCAGACATGTCGCGCCGCGTCGGCATATCGGGGCGGCAGCGTCCAGGTGTCGGTGCGGCCGATGATCGCGGGGTCGAACGCGACGACATCGGCGAAAGCGCCCTCGCGTAGTTCACCCCGGTCGCGCATGCCGAAGTGTTCGGCGACCATGCCGGTCATCTTGTGGATGGCCGTCTCCAGCGACAGGGTGCCCGTCCGCACGTGGTGAGTCAGGTAATGCGTATGTCCGTGGTAGAACAGCGGATTGCGGGTGCGGCCGTCGAGGGCGCCGTGTCGGCAGGTGGTGAAGGCGTCGACCCCGAGCAGGAAGTGGTCGTGCGCGATGGCCTCGGCGAGGTGGCCCGCGGTGAACAATTCGCCGAGCAGCTGCACACTGCCCATGTCGGCGCCCGCCGCGGTGAGGATGTCGAACAGGCACTCCCATTCGTCGGCGCCGTGCTTCTCGGCGATCTCGGTGAAGGGCAGTCCTTCCCAGTCGGGGTGGGTCGGGCTGACTCCGAGCCGCACGCGGTGCCACTGGCCGCGGTGGACGAACCGCCAGTAGCGGTCGCTGTCCCGGCGCACTTGCTCCCGGACTTCCCGGTCCTTGAGCAGCTCGGCGGCCTCGGCGCCGGGACGCTCTGCCAACCAGGCGGGGAGTAACCCGGTGGCCATGCCGATACCGTGGGGGTAGGGGGTCATGTCGGCCAACACATCGGTTCCACGCTGTCGTTCGGTGACAACGCGCTCGGCCGCGCGCTCCCAGGCGCCGGATTCGGCACCGGTGTCGTGACGCACGTTCAGGTGCGAAAGTTGAGCCCGCACCTGCCCTCCGTCGACGACGGCGAAGAACTCGTCCACGGCGCTGTCGAGATCGGCGTCGCGGTTTCGGATGTGGCTGGCATACATGCCGTCACGCCGGCCTGCCGCCTGGGCGAGCGTCACGAGTTCCTCGGTGGCCGCGAAGCGTCCTGAGCCGTACTCCAGTCCGCTGGAGAAGCCGATCGCGCCGGCCTCCATCGCTTCCTCGAGCAGGCGTATCTGCGCGCGCAGTTGGTCGGTGGATGACCGCGCGGCGCAGCGAATCGCAGTGTGCCCCACGAACCACATGAGGTTCTGCGCTGTCGGACCCGAGTGCACCCGCTGCACGAGCTCGCCGAAGCTGCGCCAGTCGACCGGACCGTCGTAGCCCATGGCGCGCAGGGCACTTGCGGTCGTGTCGACATCGTCCTCTCCGATCGGGGCATAGGTGACGCCACAGTTGCCGACCACCTCGGTGGTGACGCCCTGGTGGATCGTGCTGAACGCGTCGGGATTGCCCAGCACTGACCAGTCGCTGTGGCTGTGCGGATCGATCAGCCCGGGGGTGATGGTCATGCCGGTGCAGTCGAGGGTGGTGACCGCTCGGACCTCGGGCGACAACCCGACGAATGCGATGCGGTTCCCGCGCAGACCGACATCGGCTCGCCGCGCAGGCGTCCCGGTACCGTCGACGATTTCTGCGCCCGTCAGCAAGTAGTCCAGTACCGGCATCTCAGAGCACCTTGCTCAGGAACTCCCGCGTGCGGGGCTCCTGCGGGCAGGTGAACATCGATGTCGGGCTGGCGGTTTCGACGATTATGCCCTTGTCCATGTAGATCACCCGGTCGGAGACCTCGCGGGCAAAGCCCATCTCGTGGGTCACCACGACCATCGTCATGCCCTCGGCGGCGAGGTCTTTCATCACCGCCAGCACCTCGCCGACGATCTCGGGGTCCAGCGCTGACGTGGGCTCGTCGAACAGCATGATCTTTGGATCCATGGCCAGCGCACGGGCGATGGCCACGCGTTGTTTCTGGCCACCCGACAGCGAATCGGGATAGACGTCGGCCTTGTCTGCCAGACCAACTCGCCCCAGTAGGGTGCGGGCTCGTTCCGCGGCCTCGCTCCTGGTGCGACCCAGTACCCGCCGCGGCGCCAGCACGATGTTCTCGATGACGGTCATGTGCGGAAAGAGGTTGAAATGCTGGAACACCATGCCGACGTCGCGGCGCACCACGGCAAGGTCGGCGGTCTTCTCCTGGGGCCCTAGCGTGTGTTGGTTGATCACGATCGTGCCGTGCGACGGCCGTTCCAAACCGTTCATGCAGCGCAGCAGCGTGCTCTTGCCCGAGCCCGACGCGCCGATGATGCACACCACTTCACGCTCGGCCACCCGGCACGAAACGCCGTGCAGTACCTCGGTGTCGCCGAAGCTCAGCCGGAGTCCGTCGACCTCGATCATTTGTTCGCTCCTGTAGTGAGGGTGAGGGTGTCGCCGACATCGGGCGCCTTGACGTGAATGCCGAGCCGTTGTTCGTATCGGCGGCCCAGCGACGAAAGCGCGTAGCAGATGACGAAGTAGCAGGCCCCGACGATGAGGTAGGTGGTGATCGGATCGGCTGTCAGCGAGCTGACCACGTTGCCCGCGCGGGTCAGTTCGATGAGACCGATGACTGCGACCAGTGAGCTGTCTTTGATCAGCACCACCAGGAAACCGACACCGGGTGGCACGATCACCCGCGCGGCCTGCGGCAGGATGACCCAGCGCATGCGTTGGGCGTAGGACAGCCCGAGTGCGTCTGCGGCCTCGAACTGTCCGCGGGGGACGGACTGGATGCTGCCGCGCACGAGCTCGCCGATATAGGCCGACGCGAACACCGACAGCGCGATCACCGCGGCCCAGTACTCCGAGAGGCTGCTGCCCGGGGCCATCAACGGTATGCCGAAGTAGACGAAGAAGATGATCAGCAACACCGGGATGCCGCGGATCAACGCGACGTAGAGAGCGGCCACCCACCGCAGGGCGCGGATTGTTCCGGTGGACATCAGGCCGATGACGATTCCGAACACGCCGCCGAAAAGCACTGACAGCGTGCATATCTGGAGAGTCACGAGGGCCCCGTGCCAGATCAACGAGAGATGTTGGGTGCCGAGTCCTTCGAACATCACGCCACCTTCCACTTGATGAACCAGGTTTCGACGATTCGCGAAAGGCTCGCGATGAGGAACGCGACCGCGAAGTAGAGCAGGCCGCCGACGGTGAACGCCTCGATGGTGCGGAACGTGGTCGAGGTGATTCCCATCATCACGTGCATCAGGTCGGGCAGGGATACGACCGACGTGATCGACGAGGCGAGGAACAGCAGAATGGTCTGATTGGTAATGGCCGGCAGGACATTTCGCATCGCCGGTGGGAACAGCACCCGCCAGAAGGTGTCGCGCGGACTGAGCCCGAGTGCCGCGCCCGCTTCGCGCAGGCCGGCCGGCACGGATTGAAAGCCGGCGCGGAAGATCTCGGCCATGTACGCCGCGTTGTTGATACTGAGAGCGAGGATGCCCGCGGCAACCGGGTCGAGGTTCACACCGGCCTGCGGCAGTGCGAAGTAGACCAGGTAGAGCTGCAACAGCAATGGCGTGTTGCGGATGACCTCGATGTAGGTCGATGACGCGACGCGCCAGATGCTCACCTTGGACGTGCGCCCGGAGTACAGCAGGATTCCGAATGCGCCGCCGACTACTGCCGCGACCAGGCTCACCCCGATGCTGACCGCGAGGCCTTTGAGTAGTGGAACGAGATAGGGGATCAGGTCCCCGTAGTAGAGCTGCATGTGTTGTCCTGAGAAATGTTGGGATGCAGCGAGTTACTTGATGAGTGCGGGGACGTCCATGCCGAGCCACTTGTTGTAGGACTCATCGGCGGCCCTGCTGATGTTGTAGTTCAAGATGAAGTTGTTCAGGTAGTTGAGCCAGAGCTGGTCGCCCATCTTGATGCCGAAGGACACGAACGAGGGCGCCAGTGGGGGCGCATCGAGCACCCGTACCGCATCACCCTGGCTCGCGCGGACGCCGGCGACCACCGCCGTGCTCTCCATCAGTGCATCCACCTTTCCGCTGCGCAGGGCTTGGATGGAGTCGGCGACGGCTTCGAACAGGCTGGGCTTGGCCTGTGGGAACTCGGCTTCCAAGATGGTGGCGGGCACACTGCCGCGGGTCGAGGCCACGGTGCGGCCGGCAAGGTCGTCATAGCGCCGAATCGGACTGTCCGCGGGCACTACGACCAGCTGTCCCTCGGACGCATACGGCCGGGTGAGCGCGACCACCTGGGCCCGCTCGTCGAGGTTGGTCAGAGCGGCGATGATGACGTCGGCTTTTCCGGTCTCCAGCATGGGAATTCGGCTCGCGTTGGTGGCACTGACGAATTCCACGCTGGCGCCGAGTGAGTCGGCGAGTGCTCTGGCCTTGTCGATGTCGAAGCCTTCGTAGTTGCCGGAGCCGTTCATCACGCCATAAGGAGGTGCATCTGCGAAGACTCCGATGGTGATCTTCTTGGAGGTCAGCACCTTGGTCAGGACGCTGCTCTGGGCGGTGCCGGTCTGACCCGACGACGTACAGCCGGCCAGCACCAGCGCGGTGGTGGCGGCAAGGGCGACGAACACGGCGCGGAGGGCTCTACGCATGAATGTCCTTTGTTCAGAAGATTTTTCAGGTCGAGGCCCGTAACCGTCGGGCCCCGTTTGGATAAATCAGAGATTATCTATAATCTGTAATCTACGCAACAGTGTCGGGCGACAGCGTCTGCGCCCGAATGGGTGCAGGCGGCTGCATAGGATTGACGCCACTGGGCAACCCTGGCGACCTTGTGTGAAGGAGAACGGACCATTGACGGAGGCGCTGGAACCACTGGCCGTAGTCGCCCCGTTGCCCGCGTCGCGACGGCATCAGATCGCAGACTGGCTGCGCGAGCAGATCGTGAAAGGCGGCCTGGCACCCGGTGCGCAGCTCAAGCAGGATGTGCTGGCCGCACACCTGAGCACCAGCCCCGGTCCCGTGCGCGAAGCCCTGCGGCAGCTGGAAAGTGAAGGCTTGGTGCATCACATCCCCAACCGCGGGGCATTCGTGGCGACGGTGAGCGCCGACGAGCTGCTGGGGGTGTTGCTTCCGGTGCGGTTGTCCATCGAGCAGTTCGCCGTGGAGAAGGCAAGCCTCGATCCAGCCGTGCTGGCCGAGCTGCAGCGGCTGGTGGCGCTCATGGACGATGCCGCGGCGGCCGACGACCTGGATCTGCTCAACGAACTCGATGTGCTGTTTCACGAGTCGATCGTCAAGAGCGCTCACTCTGAACACGCGATGCAACTGTGGGCCAGTGTGCAACCGCGCATCCGGATGCAGATCCACCGGCTCGCCAGGCGCCACGACAGCCCGTTCGCGATCCCCGAAGAGCACCGCGCTCTACTGCACGCGATCACGACCGGCGGGCCGGACGTGCGCCGCTCAGCGCTCCACGACCACATCGTCGCCAGCGCCCGCGAGTTGCTTGCCGTCGCCGAGCCCGACTGAACGCCAACCAATCTCCGCGTTCAGCTTGCGTTGGGCCACGGTTCACGCCACGGTGTACGCATGACAGCGGCTGAGCCCAGTACCGACGGTTCCTACCGCGACCGGATCGCAGCTGTCGAGCCGGGCGGTAACGAGCACATCGCCGAGGCCGATCGGCACGGCAAGCCCAGCCAGTTGTTCTGGACCTGGACCTCGCCGAACCTCGAGTTCGCCACGATCTTCCTGGGCGTGCTGGCGGTCTCCGTCTACGGCATGACGTTCTGGCAGGCAGTGGCCGGCCTGGGGATCGGTACCGGTCTGGGCGCGCTTGCGCACTACTTCCTGTCCAAGCGTGGCCCCCTGCACGGCGTGCCGCAGATGGTGCTGGGCCGGCTGGCGTTCGGCTTCAAGGGCAACGCCGTGCCCTCGCTGCTGATGACGGTGACCGCGGGCATCGGGTGGTTCGCCACCAACAGCGTCAGCGGTGCGTTCGCGCTCTCCACGCTGTTCGGCATCGCTCCGGTGCTGGCGCTGGTGCTCGTCGTCGTGGTGCAGACCGCGCTGGCGGTGTTCGGGCACAACCTGGTTCAGGCTTTCGAGCGGTGGGCCTTCCCGGTGCTCGCGGTCATCTTCGCGATCACCTCCGTGGTGATCCTGACCAAGGCCGATTTCGGTGCGCCCGCGGTGACCGGCGGTGTCGGCGGTATGGGGGGCTTCCTGCTGACCGTGGGCACCGCGTTCGGCTATGTCGCGGGGTGGGCGCCGTACGCCGCCGACTACACGCGGTACCTGCCGCGGTCCGAGGCCCGACCCCGCACCGGGTTCTTCGCCGCCGCAGGACTGTTCGTGTCCTGCATGCTGCTTCAGACGGTGGGTGCGGCCTCGGTGACCATCGGCCCTGCGGTCTCGGACAATCCGACCACTGCCTTCACCTCGGAATTGGCCCCGTGGCTGGCGAGTCTGACCCTGTTGGCCATCGCGATCGGGGCGGTGGCCGCCAACGCGATCAACATCTATTCGGGCGCAATGGCTTTCGTAACCATCGGGATCAAGCTTCCGCATCACATCGCCCGGGCGCTGGCGACCGCGTTCTTCGGGGTGGTCGGGTTCCTGATCGCCGCGTGGGCACTGGCCGACGCCGCGGCCAGTTACGAGGCGTTCCTGCTGATCATCGCGTACTGGATCGGACCGTGGCTCGGAGTGGTGTTCGCCGACGAGTACCTGCGTGGCGACGCGCCCGTCGCGGACTTCCTCTACGACCGGTCCTACACGAACTGGCCCGGCCTGGTGTCGTTCCTGGTCGGTCTGGTCGTGTCGGTGACGTTGTTCTGCAACCAGGCGAAGTTCGTCGGCTACATCGCTCGCGAGGTACCGCAGTTGGGCGACATCACGTTCTTCGTCGGGTTCCTGATCGCCGGTGCCTGCTATCTCGTGTTGTGCCGGTCCAAGCTCACCGCGGAACGGGCGGTGCCGGCATGAGCCCGGAACAGATGCTCGACGTCGCCGTCGAGGAGGCGCGAAAAGGGTTGGCCGAAGGCGGTATTCCCATCGGCGCCGCCTTGTTCAGCGCGGACGGGACCTTGCTGGGGGCCGGCCACAACCGGCGCGTTCAGAACGATGACCCGTCCATCCATGCCGAGACCGACGCCTTCCGGGCCGCCGGGCGTCAGCGCGGTTACCGCTCCACGATCATGGTGACGACGCTCTCGCCGTGCTGGTACTGCAGCGGCCTGGTCCGCCAGTTCAACATCGGCGCGGTGGTGATCGGCGAGAGCCGGACCTTCACAGGTGGCCACGACTGGCTGGCCGAGCACGGGGTAGCGGTTACCCTGCTCGACGATGAACGCTGCGTGGCGATGATGGAGGACTTCATCGCCGAGCGTCCGGATCTGTGGGCGGAGGACATCGGCGAATGAGCGCGATAGCAACGATTGACATGTCCCGGTGGTACGCCGGCGGGGCCGAGGCCGACGCGGTTGCCGCCGAGGTCGACGCGGGTCTGCAGCGCGCGGGCTTCATCGTCGTCACCGGCCACGGTGTGGACACCGACCTGGCGGCCAAGGTGCGCGCGGCCAGCCGGGAGTTCTTCGCACTCCCGGACCAGGTCAAGCAGGGCTATTCGGTGCCCGTGGGCGGGCACGGCTGGATCGGGCCGGGAGCCGAAGCCAACGGTTACGCCGAGGGCACCGAGACCCCGCCCGATCTGAAGGAGAGCTACAGCCTGGGCGCCGAGACCGCGACCGGCGACCCGGAGGTCGACCGGATCTGGTTCGCACCCAACGTGTGGCCGGCCGAGGTGCCCGCGTTGCAGGTATTGGTCGACGAGTACACCGCCGCGATGCGGACGGTCTCCGACGACCTGCTGGCGCTGTTCGCCCACGCCCTCGGATTGCCGGTCAATCCCTTTGTCGCCCTGGCGGATCGGCCGACCTGGACCATGAACATCAACCACTACCCGCCGGTTAGCGTGGTGGGGGAGCCGGAGCCGGGCCAGTTCCGCATCGGTCCGCACACCGACTTCGGCACGGTGACGATCCTGGACCGCGAACCGGGTGCGGGCGGACTGCAGGTCTTCTCCGAGCAGGAGGGCTGGGAGGACGCGCCGTGGGAGCCGGGATCGCTCACGGTCAACATCGGTGACCTGCTGGAGTACTGGAGTGGCCGCCGCTGGCCCTCCGGCCGGCACCGCGTGCTGCCGCCGCAGTCGCACGCCCCCGAGGAGGACCTGGTCTCGCTGATCTACTTCTACGAGGCCAACCACGACGCACTCGTCACCCCGCTGGAACCGCCCGTCGGCAAGGTCGGTGGTTTGGAGCCCGTGACGTCATCGGCCTTCATCAAGGAACGCCTCGACGCCATCACCATCGGATAGCCCTGCGCCGGGTACCGCGTCGAGGTCGGCCATCTGCGCGTCGCTGAGCGTGAGGTTGCCGGCCGCCAGGTTCTCCTCGAGGTGGGCGATCGATCCGGTGCCGGGAATCGGCAAAATGTTCGGGGAGTGCGCCAGTAACCACGCCAGACCGACTTGTGCTGGGGTGGAACCGGTTTCGGTGGCCAGGCGGCGCACCACATCGTTGTCGGCGACCTTGGGGAAGCCGGGAAATGCCGAGCCCAGCGGGAAGTACGGCACCCAGGCGATGCCGTGTTCGGCACAGTACCCCAGCATGTCCTCGCGTCGGCGGTCCAACAGGTTGTAGGCGTTCTGCACGCAGACGATGCCGGCGGGTACGGCCTGCTCAAGCATCGGCAGGTCGACGTTGCTGATCCCGATCGCACCGATCTTGCCCTCGTTGCGCAGCGCAATCATCTCGGCCAACTGATCGTCCAGCGGCACCACCTGATCCCCCTCGGCGACCACGCCGGGACCCAGGTCCATCCGGCGCAGGTTCACCACTGCGACCTGCTCGACCCCGAGTTGGCTCAGGTCCTTCTCGACCGCGGCCCGCAGTTCGTGCGGCTTCTGCGCCGCGGTCAGCGGAATCGCCGCACCGGGTACGTGCGCGGCGCCGACCTTGCTGACCAGCACCAGGTCCTCGGGATAAGGCGATAGCGCGGCCCGGATGGTCCGGTTGACCTCACCCTCGGCGTAGAACGAGGCCGTGTCGATGTGGTTGACCCCGAGTTCGGCGGCGCGGCGCAGCAGCGCGATCGCGTCCTCTGCGGAGCCACGGCGTTGCATGGCGCCGTAGCCGATCCGCGCGACCGTGTGTGCGCCGAGGGTGCCAGTGCCGCCGGGGTGCGATGTGGTCATGGTGCGCTCCTGGAGTGTCATAATAGAACCTAAAGCGGAGGAACCTCCGCTTCGCACACTAGCAAAACGGAGGAGCCTCCGCTATGGCTGAGCGGGCTGATGCGCGGCGCAACAGGGAGCGCCTGCTCGCGGCTGCTGCGGCAGCGTTCACCGCGTCAGACGGACCGGTCTCGCTAGAGGCGATCGCCCGCGACGCCGGTGTCGGCATCGGGACGCTCTACCGTCACTTTCCCAGCCGCGAGGCCCTCATCGAGGCCGTCTACCGGGCCGAGCTGGCCGAAGTCTCCGCATCCGCCGCCGAGCTGTCCGGCCGGTACCCGCCGCCGGTGGCGCTGCGTCGGTGGATGGACCGCTACGCGACGTTCGTCGCCGCCAAGAAGGGCATGGCCGAATCGCTGCGCACCATCTTCGAATCCGGCGCGGTCGATCACCGCGATACCAAGGCGAGCGTCACCGGTGCGGTCCAGACCTTGCTCGATGCCGGCGTCACCGATGGCAGCCTGGGCGTCGATGTGCGGGCCGACGACGTGGTTTCGAGCATGCTCGGGATCTTCCTCGCCAGCGGCTCACCCGAGCAGGCGCAGCGCATGCTCGACCTGCTCCTGGCAGGTATCCGCGCTGGTACTGAAAAGGGTTGACGCGGTAGCGCAGTGACCGACCCGGCGGTGAGAACGCGCACCCTCAATCCCCGTACCATCATCCTGCGCTGTGGCCAAGCGGAGTTACCGACCAGTTAGGGTTACCGACATGCGCGTTTACATCGGTGCCGACCACGCCGGATTCGAGTTCAAGCAGACCATCATCGAGCACCTCAAGAAGACCGGCCACGAGCCGATCGACTGCGGTGCCTACACCTACGACGCCGATGACGACTACCCGGCGTTCTGTATCGACGCGGCGGTCAGGACAGTCGCCGACCCGGGCAGCCTGGGCATCGTGCTGGGCGGGTCGGGCAACGGTGAGCAGATCGCCGCGAACAAGGTGCCCGGTGCCCGCTGTGCCCTGGCCTGGAGCGTCGAGACCGCCAAACTGGCCCGCGAGCACAACAACGCGCAACTGATGGGTCTGGGTGGACGCATGCACAGCGAGGAGGAGGCGCTGGCCATCGTCGACGCGTTCCTGTCGACGCCGTGGTCGGAGGCCGAGCGTCACCAGCGCCGCATCGACATTCTCGCCGCCTACGAGAAGGATCACGTGGCCCCGCCGGTTCCCGGCGCGCCTGCCTGACCCATGCCCGAAGGGCACACCCTGCACCGGCTGGCCCGGCTGCACCAGAAGCGGTTCGGCCGGGCACCGGTGGTGGTGTCCAGCCCGCAGGGCCGCTTCGCCGACGGTGCGGCCGCGGTCAACGGCCAGGTGTTCAAGCAGGCCGACGCCTGGGGCAAGCACCTGTTCCACCACTACGACGGTGGCCGGGTCGTGCACATCCACCTCGGCCTGTACGGCAAGTTCACCGAGGCTCCCGTTCCGCTGGGGCTGCCGGTCGGCCAGGTGCGGATGCGGATCGTGGGTGCCGAGTACGGCACCGACCTGCGTGGCCCCACCGTCTGCGAGGTGATCGCCGAGCCCGAGATCGCCGATGTGGTGGCGCGCCTCGGTCCCGACCCGCTGCGCAAGGACGCCGATCCCGCGTCGGCCTGGGCGCGAATCAGTAAGTCGCGCAGGTCAATCGGTGCGTTGTTGATGGACCAGTCGGTGATCGCCGGAGTCGGCAACGTGTACCGCAGCGAACTGCTGTTCCGTCATCACATCAATCCGTACCGGTCGGGCACGCACATGGCTCAGGCCGAATTCAGCGACATGTGGACCGATCTCGTCGAACTGATGAAGGTCGGGGTGCGCCGGGGCAAGATCGTCGTCGTCCGCCCCGAGCACGACCACGGTGCCCCGTCCTACGGTCCGGGCCGGCCCCGCACCTACGTGTATCGCCGGGCGGGGGAGGCCTGCCGGGTGTGCGGCGCCCCGGTGCGCACCGCAGAACTGGAGGGCCGCAACCTGTTCTGGTGCCCCGACTGCCAGGTGTGAGCGCGCGGCGCCGGCGCGGGCACGGGACAATTCCCGGGTGGAATTGATCCTCGTCGTCGTCGGAGCCATCCTCGTCACAGCAATCGCGCACCGCCGTGGGATGGAACCCGCCCTGATCATCGTGGTGATCGGCAGCGCGGTGTCGTTCCTGCCGGGCTTCGAGCCCCCCGAACTGGATTCGCACATTCTGCTGACGGTGGTGCTGCCGCCGCTGCTGTACTCGGCGGCGCTGGACTTCTCCTTCCCGACGTTCTTCCGTAACATCCGCCCGATCCTCGGCCTGGGTGTCGGCCTGGTCGTGGTGACGGCATTCGCCGTGGCAGCGGTCTCGTCCTGGCTGGTGCTGGTGCCACTGACCTTCGGGCTGGCCCTCGTGCTCGGCGCCATCGTCGCGCCGCCGGACGCCGTCACCGCCGTCGCGGTGGGCCGCAAGCTCGGCCTGCCCAAACGGGTGATGGCGATCCTCACCGGCGAGAGCCTGATCAACGACGCGGCCGCGCTGACCCTGTTCTCCATCGCGGTGGCCCAGGTCGCCGGGAGCCACACCTTCATCGAGAACCCCTTCCTGCTGTTCGGGTACAGCGCCACGGTCGGCCCGGTGGTCGGGGCACTGCTGGGCTACGTGACGCTGTGGATTCGCAAGCACCTGGACAACCCGGGTCTGGAGACGGTGCAGGGTCTGGTGGTTCCGTTCGCGGCCTTCATCACCGCCGAGGAACTGCACGCCTCCGGTGTGTTGGCGGTGGTGGTCGCCGGCTTCGTGGTCGGCAACGGTGCGATGGGGGCGGCGTACCAGACGCGACTGCAGGAACGGTACGTCTGGAATTCGGTCGACGTGCTGCTCGAGGCGTTCGTGTTCGCCTACATCGGTCTGCATCTGCGGTTTGTGCTGCAGGACCTCAACGAAGCCCACGAGTCGCTGGCCGTCGTCGCGGTCGCCTCGGTGATCGTGTTGCTCATCGTGCTGGTGATCCGCCCGCTGTCGGTGTTCCTGATGTTCGGCCGGAACAAGCTGTCCCGGCACGTGGAGAGCAAGTTCAGCGTGCCGGTGCCCGACGGTGCTCGCGGGGCCCTCGGCCGGCGCAACCGAACGCCGAGGGCGCGCTGGCGCCGGATGATCGACCGCCGCTCACTGAGCTGGCGGGAGAACGTCGTCGTGTCCTGGACCGGGATGCGTGGCGTGGTGACACTGGCCGCGGCCGCCGCGATCCCGGCGACCACGGCTTCGGGCGAACCCTTCCCGGAACGCGCCACCATCCAGGCCATCGCGTTCGCGGTGAGTGTGGGCACCTTGCTGATCCAGGGCTGGACCCTGCCCCTGCTGATCCGCCGGCTGAACCTGTCCCGGTTCTGCGACGACCACGCTGCCGACCGGGAGGAGGAACTCAAGGCCGAACGCGTGGTGCACGATGCGGCCGACGATGTGCTCGACGCGTTCGAGGCAGATCCGCCCGAAGGTCTCGATCCCCGGGTGGTGACCGAGATCCGCGCGGTGATCGCCCGGCATTCACAGGACGCAGACGAGATGCCCGACCCTGAAGCGCTCACCAAACGGGCCGCGGTGTTCTCGGGTCTGTACCGGGATGTGCTTGCGGCGCAACGCGGTGCGCTCATCACCGAGCGCGATGAAGGCCGGATCGAGGACGAGGCGGTGCGGGCCATGCTGGAGCGTCTGGACCTGCAGGAGGCCGGCGTGTCGGCGCGTCTGGAGAGCCGCCTCTAGAAAGAAATTCGCGCGAACAGACACGTAGGTACCCGAAAAGTGTGAGCCACAGGTACCCGAGCGTCTGTTCGGCAGAGGGTCAGAAGCCCCCGAAATCGCCACCGCCGAAGTCGCCACCGTCGAAGCCTCCGCCGTCCCAGCCGCTGGCGTCCGTACCGCCCCAGTCGCCGCCGCCGGCGTCGCCGCCATCGAACCCGCCGGCGTCGCCGCCGTCCTGGCCCGCGGCGAAACCGTCGGAATAGCCATCGCCGTAACCGTTTTCGAAACCCTGTGCGCCGTAGTTGACTCCGTGCATTCCGGAGAACATCGCGTCGAACAGGAGCACCGAGCCCAGGCCCCAGGCGCCGGCCACCAGGGCCGGCTTCCACCACGGCTCGGAGTACCAGCCGGCGGGCACCGGGCGTCCGGCCACCCGGCCACCCGGGTAGTAGTTCGGTGTGTTCGCCGAGGGAGTCGGGGACGCCTCGATCTCGCGGCCCTCGAAGCTGATCCGGCGGTCCTCGGTGACCGCGCCGGCCGAACGTTGCCCGCTCAGCGACTCCAACTCGGGACCGGGATCCATGCCCATCGCAGTGCGGGCCGCGCGCACGTAGTAGAGGCCCTCGATGGCGCTCTCCTTGGCCAGCGCAGCCTGCTTGGCCGTGGTGGCCTGATCGATCTGGGAGGACGCCGCGGTGTAGCGCTCGGACGCGTCGGCCAGTGCCTGCTTGGAGGCATCGTCGGAGCCGGTCAGGTTGAGCACTTGTCCGCCGAGGCGCTCGATGAGCCGGCGGGCGTCAGCCTTGGCGTCGGCCAGCGACTCCGCCGAACGGCGGCCGTTGGCCTGCGACGAGCTGTAGACAGCGAACGCGATCGCGGCGATGACCAGAACGATGAGTACCAGCAAAACGCTGTTCATGGCGTCCAGCGTACCCACGGAAAACGGCGTCTCCGGGTCCTCGAAGAGAACTCAAATTACGCCGAGAGCGGAGTACACCTCGTTGGACAGCGCGACCGTGCGCGGGTCGGCATTGCACTTGGTGGCGTCGAAATAGTTCATCACGTAGGCGTAGCCGATCCGGTGCTCCAGGTCGACGAAGGCGAACGAACCACCCGACCCGCCGTGCCCGAAGATGCGGGTGTTCGGTCCGGCGATGCCGCGCTGGTTGAGCATGTAGCCCAGACCCCAGCCGTGATCGGCGACTCGCGCGCCCAGCACCACATCGGCGTCGAATCCGCCCTGGGAAACCCGGCAGCGCTCCATGTGCTCGCGGGTCAGGAGCTTCTCCTGGGCCAGCGCGTTGTAGAAGGTCGCCATGCCGAGCGCGGAGACGTGGGCGTTGGTGCTCGGGAACTCGGCGCTGCGCCAGGCGTCCAGGGCCTGCACGCCCAGTTCGTCATCCGGCACGAAGTCCATCGACACCGCCCAGCCGGCCATCGGATGGTCTCCGAGCGAAGCCGGCGGTTCGTCGACCCCGTTGTCGGCCAGCAGGCTGCGCACCGACGGCTTGTTCACCATCTCCGCGCAGCGATGGTGGTGCCAGTCAGGCAGGCCGACGTGGATGTCGGCGCCCAGCGGTTCGGCGATCTCGGTGCGCAGGTACTGACCGAGGGTGCGGCCGGTGACCCGGCGAACCACCTCGCCGAGGATGAAGCCGAAGGTCACCACGTGGTAGCCCTGCGCGCTGCCCGGCGGCCACCACGGCGTCGCGGCTGCGATCCGGGCGCACACCGCGTCCCAGTCGGTCACCTGCTGCCAGCTCATCGGTTCGCGCGGGCCGATCACGCCCGAGCGGTGGCCCAGCACCATGGCGATGGTGATGTTCTGCTTTCCGGCCTGGCCGAACTCGGGCCAGTAGCGGGCCACCGGCGCGTCGAGGTCGATCTCGCCGCGGTCGGCCAACAGATGGATGCAGGTGCTCAACAGCCCCTTGGATCCGGAATACACGCTGGCCAGGGTGTCCTGCTGCCATGGCCTGGTACCGGCTGCGTCGGCGGATCCGCCCCACAGGTTGACCACCAGGTCGCCCTCGACCCAGACCGCGACAGCAGCGCCGACCTCGTTGTGGTGGGAGAAGTTGTCCGCGAAGGCATCGCGCACCCGGGCGAATTCGGACGTGCAGAAGCCGTCGATCGCATCGATCGGCTGACTTCTCAACGATCCTCCAGCGGGGACAACGGACGTGGGCGATGACTCGGCGGAGCGCCGAAACACGTCACTGCCCGATGCTAGGGGCGGTCCGCTAACTGAATCGATGGGCGCGGTCGGATCGTTACGAGGTTGGCGTCGGGTCTGCGCCGATTCGACGCCGGATCGAGACCGGACGTTTCATCGTCCGCACAGGTGAGCCACGCCCGGTCCCTGCAGCTCGCCGGCGACCGCCTCAACGCGTCCCGTCATCGCCAGCAACAGCGCCTCACCCGGTCCACGGATCTCCGGCCCGCGGCCGGCCGACCAGTCGAGGTCACCGGCGATCAATCGCACCCCCCGGGTGCGGCGGGCTCCGCCGATCACCGGGCTGATCCGCGCAAAGGACAGGGAGGCGAGCAGTGCGTCGGCCGGAATTGTGCGGGACCGCCCGAGCGGGCGCCGGATGTCCTGCTGGTGGATCAGGCACTCGATCAGGGCCACCCGGCAGCCGTAGAGCGCGCCCGCACCTGACGGATCGGTGCCGGCCCGCATCAGGATGCGCAGTTCGTCGGGTCCGGCAGTGGCGTCGGCCTGCAGCGCGCGGTCGTTGATCCTGTCCACGCGCCCCCGCGCTGCCAGCATCGCTCCGGTGAGCTGCAGCCGGGTCTGTCCCAGATAGGCGACGGTGTGGGTGACGACGTCGCGAACATTCCAGCCCGCGCACAACGTCGGTGCCTGCCATTCGTGCGGAGCCAACCCGTCGAGCAGGTCGGCGAATTCCCGGCGTTCCCGGTGGGCCAGGGCGCGGACACTGATCATTCGCGCCCCCGTCGCTCGAAAGCCATACTCAGCCAACAAGATCTAAGCAGCCCGGCCGATTCCGGGCTTACCCGGTCGACTCACGCGCGATCCACGTATCGCGAAAATCCGGCCGTTGTTGATGAACGTATTTACCGGGGAGGCGCACCAATTTGGTGCATGGGATTTGCTGGCATTCCAGACGGAAACGAAATAAAACAACGCGACAATTGAGCGCCACGATGTGCATACATTCCGCAATGCCTTGCTCGTGGCGGCAGGAACATGTTTAACCGGTGACGGCGCCAAGAATGGGCTCCGCGATCATGAGGACAGGGGATCGGCGGAGCCGGCGGCTGTCCTGCTCAGTGCCCGACGGGCGTGCCGCGTCGGCCCGACAGGGCCGTGTAGATCGCGATCAGCACAATCGCGACCACGACACCGACCACGAACGGGACGATTGCGAATCCGCCGTTCGAGTTGGTGTATCCGACGACAGCGGTGAGCCAAGAGCCGATCAGGGCTCCGGCAATGCCGAGCACGACTGTCATGAGTGTGCTGACATTCTGCCGACCGGGCATGATGAGTCGCGCGAGTGCGCCGATAATCGCACCGACGACGACTGCGGTAATAATTGCTCCGATCATCTCGTTGCCTTTCGTTCTAACCGACTTCTTGCAAGCGGTGTGATACACATCACTTTCCTCCGATTTTCGGGAGTCGGCCAGTATTGAGATGTGCGCGATACCCGGCAGTGGCCTACTCGTGGGTAATCGGCCGCAGCGCGCCGCGGGGCGGGATAATTCGGTGCCATGACCACCGTTCTGTGGGTACTCGTCGCGGTATTCGCCGTAGGCGTCGTCGCCGGTGGGCTATTGCGCATTCGTGCCTGGCTCCAAAAGCCGGTGCCGCCCGAGGTGGTCGAGGCGGCACACCGCGATGATGACGAGGACGACTAACGCTATGAAAACCATGCTGGGAGTAGCCCTCGCGGCAAGCGTTCTGGCGCTGGGGTCGCCGATCGCTGATGCGGAGCGAATTGAACCACCGCCGCTGTACGGGCATTACAACCTGCTCATCGACTTCTCGAAGCAGACATTCAACGGAAACCCGACACCGATGAATTCGATAACCGTGCCTGCCGAATTCACCACCAAGTGCGACGCGAACGGATGTGTTGCGCGCATGGACAATACGGACGACCACGCCCGCAACCCGGGCGCCCCAGTGGCCTACGAGTACAGATGGAACAACGACCGCTGGGAAACGAGCGGTGAGTATCCCTACTTCTGCGATCGCAACAACCCCGGCAGCGCCGTGCAGGCCCAGCGCTCGGACTACTGGATCCCGAACCCTGACGGCAGCTTCTTCGGGGAGCGCACCCTGGTCATCGGGGGAACCGGATGCCCAGGTGAGGGACCGGGCACCCACTGGCTGCCGATATCGCTGACGCCGGTTGACCCGCCATCGACCGGGCCACGGTGAGCAGGGCAAACAAAACAAAAAACCGCCCGTCAGGCTTGCGGGCGTGCCTCGTCAGCGGTGTCGACCACTTGCACGCTGCAAATCGCTCGTGCTCGATTTGCAGGTGTTGCAAGCGGCGATAGCGGTGAGTTAGGGCCGTAGGTGTCGGCGCCGGCCGATAACTCGCCTTCGTCATTCGACTAGGACGGCCGGTCGGGTTCCCATTCGGGCAGGTGGTCAGGATCTGGCCCGATGTTCGGGTCCGGCAGCCACTTGCGCCCCGTAATCGCGGCACCGAAAGAACGTCGCAGGGCCGGGCGCTTTAACCTGCGGCGGTGGCCGCCGAATCAAGCGCGGACGGGCGTAGGGCACTAGCTCGACACCGCAGCGGCGGGGTTGCTCGACCGGCCCGTCGCCGCAGGCGAACTTCGGGCGCTTGCCGGTGCCCGACGTTGCCGCCGAGGCGATTCGCGACCATCGCAAGGCCGTTGTGCGTGCCACCGCGAGGGTTCGATCCTCTCTATGGCCGAGGTCGTCTACGCACACCTGCTGCGCGGTGACCGCCCTCGGGGCAATGGCCGGATTGCCATACCCCCAGGGGGACAATGTAATTCGATTGTGCTTTTAACGCCGCCGCCACCGCTGCCACCGCCGGAGCGGGAAGTGCTGGCCCATCGCACCGATGGTCTTGTGAGCGTTCTTGGGGTCGAGACGCGTGATTTCGACGCTTGCCTCGAGCCAGAGTCGAAGCCCGCTCAGCGCCACGAACGCAGCCAGAAATGAACTGATAATCAGGTAACCAAGCACGATGGTTCTCCATCACCGGACCGCCTGTTTCCCGTTCGCACAGACGCTGCACTGTAGGCCGCGCAGAAGGTAACCACCTGCCGGGTTTCACAGCACCTACGGGGAGTGCTCCACCCTGCCACCCCTTAGCCAGGTGGCTTTCGACCCAGGTGCCGGTTGGCCCTAGATATGTGTCGGCATTTTCCAGCATATCAGTGCAGCGCGGAACGCCGTGGCGGGCTGCTAATTTCCAGTGCCGAGTTGCTGGCCAGATTTGGCCCGGTGGCCCACGGCGAGGTTGCGCAGCCAGGAGAAGCCACTGCCACGCAGAAGGCTCACCGACAGGCTTCCGCCCTGGCGGGCTTGACGGTGGGGGAAGCTGCTGCGCGGCTGAATCTGGATTAGAGCGTTCCAGTTCGATACGCCACCTTCCATAAGGCGGTGTATCGGCCTGCGGTGCTGCGGACGAACCGGACTGCAGCCGCCACGAAAGATCACAGTGCACTGTTACCGGCTGGGGTGTCGTGGCACGCACCTACGCGTCCCTGTACAACGCGGCGGGGCGACCACCGTTGGAGATCGCCCGGTTCATGGGCCACGCCAAGGTCACCACAACCCTGGCGGTATACGCGCACCTGTTCAACATCGACGACCACGCCGAGGCGATGGGCGCCCTAGACGCGATGGCAGCCGCCCCGGCCTACGGCGAAACGTTGTGCCGCCGCGGCGTTAAGAGGCCATATAGGAGCGCAGTACTGCAGCATTAACCAGTTGTGTAGCTATGTCATCCATAATCCAGATGACTTCCGTTGACAAGTCATCCCACTCTGTTTTGGCAATATTTGCATTCTCTCCGTGTGCGATCTGATTTCGTGAATTTACGAGTTGATCGTCGATCAAATCCCGATAAGGTTCATATCGCAGGGCATCGCAACCGACACTTGTAATAACTTCAGAAAAAACATTAAACGATAGGTTCGATTCGGTGCGAACTGCATCCCGCGAAGTTGGTATGGTTGCGGGGTGCTGAGCGTGCTCACGAATGGCGCGAACGAGATCAGCTCGCATCGTATTTTTCTTCGCCTGAAGAGCTTCAGATATGTGTGCGCGTAATGTCAGTGCTGCTAGTTCGGGTATTAAGTCGGAGAATATTAGGGGGCGACTCGATAGGTAACATAAATAGAAATGGCAAGCATTCTTAATAAACCCCTCCCAGTGGGCATAAAGTAGCGCTACGGAACCGCGCAGGAGGGCGCGAGAAAATTCGGGGTTGGCTTTGGCGAGCTGCGTGTTGAAGAGCACGATTTCCCGCTTCCGCCAAACGAGGTCATCGTATATGCGGTCGTAGAGTTCCTCGGATGTGCGAATCTTCATTTCACTGTGCTGAAGAAATCCCGAGCTTCGGGTAGGGTCTTTGGAAGGCGGCTGGCGGCGTTGCTTCCGGCTTTAGACCCACTCCGGAAGGTTGTGTTCCCCCACCAGTGGGCGACCCGTTCTCGAAGAGTTGCGGGCTCCAAATCGTCGAGCAGCCACACGTCGGCATTCCGGGCGATTCCAACAGTTATTGTTTCGAAGGCGGAAACCGAGAATCCACCGACGAAGCGGTTACCCTCGAATTTCTTGAAGGCGTCGTCATCAAGTGCGGCTTGCAAGTGGGAGAAGATGGCTGAGAATCGCTTGCCTTCACTCGCCCGGTCAAATGCTTTGTCGCCAATGGTCGAGAATATCTTGTTTGAAACGTAGTTATCGATGTTTCCAATGTTCTTAAGATCAGTGTCTGAACTCCAGATAAGCGCAAAGAACCGACAAACAAGCTCCATGTCGTACGCTTCGTCATATAGCCGCTCGGTAATCGCTATAGTCTGCTGGAAGTTAAAGTCTTTTCGAAGTGCTTCGAGCCATTCGTATAGTGAAGGATCGCGCATAAGCAATTGCGCATTCCGAATTTCTTGTGCGGACAGTGGGCTGCCGCCGGTATTCAATCGGTCAAACAATTCGAACTTGGCTTTGTCGTCGCTTTCCGGCAACAAGATTTTCAAATCGATCTTGGCGCGCTTCAGTCCAAGTCGTTGGCCTGGGGTTAGTGAAGTCTGGGCACCGTCGACACCGTCCTCGTATGAGGCGCCTTCTAGGTTCGACAGATACTGCGTGCCTCGCAAGATACTGGGTTCGATGGGTTCCTTCGTGGCTTCGTCGCGTAATTCACCCATGAATTCGAGGATGGTACTCAGGCGCTGAAGTCCGTCGATGACTTCCCAGATGCCATCTTCGCGTTGCATTACGAACACCGACGGCACTGGGATGCCTAGTAGGAGGCTCTCTACGAGTCGTGACTTTTGCTCAACGTCCCAGCGGAACAAGCGCTGAAACTCGGGGCGAATCACTATCTCTTCGCTTCGGTATAGGTTCGCGATCTCGCCAACTGACATCGACATTGACTCTGAACGAATCGTCTGCCTGGCGGTCTCGATCTCGTCTTGAAGAGATTTGGCCACATCGTCCCCTTGGCTCACCAGTGGTTGCCGACTCCTCGATCGAGTCGCGATAGACGTTAGCCGACTGCCACGTCGATGGTGACGACGGTTCGCTTTGACGCGCCCGGTGGGTTGCGCAGGGCAACCCTGGCGGTACGACCCGATCGGGGGTACAGCCGGGGTGCGGCAGCGGAGAGGCGATGACAGCCCGGACAAACAAAAAACCGCCCCATCAGGGCGGTCCTTGTGGAGCGGGCGACGGGAATCGAACCCGCGTAGCTAGTTTGGAAGACTAGGGCTCTACCATTGAGCTACGCCCGCATGTGCAGCATCAGCACTGTACCGGTGTGCCCCCGATCAAAGCCAATTGAATGCCCCGTGCCGTGAGCACGTAGTATCTCGCGTGGTCCGTTCGTGGGTTTTGCCGCGGCGGATGGACCACCACCACGGGGTGTAGCGCAGCTTGGTAGCGCATCCGCTTTGGGAGCGGAAGGCCGCAGGTTCAAATCCTGTCACCCCGACTCATCCGCCAATACGAGAGAACTATCTAGGAGCAGGAACAGTGAAGAGCACGGTCGAGCAGCTGAGCCCCACCCGGGTGCGCATCAATGTGGAGGTGCCCTTCACCGAGCTTGAGCCCGATTTCGATCGCGCGTTCAAGGCGCTGGCCCAGCAGGTCCGCCTCCCCGGCTTCCGCCCGGGCAAGGCCCCGCGCAAGTTGCTGGAGGCCCGCGTCGGCCGCGGTGCGGTGCTGGAGCAGGTCGTCAACGACGCGCTGCCGAGCCGCTACAGCGAGGCCGTCTCGGCCTCCGACGTCAAGCCGCTGGGTCAGCCCGAGATCGAGGTGACCAAGCTGGAGGACGGCCAGGAGCTGGCGTTCACCGCCGAGGTCGACGTGCGTCCCGAGATCACCCTGCCCGAGTTCGACGCGCTCAAGATCACCGTCGACCCGATCCAGGTGGACGATGACGAGGTCAACGCCGAGCTGCAGTCGCTGCGCGCCCGTTTCGGCACCCTGACCGGCGTCGAGCGCGGTGCCCAGGAAGGCGACTTCGTCTCGATCGACCTGTCGGCAACCGTCGACGGCACCGATGTCCCCGAGGCTGCCACCGAGGGTCTGTCGCACGAGGTTGGTTCCGGTCAGCTGATCGAGGGCCTCGACGACGCGATCATCGGTCTGAAGGTCGGCGAGTCCAAGGTCTTCACCACCAAGCTGGCCGCCGGCGAGTACGCCGGCAAGGATGCCGACGTGACGGTGACCGTGAAGTCGGTCAAGGAGCGCGAGCTGCCCGAGGCTGACGACGACTTCGCCCAGCTGGCAAGCGAATTCGACACCATCGGCGAGCTCAAGGAGAGCCTCACCGACCAGGTGCGCCGGGTCAAGAGCGTGCAGCAGGCCGAGCAGATCCGCGACAAGGCCATCGAGGCGCTGCTGGAGCAGACCGAGGTTCCGCTGCCGGAGAAGATCGTTCAGGCCCAGATCGACGACGCCCTGCACAACGCGATCCACGGCCTCGACCACGACGAGGACAAGTTCGCCGAGCAGCTCACCGAACAGGGCAGCAGCCGTGAGGAATTCGACGCCGACAACAAGACGAACGCCGAAAAGGCCGTCAAGACCCAGCTGCTGATGGACGCCGTCGCCGACAAGCTCGACATCCAGGTCGGCCAGAACGACCTCACCGAGCGTCTCGTGCTGATGTCGCGCCAGTACGGCATCGAGCCCCAGCAGCTGATCCAGATCCTGCAGCAGAACAACCAGCTGCCGGCCATGTTCGCCGACGTGCGTCGTGGGCTGACCATTGCCGCTGTGGTGCACGCCGCCACCGTGACCGACACCGACGGCACCGTGATCGACACCACGGAGTTCTTCGGTCCGGCCGAGGCTGCGCAGGCCGAGGGCGAGCAGGCTGACGAGGCCGCTGCCGACGAGTCCGCCGAAAAGGACGCCGACACCGCCGAGTGACGCTGTGAGCGAACGCAGCCCCGTACGGGAGTGCGTGACGCCCCAGTTTCGTTAGTGTCGTCAGTACCAATGCGTAAGAGAAAGCAGGTATCCAGTCGTGACTGACATGCGTTCGAACGGGAGCGGGTTCAGCCTCGTCGACTCCGTCTATGAGCGCTTGCTTGCCGAGCGGATCATCTTCCTGGGTTCCCAAGTGGACGACGACATCGCCAACAAGCTGTGCGCGCAGATCCTGTTGCTGTCGGCGGAGGATCCGACCAAGGACATCCACCTCTACATCAACTCGCCGGGCGGTTCGATCAGCGCCGGTATGGCCATCTACGACACGATGGTCCTGGCGCCGTGCGACATCGCCACCTATGCGATGGGCATGGCGGCCTCGATGGGTGAATTCCTCTTGGCAGCGGGCACCAAGGGCAAGCGTTTCGCCCTGCCGCACGCCCGGATCCTGATGCACCAGCCGCTCGGTGGCGTCACCGGTAGCGCCGCGGACATCGCCATCCAGGCCGAGCAGTTTGCGGTCATCAAGAAGGAAATGTTCCGGCTCAACGCCGAGTTCACCGGGCAGACCATCGAGCGCATCGAGGCCGACTCCGATCGCGACCGTTGGTTCACCGCGCCGGAAGCCTTGGAATACGGGTTTGTCGACCACATCATCACCAGCGCCAACGTCAACGGCACCGGACCGGGAGCAGGACTAGACAAATGACCGACCACACTGATCCCCGCCTCCAGCCCCAGGCTCGCTACATCCTGCCGTCGTTCATCGAGCACAGCAGCTTCGGCGTCAAGGAGTCGAACCCGTACAACAAGCTGTTCGAGGAGCGCATCATCTTCCTCGGCGTACAGGTGGACGACGCGTCGGCCAACGACATCATGGCCCAGCTGCTCGTGCTGGAGTCGCTGGATCCCGATCGCGACATCACCATGTACATCAACTCGCCCGGTGGCTCGTTCACCTCGCTGATGGCGATCTACGACACCATGCAGTACGTGCGCGCCGACATCCAGACGGTGTGCCTCGGGCAGGCCGCCTCGGCCGCCGCGGTACTGCTGGCCGCCGGTACCCCGGGTAAGCGTCTGGCTCTGCCCAATGCCCGGGTGCTGATCCACCAGCCGTCGTTGGGTGGAGTGATCCAGGGTCAGTTCTCGGACCTGGAGATCCAGGCCGCCGAGATCGAGCGGATGCGCACCCTGATGGAGACCACCCTGGCCCGCCACACCGGCAAGGATCCCGAGCAGGTCCGCAAGGACACCGACCGCGACAAGATCCTCACCGCCGCGCAGGCCAAGGACTACGGGATCATCGACACGGTCCTGGAGTACCGCAAGTTGTCCGCGCAGGGCAGCTAGCGCCGGCCGGCATTTCCAGCGGCAACCCCTGATCCGATGACACACGCCCTGCCCGGTGACCTCCGGTGCGGGGCGTGCGTCGTCACGGAGAAGGACCGAAACCCCGCTGACCTGCGGTCGCGGCGGCGTAGGAGTGGCGCCGGTACGCTCGACCACGGCGAATGTCACGTACGGCCACGTCGTTCGGCTATTCGCCGGCGCTCCGCAACGACACGCCAAGGTCGCAGTCAGCGTGCCGCCGGGTGACGAGAGGCCAGGAGAGATATGTTCTCCTGCACACGAACAAATACCACCGGAGCGATTCGGCCTTATCGGTCGCACCGCGACGGAACGAACGGGTAGCGTCGGGTTTACGCCCGAAGTAACCCAGCAAGTGGCGTAACGACCGACTGCAAACAGGAAGTAGGACCCCCCCACATGGCGCGCATTGGAGACGGCGGTGACCTGCTGAAGTGCTCGTTCTGCGGCAAGAGTCAGAAGCAGGTCAAAAAGCTCATTGCCGGTCCGGGCGTGTACATCTGCGACGAGTGCATCGATCTGTGCAACGAGATCATCGAGGAGGAACTCGCCGACGCTGACGACGTCAAGCTCGACGAGCTGCCCAAACCCGCGGAGATCCGGGACTTCCTCGAGGGTTACGTCATCGGTCAGGACACCGCGAAACGCACGCTGGCGGTGGCGGTCTACAACCACTACAAGCGCATCCAGGCCCAGGAGAAGTCCCGCGATTCGCGCTCTGAGCCGGTCGAGCTGACCAAGTCCAACATCTTGATGCTGGGCCCCACCGGCTGCGGCAAGACCTATCTGGCGCAGACCCTGGCCAAGATGCTCAACGTGCCGTTCGCCATCGCCGATGCCACCGCGCTGACCGAGGCCGGCTATGTGGGCGAGGATGTCGAGAACATTCTGCTCAAGCTGATTCAGGCCGCCGACTACGACGTCAAGCGCGCCGAGACCGGCATCATCTACATCGACGAGGTCGACAAGATCGCCCGCAAGAGCGAGAACCCGTCGATCACCCGCGACGTCTCCGGCGAGGGCGTGCAGCAGGCCCTGCTGAAGATCCTGGAAGGCACCCAGGCGTCGGTTCCGCCGCAGGGCGGCCGCAAGCATCCGCACCAGGAATTCATCCAGATCGACACCACCAACGTGCTGTTCATCGTGGCGGGTGCGTTCGCCGGCCTGGAGAAGATCGTCTCCGACCGGGTCGGCAAGCGGGGTCTGGGCTTCGGTGCCGAGGTGCGGTCCAAGGCCGAGATCGACACCCAGGACCATTTCGCCGAGGTGATGCCCGAGGACCTGATCAAGTTCGGTCTGATCCCCGAGTTCATCGGCCGTCTGCCGGTCGTGGCCTCGGTGACCAACCTGGACAAGGAGTCCTTGGTCAAGATCCTCTCCGAGCCGAAGAACGCTCTGGTCAAGCAGTACGTCCGCCTGTTCGAGATGGACGGCGTGGAGCTGGAGTTCACCGAGGAGGCGCTGGAGGCGATCGCCGATCAAGCCATCCACCGTGGCACTGGTGCCCGCGGCCTGCGCGCCATCATGGAGGAAGTCCTGCTGCCGGTGATGTACGACATCCCCAGCCGCGACGACGTCGCCAAGGTGGTCGTCACCAAGGAGACCGTGCAGGACAACGTGCTGCCGACCATCGTGCCGCGTAAGCCGTCGCGTTCGGAGCGGCGCGACAAGTCCGCGTAACAGGCAAAAGCAAAAAGCCCCGCTACGGCGGGGCTTTTTGCATTCGGTGGCTCAGCGGGTGATGCGGTCGGGGCGGGTGTAGATGTTCATCGAATCGCCTCGCAGGAAGGCCACCAGGGTCAGGCCGGATTGGCCGGCCAGATCGACGGCCAGGGAGGACGGCGCCGACACCGCGGCCAGGATCGGGATGCCCGCCATCACGGCCTTCTGGGTGAGCTCGAACGAGGCCCGGCCGCTCACCAGGAGCACCGTGGCGGTCGACGGAATCCGGCTGTTCTCCAGCGCCCAGCCGATCACCTTGTCCACGGCGTTGTGCCTGCCGATGTCCTCGCGGACGACAAGCATGGTGCCATCGACGGTGAACAGCGCTGCGGCGTGCAGGCCGCCGGTGCTGTTGAAGACCTTCTGCGCATCGCGCAGTTGCGCGGGCATCGCCGAGAGCGCGGCGGCGGGAACCGTCGACGGGTCATCGCCGGGGCAGTGCTTGCTGCTCAATCGCACTGCCTCCAGCGAGGCCTTGCCGCACACCCCGCACGACGAGGTGGTGTAGAAGTTGCGGGTCACGTCAACGTCGGGCTTGGGGACGCCAGCGGCCAGGGTCGCGTCCAACACGTTGTAGCTGTTGACCCCATCCACGTCGGCGCCCCGGCAGTAGCGCACGGACACCAGGTCTTCGCGCTGTGCGATCAAGCCCTCGGTCAGTAGAAACCCTTGGGCCAATTCGACATCGGCGCCCGGGGTTCGCATCGTGACGGTGATGGGTGAGCCGTCGACGCGGATCTCCAGCGGTTCCTCGACCACCAGAGTTTCGGGGCGGGCCTCAGCCGTGGCGCCCGACAGGTGGTGGGCGCGACGGCGGGCGGTGACGCGGCCCACTAGGTCCGCTCCAACCGGATGACGACGGCCTTCGACACCGGTGTGTTCGACTTCTTCGCGGTGTGATCAAGCGGTACCAGTGGATTGGTCTCGGGATAGTAGGCGGCAGCATTGCCGGCCGGCGTGGAGTACGGAACGATCAGGAAGTCCTTGGCGCGCCGTTCCTGTCCTTCGAATTCGGACACCAGATCCACGCGGTCACCCTCGGCGAAACCCAGCGCCTCGATGTCGGCGGGATTGACGAACACCACGCGGCGCCCGCCCTTGACCCCGCGGTAACGGTCGTCCAGGCCGTAGATGGTGGTGTTGTACTGGTCGTGGCTGCGCAGCGTCTGCAGCACCAGGCGGCCCTCGGGCACCGGTACCCACTGCAGGGGATTCACCGCGAAGTTGGCTTTACCTGTGGTGGTGCGGAATTCGCGGGAATCGCGGGGAGGGTGGGGGAGCTGGAACCCGTCGGGCTGACGCACCTTGCGGTTGTAGTTCTCGCAGCCGGGCACCACATCGGCGATCGCGTCACGGACGCGGTCGTAGTCGGCATTGAACTGCTCCCACGGCACCGGATGGTCCGGGCCCAGTACTGCGCGAGCCAGCTGACAGACGATCGCCACCTCGCTGCGCAAGTGCTCGCTGGGCGGTGTCAGGCTGCCGCGGGACAGGTGCACCATCGACATCGAATCCTCAACGGACACCATCTGTTTTCCGCCGGCCTGGAAATCCTTGTCGGTGCGTCCCAGCGTGGGCAGGATCAGCGCGGTGCGGCCGTGCACCAGGTGACTGCGGTTGAGCTTCGTCGAAATCTGAACGGTCAGACCGCAACTGCGCAGCGCGGCCTCGGTGACCTCGGTGTCGGGCGTGGCCGAGACGAAGTTGCCGCCCATCCCGATGAATACGCCGGCCCGGCCGTCACGCATGGCCCGGATGGCGTCGACGGTGTCGTAGCCGTGCTTGCGCGGGCTGGCGATACCGAATCGGTCGTCGAGCGCATCCAGGAACGTGTCCGGCATCTTCTCCCAGATGCCCATGGTCCGGTCACCTTGGACGTTGGAGTGGCCGCGCACCGGACACACCCCGGCGCCGGGCTTGCCGATCATGCCGCGCAGCAACAACAGGTTGGTGGCCTCACCGATGGTGGCCACGGCATGGTGATGCTGGGTCAGGCCCATCGCCCAGCACACCACGGTGCGCTGGGAGGAAGCCAGCAGGTCGGCCACCCGCTGCAGCTGAGCCCGGTCGACGCCGCTGGCCTCGGTCACCGTGTCGAGGTCCACGCCGCGGGTCTGGGCGGCGTACTCGTCGTATCCGGCGCAGTGCGCGGCGATGAACTCGTGGTCCAGCACCGTACCGGGGGCCCGGTCTTCGGCCTCCAGCAGCAGCCGGCCCAGGCCGGCGAACAGCGCCATGTCCCCGCCGATGCGGATCTGCACGAACTCGTCGGCGATCGGGACGCCGTGCCCGACGACACCGTTTACCTTCTGCGGGTCCTTGAACCGGATGAGCCCGGCCTCGGGAAGCGGGTTGATCGCAACGATCTTGGCGCCGTTGGCCTTTGCCTTCTCCAGCACCGACAGCATGCGCGGGTGGTTCGTGCCCGGATTCTGCCCGGCGATCACGATCAGGTCGGCCTCGGTGACGTCCTCGACGGTGACGGAGCCCTTGCCGATCCCGATCGACTCGGTCAGCGCGGTGCCCGAGGATTCGTGGCACATGTTCGAGCAGTCGGGCAGGTTGTTGGTGCCGAAGCTGCGGACCATCAGCTGATAGAGGAACGCGGCCTCGTTGCTGGTGCGCCCGGAGGTGTAGAACAGCGCCTCGTCGGGGGAGGCCAGTGCATTGAGGTGTTCGGCGATCAGGCGGTAGGCGTCATCCCATTCGATGGGCCGGTAGTGCTCGTCGCCGGGTGCGAGCACCATCGGCCGGCTCAGCCGCCCCTGCTGGGACAGCCAGTACTCGGGCTTGGTCTCGAGCTCGGCAATACTGTGCCGGGCGAAGAACTCCGGTGTCACCACCCGCTTGGTGGCCTCCTCGGCCACCGCTTTGGCACCGTTTTCGCAGAACTCGGCCAGCTTGCGGCCACCGTGCTCCTCGGGCCACGCGCAGCCCGGGCAATCGAACCCGTGCCGCTGGTTGAGCCTGGTCAACGCGGCGGCAGTGCGCAGCGGACCCATCTGCTCGAAGCCCCGTCGCATGCTGACCAGGACTGCCTCGACCCCGGCCGCTTCGTGCTTGGCGCCGGTGCTGATGACGTTGTGCTCGTCGTAATCGGCATCGATGTCCTTGGCACGGGTCATGAACCCAATCTAGTCCCCGAAAACTGCGGGCTGCGCCGGTTGGCGGGCCTCGACATTCGATATTTCACATGCAGTGATAGATGCTTTCTATCGAACGGTGACGAATGCGGGGAGCCATGGCGAGTGACGTGCTGCTACAGCAGCTCGACTACCTTCTGGCGCTCGCGACCGAGCGGCACTTCGGCCGGGCGGCCGCACGGTGCCATGTGAGTCAGCCGACGCTGTCGGTGGCGATCCGCCGGCTGGAGCGCGAGCTGGGCATCGTCATCGTGCAGCGGGGACACCGGTTCGAAGGATTCACCGAGGAGGGGCAGCGCGTCGTGACGTGGGCGCAGCGGATCGTCGCGGAGCGCGACGACATGCTCGCCGATATCGACCGCATGCGCGGACGGTTGACCGTCACGGCCCGGATCGGTGCGATACCGACGGCGGTGCCCACCGGCCCGTTCATCACCACCGAATTTCTGCGCCGCAACCCGGCGGCGTCCGTGCGCATCGAAGCCTTGTCGTCCCGTGAGATCGCCCGGCGGTTGGCCGATTTCGAGATCGACGCCGGGCTGACCTATCTCGATGACGAAACCCCGCCCGGAACCACCTCGGTGGAGATGTACCGGGAGCGCTATGTCCTGATCGCGCCGGCCGATCATGCGCTGATGCGCCAGCCCGAGATCGCGTGGTCGGATGCGGCCGGACTGCAGCTCTGCGTGCTGACCACCACGATGCGTAACCGGCGCATCCTCGATGCCAACATGGCCGCCGAAGGGGTGCGCTACCGCCCTGTGGTGGAAGCGGATTCGGTCGACGCGCTCTATGCGCACCTGACGAACTCGCCGCGCGCGACCATCGCCTCCACCGCATGGTTGCCACAGCTCGGGGTGCCTCCAGGCTTTGCCGCGCGGCCGATGGTGCAGCACGGTCCGCGGCCGGCGATCGGACTGGTGGTGCTCGACCGCGAACCCGCCTCGATCGTCGCGGCCGCACTCGTCGAAGTGGCCACCGATCTGGATCTGAGCACCAGGATCGATGCCCAGCCCGTTACCGGTGATTTGAACCGTTGACGCGGCCGTAACAAATTTGCCACAGGATGCTCCTACGGTTGGCCGGTCAAGCACACGTGGTGATAGGAACACTATGAGCGGAAACGCAGTTCGTTTGCAGGCGATCAACAACGTCGAGGCCTACGTGCCGCCGGCCATCAGCTTCGACCCCACCGAAGCGCCCGGCGAGATCTTCGGTGCCAACGTTTTCACCAAGGCCGAGATGCGGCTGCGGCTGCCGAAGTCCGTATACAAGTCAGTCGTCGCGACCATCGAGAAGGGCGCGAAACTGGACCCCGCGGTTGCCGATGCTGTCGCCTCGGCGATGAAGGATTGGGCGCTGTCCAAGGGCGCCACCCACTATGCGCACGTCTTCTACCCGATGACCGGGCTGACCGCCGAAAAGCACGACAGCTTCCTTGAACCGGTCTCCGACGGCCAGACGCTGGCCGAGTTCGCCGGCAAGACGTTGATCCAGGGCGAACCCGATGCATCCAGTTTCCCGTCCGGCGGTCTACGCAGCACCTTCGAGGCGCGCGGCTACACCGGCTGGGATGTCACCAGCCCGGCCTACATCCTGGAGAACCCGAACGGCAATACGTTGTGCATCCCGACCGTCTTCGTGTCGATGACCGGCGAGGCGCTGGACTACAAGACCCCGCTGCTGCGCAGTCAGCAGGCGATGGGCGTGCACGCCGAGCGGATCCTGAAGCTGTTCGGCCACACCGACCTGGCGAAGGTGGTGTCGTTCTGCGGCCCCGAGCAGGAGTACTTCCTGGTGGACCGGCACTTCTTCCTGGCACGTCCGGACCTGGTGAACGCCGGCCGAACCCTGTTCGGCGCCAAACCGCCGAAGGGGCAGGAGTTCGACGACCACTACTTCGGTGCGGTGCCCGAGCGGGTGCTGGGCTTCATGATGGACACCGAGCGGGAGCTGTTCAAACTCGGCATTCCCGCCAAGACCCGGCACAACGAGGTGGCTCCGGCGCAGTTCGAGGTCGCGCCGATGTTCGAGCGGGCCAACATCGCCTCCGATCATCAGCAGCTGCTGATGACGGTGTTCAAGACCATCGCCAAGAAACACGGCATGGAGTGCCTGTTCCACGAGAAGCCGTTCGCCGGTGTCAATGGGTCGGGTAAGCATGTGAATTTCTCGGTGGGCAACGCCGAGCTGGGGTCACTGCTGGTGCCCGGCGACACCCCGCACGAGAACGCTCAGTTCCTGGTGTTCTGCGCGGCGATCATCCGGGCCGTGCACAAGTTCGGTGGGCTGCTGCGCGTGTCGGTCGCCTCGGCCACCAACGACCACCGCCTTGGCGCCAACGAGGCGCCCCCGGCCATCATCTCGATCTTCCTCGGCGAGCAGTTGGCCGACGTCTTCGAGCAGATCGCGAAGGGCGCCGCGACCTCGTCCAAGGGCAAGGGCGTCATGCACATCGGCGTCGACACCCTGCCGAGCCTGCCGACCGACCCGGGCGACCGCAACCGCACCAGCCCGTTCGCGTTCACCGGCAACCGATTCGAGTTCCGCGCGCCCGGTTCGGGACAGACCGTCGCCGTGCCGATGATCGTGATCAACACCATCATCGCCGACTCGTTCGACTACATGGCGACAGTCCTGGAGAAGGCAGTCGGGGACGGCGAGGATTTCGACTCCGCGGTTCAGACACTGCTGACCGAGATCATCACCGAGCACGGTGCGGTGGTGTTCAACGGGGACGGGTACTCGGAGAACTGGCAGATCGAAGCCGCCGAGCGGGGACTGCCGAACCTCAAGACCACTCTCGACGCCATCCCGGAACTGATCAAGCCCGAGGCCATCGAGGTGTTTGAGAAGTACGGCGTATTCAGCGAGCGGGAGTTGCACAGCCGCTACGAGGTCCGGTTGGAGCAGTACGCGCTGACGATCGCCGTCGAGGCGAAGTTGACCCTGGAGGTTGGCTCCACGGTGGTGCTGCCCGCCGCGATGCGTTACCAGACCGAGCTCGCGCAGAACATCGCCGCGCTGAAAGCGGCCGGCGTAGAGCCGAGTATGACTCTGCTGGAGGCGGTTTCGGCCCCGATCGCCGACTTGTCGGCTGCGCTTGCGAGCCTGAAGGCGGCGCTGGCCGATCACTCCGCGGAGACAGCCTTCGATGAGGCGGCGCATGCCCGAGATGTGCTGTTGCCGGCGATGGACGCCGTGCGCACTGCCGCCGACGCACTGGAGGGCATCGTGGCCGACGACCTGTGGCCGCTGCCGACCTATCAGGAGATGCTCTACATCCTCTGAGATAGACGTCGTCGGGTGTGGAGGCTGGATCCGTCCGGATCCTGGTAACCGCGCAGCCTCCACACCCGACGATCATCCGCGGTACTTCGTGACGTACCCGGTCATCGTCTTCAGCTGATACCGCGACACGTCATGGGCGTTCTCGTCCTCGGCGAAGACCGAGGACACCATGACGGTGTCGTCCCGGTCGTAGAAGCCGATCTCGGCCAGGCCGCCGAAGAACTCATCCCAGTTGATATCGCCGTCACCGATTTTCAGGTGCTGGTGCACCCGCACCGGGTTGCCCGGTGGATTGGTGATGTAGCGCAATCCGTGGCTGCGGCGGTGGTCCATGGTGTCGGCGACATGGACCAGGCGCAGCTTGTCTCCGGCGGCGCGAATGATCTCGGTCATGTTCGAACCCATGTGGAACGTATGGCAGGCCACGTACACCATGCCGATGTTGGGGGAGTTGACCCCGCGGATGATCCGCACCGCCTCCAGGCCGTCCTCGACGAAATCGTCTGGGTGCGGGTCGATCCGGACGTCGATGCCTTCGCGTTCGATGATCGGCAGCAGTTCTTCCATCGACCGGAAGAACGCCCGCTCGGACTCCTCGGCCTTTTCGGGTCGGCCGGAGAATTCGGTGTTGATGACGTTGACGCCGAGGTCGACGGTGATCTGGATGACCCGCTTCCAGTTGCGTACCGCGGCCTCGCGGGCGTCGGGGTCCGGGCTGGACCAGCGCAGCACGGGCAGTACCGAGGCGATCCCGACACCGGCGTCCGCACAGGCCTTGCGGAACTTGGACACCAGGTCGTCGTCGGCACGCGGATGGTTGAAGAACGGGATGAAGTCGCGGTGCGGGGTCAGTTGCAGGTACTCGTAGCCGAGTTCTGCCACCAGACTGGGGAATTCGAGTAACTCGTAGTCGTGGTGGAACGGTGTCGGATCCAGCGCGATCTTCATGCTCATGCCCCCGGGATCGACGCGCGCGACACCATCTTCACGTCGACGGGCAGACCGGTCTCCAGTGCCTCGACACCGGCCGCACACACCGCGGCAGCGGCGTAGCCGTCCCACGCGGTCGGGCCATCTGTGTAGTCTCCGGTCGTGGTGCCGCGCTGAACAGCGTCGACCCAGCGCTGGAACTCGATGTCATAGGCCCGGCCGAAGCGCTCCCGGAAACCGGGGGTGATGGTGCCGCCCCAGGTGCCCGGTGAGCCCTTCCGGACCAGACCGACATCGAGTCCGATGAACGCCGAACCTTTTTCGCCGACCAGCTCGGTGCGCACCTCATAGGCCACCCCGGTGGTGACGAACAATTCGACATCGACATGCTTGCCGGAATCGGTGCGCATGATGGCGATCTGCGGGTCCTGGATGCCCTCGGGGGCACCCGGATTGACGGCGGGCTTCATGATCTGGATCGAGGCGATTTCCTCGTCGAACAGGAAGCGGGTCACGTCGACCTCATGGACCAGGGAATCCTTGACGATCATGGAGCTGTCGAAGCTCGGCGGCACGGCCGGGTTGCGGTGCACGCAGTGCAGTACCAGCGCGCGGCCGAACTCACCGGCATCCAGCAGGCCTTTCAGCTGGGTGTACTCCTCATCGAAGCGGCGCATGAAACCGACCTGGATGAGCCGTTTTCCGAGCTCGGCCTCGCGCTTGACCACGTCCAGGGACGATTCGACATCGGTGGTCAGCGGCTTCTCGCACAGCACGGGTTTGCCGTGCTCCAGACAGGCCAAGAGCTGCTTGTCGTGGGTCGGCCCGGGCGTGGCGAGTACGACGGCGTCGACCTCGGGATCGGCGATGGCGTCAAGCGGGTCGGTGACGGCCCGGCAGCCGGGGATCGCCGCGGCCAATTGCTCGGCCTTGTCGGTCACGTAGTCGTTGACCACGGACACTCGGGCACCGGAGATCCGGGCCTCGATGCGGTGTACGTGGTCGGCGCCCATGAGGCCGACACCGAGCACGGCGACGCGCAGATCAGACATTGGAGGGGGTCCTTTCGATGGGGTGTGGTCAGGCTGGAGTCACGGCAGGAATTCGCCCGGTGCCCTCGACCTCGAAACGTTCTTCGAGTTCTTCGAGGCTGGTGCCCTTCGTTTCGGGCACGAGCAGGCGGACGAACACCCAGGAGCCGATGTTGACGAGGACGAACAGGCCGAAGGTTCCGGTGGAACCGAGCGCGTTGTTCAGCAGCGGGAACAGGAACGAGATGACGGCATTGGTGCACCACAGGATGAACACGGCGATACCCATCGCGACGCCGCGGATGCTCAAAGGGAAGATCTCCGAGAGCAACAGCCACACGCAGGTGCCGATGAACATCTGCACGAAGGCGACGAACACCACCATGCAGCCGAGGATGACGTAGCTGCGGGTTGTCGACACCGGCATCAGGAACACCAGCGCGAGCGCGGCCTGTGACGCGGCGACGCCGCCGAATCCGATCAGCAGCATGGTGCGCCGTCCGATGTAGCCGAGCAGGATGATTCCGATGATCGTGGTGATCACCGAGGTCACGCCGACAGCGATGGTGGCCACCAACGCCGCGCTGACGCCCAGCCCGGATTGCTCGAGAATCGTTGGCGCGTAATAGTTCACGGTGTTGATGCCGGTCGCCTGCTGGACGATCGCCAGCCCGCAGCCGATCAGGACCACCCGCCGGATCCACGGCACGTCGCGGATCACCGAGAACGGCGTGGATTTCGTTTTGAGCACGTGCGCGGTGTGCTCGACGATCAGGGCGTACTCGCTGTCGGCCTCCGCGGCCGGCCGGCTGCGCTCCAGTACGGCCCGTGCCTCGGCCATCCGCCCGTGGAGGCCGTACCAGCGCGGCGAATCCGGCAGCACCAGCATGCCCAGCAGCAGTGCGACGGCGGGAACGGCCGCGACCGCGAGCATGGTGCGCCAGACGTGCGGATCGTGGATGAGGTGGTCCAGCAGGGCATTGGTCGCGAAGGCGAGCATCTGGCCCGTGACGATCATCAGCTCGTTGATGGTGACCATCCGGCCGCGCCGTTCCGCCGGAGCCATCTCGGCCAGATAGAGGGGACAGGTCACGGCGGCCGCGCCGACACCGAGCCCGAGGATGATGCGGGCGGCGACCATGACCTGGACGTTGGGGGCGAGCGCGCAGCCTATGGCGCCGGCGAGGAACAGCACCGCGCACACCATCAGCGAGCGCTTGCGTCCGATCCGGTCCGCGACACGACCGCCGAATAGCGCGCCGAACGCCGCTCCGGGGAACAACAGGGAGCTGACGACGGTGGCTTCGCCGAAGGGGCTCAGCGCCAGGTCATCCTTCATGTACAGCAGAGCACCGGAGATGACGCCGGTGTCGTAACCGAACAGCAGACCGCCGAGAGTGGCGATGACGGTGAGTCGGCCCAAGAACTTCCCGTGGCCGGCCGTTGTTCGGGAATCCGACGACATGTAGGCCTCGCTTTGATCTGTGTAACGCGCGTTACTAACGCGCGTGACGTCTACTATGGATCCGTGCTCAAGATGTGTCAAGCGTCACTTCGGAAGGGGATGCGATGACATCGTTTCCCGGCGGGGAGGCCCGGCGCCCCACCATGGCCGACGTGGCCGAACGGGCTGGTGTATCGCGCACCCTGGTTTCGTTCATCCTGGACGGCAAGCCCCGGGCGAGTGAAGAAACCACACGCAGGGTGCTGGCTATCGCCGACGAGATCGGGTACCGGCGTGATGCGGCTGCCCGGGTGCTGGCGCAGGGGCGTAGCCGCACCCTCGGGGTGCTGATGGACGTCCAGCAGATGTTCGAAGCCGAGTTGGTGACCGCGATCTACCCGGCGGCACGGAAGCTCGGATACGAAGTCCTGCTGTCGGCGAATCTGCAGGACCAGCCCGAGTCCGACTTTGTGGATTCTCTGCTCAGCCATCGCTGCGGCAGCCTGATCCTGTTGGGGCCCAGTTCGACTCAGGACTATCTGGTCGGGCTGTCGCAGCGGGTCCCGGTGGTCACCGTCGGTCGCCGCCTCCCCGGTCTTGCCAAGACGCCCGGTCGTCTGGGGACGGTGCGGACCAACGACACCAAGGGAATGCGGATGGCCGTCGACTATCTGGTGAGCCTCGGCCATCGAGACATCCACCACGTCGACGGGGGCGACGAACCTGGCTCGGCGGATCGGAGACGCGCCTACCGGGCGGCCATGCGCGCGCACGGACTGGACGACAAGATCACCGTCATCCCCGGAGCACACAACGAGCGCGCCGGCGCCGCGGCCGCCCGCCAGATGCTGCAGGCACCGTCGCTGCCCACCGCGGTGCTGGCCGGCAACGACCGCTGTGCGCTCGGCTTGCTCGACGTGTTCACCCGCGAGGGCGTCGATATCCCCGGTCAGGTGTCGCTGATCGGCTACGACGACAGCAGGCTCTCGGACAATCCTCGGATCGATCTGACCACCATCCACCAGGACGCCGCGACCATCGGCGCCCGCTCGGTGGAGATGGCCGTCGAGTTCCTCGAGCGGGCCCGAACCGAGCCGGACGACGTCGTGCTGGAGCCGCAGCTGGTGGTGCGATCGACCACCGCAGCCCCGCGGCGCTGAGCTGGCCGGCGCACCGGCGGTCATCACCGAACTAGCGTCGCGTCGGCAGTCTTCAGGGTTTCGGCGGCGACGCGAAGACCTTCCAACGGCCCGAAGGAAAGGTCCTCGTGTTCGATGTTCACCCATATCCCGGGATCAACTCGTTCCAGCGCCCGGAGGAAGTCCGACCAGAAGCCGACGCCGTGTTCTTGGCCGACGGCCACGAAGTTCCACGCCGAGTCCTCGGGCCAGCGGTTCACCACATGCCTCCCGCCGAGCCCGGTCGGGTTCTGCTCCAACGGAATCCGGGTGAAGCGATCGTCGAGGACGCCGTAGATGCTGCAGTTCGGGTTGACCCGGGTGTCCTTGGCCGCGGCATGGAGCACCAGCGGTCCCAGCCAGCCAGTCGATGGCCCGCACCGGGTCGATGCCCTGCCAGAAGAGATGAGAAGGATCCATCTCCGCGCCCACCAGTCCCAGTGACCCGATCACCCCAGTGCCTCGCGCAGTGGCTTGTCGTGCAGGATCGCGGTGTAGACGCCGAGCTTCATGCTGATCCGAACTTGACGGAAGGGATGCCACACGAACCTAGGTAGTTCCGGGTGCGCTTGGCGATGGGCAGGGGAGCGTCGACCTCGCAGGGGTACATGTCCTGCTCGACGATCGCGAACACGTCGATGCCGAGCTTTTCGATCTCGGCGAGCAACGGCGGCATCTCCGGAATACCCAGCGGCGGTTCGGTCATCGCGCCCAGCTTGACGGCCTCGCCGAACGGCAGGTCCTCGGCCTCGACCTTGGCCCGCACCTCGGGATCGACCTGCTTGAGGTGCAGATAGCCGATACGCTCTGGGGCCCGCTGGATGATGGCGATGTTGTCGCCGCCGCAGTAGCTGATGTGTCCGGTGTCCAGGCACAGGTTGACGAATTCGCCGTCGGTTCCGTCGAGGAATCGATACACGTTCTTCTCGGTGTCGACGTGACTGTCGGCGTGCGGATGGTATTGCGCACGGACACCGTACTTCTCGAACATGGCCTTGCCGAGCTCGTTCATGCCTTGGGTCTTCTTGCGCCATTGATCAGCGGTGAGGTTGCGGTCCTCGAGCACCGCGCCAGTGGCGGGATCGCGCCACATCTCGGGGATCACCACGACGTGCTTACCGCCGACGGCCGCAGTCAGCCTCGCGACGTCCTCGATCTGCGTCCACACGGCGTCCCACGAATTGTCCTGGTGCAGGTGCTCGAAGACCGTGCCCGCGGACAGCTTCAGGTTGCGCTTGGCCAGTTCGTCGGACAGCTGCTTCGGATCGGTCGGCAGATAGCCGAACGGGCCCAATTCGATCCACTGGTAGCCGGATGCGGCCACCTCGTCCAGGAAGCGGGTATAGGGCGTCTGGTTCGGGTCCTCGGGAAACCACACACCCCAGGAGTCGGGGGCCGAACCAACGAGAATTGTGCTCATGGATCTCTTTCAGCGGTCAGACGGATTAACAAGGGGGCGTTGAACTTTCTTCCAGTCCGCATACCGTGCGTAGGCGCTCTGGGTGGACTCCAACGTGGAGACCTGCGACACCGGTACGTCCCACCAGGACTGGCTGTCGGGGGCGTAGATCAGCGGGTCGGTCTCGACATGGATGACGGTGGTTCGCTCAGCGGCCTTGGCCGCCTTGACCGCGTCGGTGAACTCCGCGGCGGTGGTGGCCTTGATGACGTCGGCGCCCAGGCTGGCGGCGTTGGCCGCCAGGTCCACGGGCAGTGTGTCGCCGTCGAGACGCCCATCGGTGGTGCGGTAGCGGTAGGAGGTGCCGAACCGCTGCGAGCCCAGTGATTCGGAAAGTCCACCGATGGAGGCGAATCCGTGGTTCTGCACCAGCACCGGGATGACCTTGATGCCCTCCTGCACGGCGGTCACCAGTTCGGTGGCCATCATCAGGTAGGAGCCGTCGCCGACCATGATGAACACGTCGCGGTCCGGATCGGCCATCTTGACGCCGATCCCGCCGGCGATCTCGTATCCCATGCAGGAGTAGCCGTACTCGACGTGGTAACCCTTGCGGTCACGGGTGCGCCACATCTTGTGCAAGTCCCCGGGCATCGAGCCGGCCGCGCACACCACCACGTCGCGCGGATCCGACAGCGTGTTCACCAGGCCGATGACCTGGTTCTGGTTCAACGCCGCGCCGTCGTCGGAGGTCGCGTAGACCGCGGACACGGTGTCCTCCCACTCGGCTGCCAGTTGGGTGACCCGCGAACGGTATTCGTCGCTGACGACGTAGTCGCCCAGCGCGGTGCCCAGCGCCTCGAGTGCCTCCCGGGCGTCGGCGACCATGCTGACACCACCCTGCTTCACCGCATCGAGCGACGCCACGTTGATGTTGACGAACCGGACGTCGGGATTGTTGAAAGCGGTCCGCGACGCGGAGGTGAAATCGCTGTAGCGGGTGCCGATTCCGATGACGACGTCGGCTTCCGACGCCAGCGCGTTGGCTGCCGTCGTGCCGGTGGAACCGATCGCCCCGACCGACTGCGGATGGTCGTAGCGCAGCGAACCCTTGCCGGCCTGGCTCTCGGCGACCGGGACGCCGGTCTGCTCGCACAACGCGGCCAGAACTTCTTCGGCGCCGGAGTAGTGCACGCCACCGCCTGCGATGATCAGCGGCTTGCGGGCCGAGGCGACGATCTCGGCGGCGCGCGCGATCACCGAGCGTTCGGGAAGCGGGCGGGCGATGTGCCAGGTGCGTTCGGCGAACAGCGATTCCGGCCAGTCGTGCGCCTCGGCCTGCACGTCCTGGGGGATCGACACCGTCGCGGCTCCGGTCTCGACGGGATCGGTCAGCACCCGCATGGCCCCCAGCAGGGCGGCCGGCAGTTGTTCGGGCCGCCAGACCCGATCGAAGTAGCGGGACAGCGGCTTGAAGGCGTCGTTGACCGTCACGTCACCGGAGGACGGCAGTTCGAGCTCCTGCAACACCGGTGAACTGACCCGGGTGGCGAACGTGTCGGCGGGCAGCAGCAACACCGGCAACCGATTGATGGTGGCCAGCGCGGCGCCGGTGAGCATGTTGGTGGAGCCCGGCCCGACGCTGGCGGTCACCGCCCACGCTTGCAGCCGGTCCTTCTGCCGGGCATAGGCCACCGCACTGTGCACCATGGCCTGCTCGTTGCGGCCGAGCACGTATTTGAGTCCGGGCACTTTCGAGGCCTCGGCTGCGTCTATTTCGTCCTGCAGCAGCGCCTGGCCCAGCCCGGCCACGTTCCCGTGGCCGAAGATGCCGAAGCAGCCGGCGAAGAACTTGGACCGGACTCCGTCACGCTCCACGTACTGGTTGGCCAGGAAGCGAATGGTCGCCTGGGCCACGGTGAGTCGCACGGTGCCCTCGGCGTCGACCAGTTTCTCGGTCGACTTCGGTGCGGTGGATACCACGGAATCAGGCTCCTTCGCCAGTGGTGGAGGTACGGAACGGGAGACGCGGATCCACGTCCTGGTGCTCCCAGCTGCCCCGCAGCCAGGTGTGATTCGGGTCGTCACAGATGAGCCAGGCCCGTTCGGGGCCGGAGCCGGCCATGACGTTGAGGTAGTACATGTGGTGGCCCGGTGCCGCGATCGACGGTCCGTGATAGCCGTGTGGCACCAAGACGACGTCCCCGGTTCGGACCTCCTCAAGCACCTCGATGGGGCGCTCGGGGGTGCCGTAGACGCGGTGATAGCCGAATCCTGGTGTGCCGGCGGGGCTGTCGTCGATCTCGAAGTAGTAGATCTCTTCCAGCTGGGTTTCCACCTCGGTGTTCTCGTCGTGCTTGTGCGCGGGATAGCTCGACCAGTTGCCACCCGGGGTGATGACCTCGCAAGCGATCAGCGAGTCGGCCTCGAATGTTGTCGCGGTGCCGAAGTTGTGCACCTGGCGGCTGCAGTTGCCCGCGCCGCGAAGTTCGACGGGGACGTCGGCGGCCGCGCGCCGTCGGTTCGGAAACGAACGCGTTGCCCGCGCGCCGCAGATCGCGAAGCGTCCCGCACCGGACAGCCGGTACTCCTGACCGATACCGAGATAGACCATGTCGGCGGGACCGTCGAAAACCGACGATCGCGGTGACAGTTCGAAGGTTTCTCCGCCGCATTCGACGGTGCCGCCACCGGTCAGCGGAAGGATCATCACCTCGGTGTGCCCAGTGTGCAGTTCTGCGGACTGGCTGTCGTCCAGCTCCAGTACCCGCAAAGAGGATTCGGCCCAACCGGCGGATTCCGGGGTGACGTCGACAGTGAACGGGAGCTCGGCGCTGCGGGCCGGGATGTACCACTTTGCGCGCACGCGAGGAGCATCAGATGAATTCAGCACGGTCACCTCACCAACTTCACGGCGGTCGCGACCGCTGAACTGACGTCGTCATCGGGCGGATACAGCAGGGTGCGCCCCACGATCAGGCCCCGCACGGCCGGCAGGGTCAGCGCCTTCTCCCAGGACGCGAATGCCTTGTCGGGATCGGTCGGATCACCGCCGAGCAGGAGGGTCGGCAAGGTCGTCGACTCCATCACTCGATCCATCTCGTCGACGACGGGCAGCTTCATCCAGGTGTAGGCCGAGGTCGAGCCCAGCCCCTGGCTGATGTGTACCGACTTGATCACCGCGTCGGGGGACAGGTCGTTGCGTACCTTGCCATCGACCCGGCTGGACATGAACGGCTCCAGCATGGCCACCAGGCCGTGTGCGGCGAGCGCATCGACCGCCTGGGCGCAGGACGCCAGCGTGGCTACCGTGCCGGGATCGTCGAGATCGATGCGGCACAACATCTTTCCGCCGTTCATCCGGGCGGTGGCAGTCGATGCCGCGGTGGCTCCTGTCATCCGATCGTCGAGCTCGAAGGACGACCCTGCCAGTCCGCCCCGGTTGAACGAGGAGAACACCACCTTGTCCTCCAGCGCGCCGAGCAGCAGGAGATCATCGAGGATGTCTGCAGTCGCCAGCACACCGTCGACCCCCGGGTCGGCGAGTGCGGCGCACAGCCGGTCGAGCAGGTCGGTGCGGCTGTTCATCGCGGTGGGCCGCGACCCGACGGCGAGTGCGCCGCGGGCCGGATGGTCGGCCGCGACGATCATGAGCTTGCCGTCACCGCGCACGGCCGGCCGGGTGGTGCGGTGCTGCCACGCCGCGGCGATCGTGCCGGGCTCGGACGCCCGGAGTTCGGTGATCGCGGCGTAGTCCGTGCACACGGTGGGTTTAGACATTGACAGCCTCCACGGCGGTTTGTTCGGCGAGGTCGGCCACCTCCACGGCGGTCGGCATCGCGGTCGAGCATTCGAGCCGGGATGCGACGATGGCCCCGGCGGCGTTGGCGTAGCGCAGGGTCTTCTCCAGCGGCCAGTTGCGGAGCAGGCCATGAATCAGGCTGCCACCGAAGGCATCTCCGGCACCGAGCCCGTTGATGACATCAACCTCGTTGGGCGGCACGGTGACCGAGCTCTGCTTGGTCTTGCCCAGTACACCGCGCGGCCCCTGCTTGACGATCGCCAGTTCCACGCCGAGGTCGAGTAGGGCGTCGGCAGCCTTGTGCGGGCTGGTCTCACCGACGGCGATCTCGCACTCCTCGCGATTTCCGACCGCCACCGTGACGTGCCGCAACGCTCGCTGAACCTGCTCGGTGGCCGCGGCCGGTGTTTCCCAGAACATCGGCCGGTAGTCGAGGTCGAGAACGGTCAAAGGGGCTCTCGAGCTGTGCCGATTGTCTTCGCGCAAGCGCTCATCCCGAGCCGACCAGGCTGCAAAGTGCGCACTGCGGCTGGGCTCTTCGGACAGGCCGGTCACCGTCGACCAGTACAGGCGAGCGGTACGGATGGCGTCCAGGTCGAGTTCGGTGGGACTGATCTGCAGGTCGGGTGCCGACGGTTTGCGGTAGAAGTACAACGGGAAGTTGTCGGGCGGGAAGATCTCGCAGAAGGTCACCGGCGTCGGGTACTCGCCATGGGTGCTGACATACCGGTTGTCGACACCCAGCCGGGCCAGCTCGTCGCGGACGAACCGGCCGAAGGGGTCGTCGCCGGCCCCGGAGATCAGCGCGGTGCGATCGCCCAGCCGGGCCGCGGCGACTGCCACGTTGGCGGCGCTGCCACCGAGGAATTTTCCGAACGATTCCACCTGGTCAAGCCCCACCCCGACCTGCAACGGATACACGTCGACGCCGCTGCGCCCGATGGCGATGACGTCGAATGGCTGGCTGGCGTTATCGGTCACGACTGACTCCCGAGTGCGATGTGCGTATGTGCGTTCCGGCGACGACGAGCGCGCCTGGTGTCGGTGTCGACTGTGCTCCCCGTCACCAGGTGCTGTCAAGACTTTGTTCGGACATTCTTACTTTCAGTCATAAGCAGGTACTCTGAACAATCACTCCCGGCGAACTGCGCGCGGAGGACAGAGGATTGGAGTGAACGTGACCCCGACGTTGTCAGTGGAGCTCGACCGTTCGAGTCCGGTGCCGCTGTACTTCCAGGTGGCTCAGGTCTTCGAAAAGGCAATCCTGGATGGGCAACTCAAGCCGGGGGATCGTTTCGAAAACGAGTTGGCACTGGCCAGCCGGCTCAGTCTGTCCCGGCCGACGACACGCCGCGCGATTCAGGAACTGGTCGACAAGGGACTGCTGGTTCGCAAGCGCGGTGTGGGCACCCAGGTGGTGCAGACCCCGGTGCATCGCCCCGTCAAGCTGACCAGTCTGTTCGACGATCTTGCGCGGGCCGGCCAGGAACCGGCCACCAAGGTGCTCGAGTACGCCGTGGGTCCGGCGTCCGACGAGATTGCCGAACGGCTCAACCTGCAAGCGGGCAGCGAGGTGGTGACGATGCGCCGGCTGCGAATGTCCGGCGGTCAACCGCTGGCGCTGATGACCAACTACCTTCCCGCTTCGATCGCGCCGGATCGCGATGAACTCGAGCGGGCCGGTTTGTACCAGTCGCTGCGCTCCCGTGGGGTGCACATCCGGTTGGCTCAGCAGCGCATCGGCGCCAAGGCTGCGGAGCGGGATGAGGCGAAGCTGCTCGACGAGAAGCCGAAGGCCCCGCTGCTGGTGATGGAACGGACGGCATTCGACGATTCCGGACGCGTCGTCGAGTACGGAAGCCACGCCTACCGTGCATCGCGGTATTACTTCGACACCACCCTCGTCGATCGCTAGATCTCCCAAAGTCGTTGTTTCCCTGCATGTTTTGACGCACTGGCGTCGCTCACCGCCGGTGGTGCGGGATCGGCCACGCCGCTTCCGAGCATTTGATATGCAGTCCTAATGTCAGAACAAAGTCTTGACATTCGATTGTGAGCGGTATTACATCGACTGCGAGGCCGTGTCGCTTGTCACCCAGACGCACAAGCACCCGGTGACGTCGATGGCAAGGAGAAGCAATGAGGTTCAGTCGGCTCGCGGTGGTAGCTGCGGCGGGTGTGCTGGTCATGGGCGCCGGCGCGTGCTCCAGCACCGGCGGAAAGCCGCGGGATACCGGTGGCGGAATGGGCGGCGGAACCGTCGACACCCCTCGGGCCACCATCGCGATGATCACCCACGAGGTGCCCGGCGACTCCTTCTGGGACCTGGTGCGCAAGGGCGCCGAGACCGCGGCCAAGAAAGACAACATCGAGCTGCGCTACTCCTCTGATCCCGAGGCGCCCAATCAGGCCAACCTGGTCCAGACCGCCGTGGACAGCGGTGTGCAGGGCATCGCGGTGACGCTGGCCAAGCCGGACGCAATGAAGGCCGCCATCGAAAATGCCACGGGCAAAGGCATTCCCACGGTCGCGTTCAACGCCGGCCTCGATTCCTGGCAGAAGATCGGCGTCAAGGAGTACTTCGGTCAAGACGGTTACATCGCGGGGCAGGAGGCGGGCCGGCGGCTCACCGAAGAGGGCGCCAAGAAGGTCCTGTGCGTTATCCAGGAACAAGGCCACGTCGACCTCGAAGCCCGCTGCGCCGGCGTCAAGAACACCTTCCCCGGTACCGAGACGCTCAACGTCAACGGCAAGGACATGCCGTCGGTCGAGTCGACCATCACCGCCAAGCTGCAGCAGGACCGGTCGATCGACTACGTGGTGACGCTCGGTGCGCCGTTCGCGCCGACCGCCGTGCAGTCGGTACGCAATTCCGGTAGCTCGGCCAAGGTCGGCACATTCGACACCAACGCCGCACTGGTCGACGCGATCAAGAATGGTGACGTCCAATGGGCCGTCGACCAGCAGCCGTTCCTGCAGGGTTACCTCGCCGTCGACTCATTGTGGCTCTACCTCAACAACGGCAACGTCATCGGTGGCAATCAGCCGACGCTGACCGGTCCGTCGTTCATCGACAAGACCAATATCGACGCGATCGCCGAGTACGCGAAGAACGGGACACGCTAGCCATGAGTACCCAGGCAGACCTCAACCTCGAGACACACAAAGTCGTCCGCGACGAGCGGGTCAAGGAACAGAACAAGCTGCAGCGCTTACTGATCCGTCCCGAGATGGGTGCGGCGATCGGTGCGATCGGCATCTTCGTGCTGTTCCTGATCGTGGCTCCGCCCTTCCGGACCCCGGAAGCCCTGGCCACGGTGCTCTATGCGAGTTCGACGATCGGCATCATGGCTGTCGGGGTGGGCGTGCTGATGATCGGCGGTGAGTTCGATCTGTCGTCGGGCGTCGCGGTCACCACGGCTTCGCTGGCCGCCTCGATGCTGTCGTACAACCTTCACCTGAACCTGTGGACGGGTGCGGTCCTGGCGCTGGTGATGGCCCTGGCGATCGGCTTCTTCAACGGTTACATGGTGATGAAGACCAAGATCCCGTCGTTCCTCATCACGCTGAGCACCTTCTTCATGCTCGCCGGCATCAACCTGGCGGTGACCAAGTTGCTGTCCGGCCAGGTCGCGACCCCCAGTGTGTCGGACATGGAGGGATTCGATTCCGGCCGCGCCGTATTCGCCTCGTCGTTCAACATTCTCGGGGTGTCGGTCCGCGTCACCGTGCTGTGGTGGATCCTGTTCGTCGTCATCGCCACCTATGTGCTGTTCAAGACCCGGATCGGCAACTGGATCTTCGCCGTTGGCGGTAACCAGGACAGCGCCCGTGCCGTTGGCGTGCCGGTCACGAAGGTGAAGATCGGCCTCTTCATGGTGGTGAGCTTCTGCGCCTGGTTCGTCGGCATGCACCTGTTGTTCGCGTTCAACACGGTGCAGTCCGGTCAGGGCATCGGTAACGAGTTCTTCTACATCATCGCCGCGGTGGTCGGTGGCTGCCTGCTCACCGGTGGCTACGGCACCGCGATCGGCACGCTGATCGGTGCCTTCATCTTCGGCATGACCAACCAGGGCATCGTCTACGCCGGGTGGAACCCGGACTGGTTCAAGTTCTTCCTCGGCGGGATGCTGCTGTTCGCGGTGATCGCCAACAACGTCGTCCGTAACTACGCGGTGAAGAGGTAAGTAGATGAGCACAACTGCTGAAGCCCCGATTGCGGAGTCACCCTCGGGCGGCGCGGTGCCGCTGGTCGAACTCAAACACGTGGGCAAGAGCTACGGAAACATCATTGCGCTCAAAGACATCAACCTGCGGGTGGGTGCCGGCGAGGTGACGGGCGTGCTCGGCGACAACGGTGCCGGTAAGTCCACCTTGATCAAGATCATCGCGGGCCTGCACAAGCCCAGCGAGGGCGAGCTGCTGATCGACGGCGCGCCGACTGTGTTCGACTCGCCCAAGGACTCGCTCAAGGCCGGAATCGCGACCGTCTACCAGGACCTGGCGGTGGTCTCACTGATGCCGGTGTGGCGCAACTTCTTTCTCGGTAACGAGTTGCGCAAGAAGGGCATCCTGCCGTCGCTGGACATTTCCGCGATGCGCGCGACCACCATTTCCGAGCTGCACAAGATGGGTATCGACCTGCCCGATGTCGACGCGCCCATCGGCTCGCTGTCGGGTGGCCAGCGCCAGTGTGTGGCGATCGCGCGGGCGATCTTCTTCGGTGCCCGCGTGCTGATCCTCGATGAGCCGACGGCGGCGCTGGGTGTCAAGCAGTCCGGCATGGTGCTGCGCTACATCACGGCCGCCAAGGAACAGGGGTTCGGGGTCATCTTCATCACCCACAACCCGCACCACGCACACATGGTCGGTGACCATTTCGTGCTGCTGAATCGCGGGCGGCAGAAGTTGGACTGCACCTACGACGAGATCTCCCTGGAAACCCTGACCCAGGAGATGGCCGGCGGCAACGAGCTTGAGGCGCTCAGCCACGAGCTCCGCCGGTAGTTTCCGCCTCAGCGCCCCGTCGGCCACCGGCAGGCGGGGCGCCGTGCTATCTGCGCGTCAGCGCGAAAACCCGCATGTCCCGGTCGGTGCGCGTCTGGTAGGCCCGGTACATCGGGTAGGCGAGAAAGCGCTGCAGGGCCGCGTCGCGCTCGGCGCCGGAGAGCACGGTCGCGACGATGGGGATGTCCTGGCCTGCCATCGATATCGAAGCCTGTGGTTCGGCGACGAGATTGCTCGACCACGACGGATGGTGCTGCTGGCCGAAGTTGCTGCCCATCACCAGTAGGCGGTCGCCCTGGTGGACATAGCTGAGCACGGAGGTGCGTGGCCGGCCGGACTTTCGACCGGTCGTGGTCAACAGCAGTTCGGGCATCGACAGCGGTCCGAACAACGAGAAGCGACCCTTCGTGCGGTCGACCACCCGCCTGTCGAGTGGCACGATCGCGCGGATCACCTTGGAGCCGAATGGGGATGCGGCGAACGCGAACACCGGCTTGAACATCGGCGAGACGTCGTCACGTCCCCAGTCGCCGTGCGGAAAGGATGCCTCGGACATTCCGCCATTGTGCGCACGGCGGACCATGGAATGCGGCGCATCGCCGAAACGGGCACGCTCGCAATGCTCAGTGGGGCATCAAGAGAACGCGGCTCGGAAGGCTTCCAGCGCCGCGACGCTGTCACCGGAGGCGTAGGCCTCCATGCCGACGGTCCCGGTGTAGCCGCTGTCGCGCAACGCCTTTGCTATGGCGGGATAGTAAATCTCACCCGTCCCCGGCTCACAACGCCCCGGCACGTCGGCCACCTGGATCTCGCCGATCGCCGACCCGGCCCGGCGCACCAGGTCGACGAGGTTTCCCTCACCGATCTGGGCGTGATAGAGGTCGAGCATCATCTTGACGTTGGGGTGGTCGACCGCTTCGATCAGCGCCAGGGTGTCCTTGGCGCGCGCCAGCGGTACCCCGGGATGGTCGACGATGGTGTTGAGATTTTCCAGACAGAACGTGACGCCGGCTTCGGCGCCCAGCTCACCGAGCGCTTCCAGCCCCCGCAGCGCCGCGAACCACATGTCGCCGGTGACCCGGTGGCGGGGCCGGGCGGCCTGACCGTCGACCAGCTCGCCCGGATGCACGACGAGTCGCGGAACCCCGAGTACCTCAGCGGCTTTGATGGCCTGCTGCGCGGTACGCACCACCTCGCGGGCGCCGGCCGGGTCGTAGAGATCTCCGTGCAGATAGCCGGTCATCGATGAGAACCGGGCGCCGGTCGCGGCCAGTGCATCGAGGTCTTTGTCGTGGAAGCTCCAGATCTCCACCGCGAAGCCGAGTTCGCATATGCGCCGGGCCCGTTCGACGATGTCGAGATCGCTGAACACCATCTCCGAGCAGATCGCGAGTTCGAATGTCATGAGCGCACCGCGTCCGCGAGCGCGACCGGTGCGCCGGTGCGGACGGATTCTGCCGCGGCCAAGGCGATTTCGAGCGCGATCCGAGCATCGTGGCCGGTGACCGACGGCTGCGTGCCAGCCTTGACGCTGTCGACGAAGTGGACGAATTGGGCCGCATAGGCGTCGTGGAACAGTTCGGTGTTGAGCCGGCCCGCCTGCTCGGGCGCCCGGCCCGCCAGCAGCACGCCTTCTGAACCGAAGACCTCACCGCGGACGTCGTAGCCGTAGGAGGCCTGGAAGCTGGCTTCGGCGGTGCCGAAGGCCCCGTTGTCGAAGCGAATCTGAACCACCGACGTGTCCAGGAATCCGTCCCCGGCGAACTGCGGATGTATCAATGCCGCTGCCTGCGCGTAGACCTCGACCACCCGCGCACCGGGGTTGAGCCAGCACAAGGTGTCGAAATCGTGGATCAGGGTCTCGTTGAAGATCGTCCAGGGCTTGACGCGGGCCGCGACTTCCACGGAGATGCCGGGGTCGCGGGTCAGGGAGCGCAGCAGTTGGGGTGTACCGATCGAGCCTGCCGCGATCGCCTCGCGGGCCGCGGCGAAGTCGCTCGCGAAGCGACGGTTGAAACCGACCTGCAGCGCCACGCCGGCCTGCTCGGCGGCGCGGATCGCACGATCGGCGTCGTCCAGGGTCAGGGCCATCGACTTCTCGCAGAAGACGTGCTTACCGGCCTCGGCGGCGGCCACCACGAGGGCGGCATGGGTGGCGGCGGGGGAGCTGATGGCCACCGCGTCGATCCGGCTGTCGCCGATCAGCTCCAGTGGGTCGGCGTACGCGCGGGGCGCTCCGATCGATTGGGCCGCTTCGATATTCGGATCAGCGACGGCGGCCAGGGTGGCGCCTGGTACTCGGGACGCCAGGGATTCGGCATGGAATCGGCCGATCCACCCGGTGCCGATGAGGCCGAAGTTCAGCTGATCCGCCATGAGGTCTCCCGGTTTACTAGAACGTTCTAGGTCTGAGGAAAAGTAAAGCGGCCGTGGGCGGGCTTAGTCAAGAAAATTCCTAGAACGTTCTAGAATGACCGGATGCGCGATCGGCCCACCCTCCATGACGTGGCTCAACATGCCGGGGTATCGCGTGCCCTGGTGTCGATCGTGATGCGCGATGCCCCCGGTGCCAGTGCCGCCACCCGGGAACGGGTGCGCCGCGCCGCCGACGAGATCGGCTACCGGCCCGACCTGCGGGCCCGGATGTTGCGTTCTCAGCGCTCCAACCTTCTCGGCGTGGTGTTCACCGCGGGCCAGGAGTTCCACGCCGGCTTGGTCGACGGTGTCTACCGGGCGGCCGAGATGCGCGGGTACGACGTGCTGTTGAGTTGTGTCACCCCGCACCACGACGAACGGCGCGCGGTCCGGACCCTGCTCGACGACCGCGTCGAGGCGCTCGTGTTGATCGGTACCGAACTACCGGTGCGCGAACTGGTCGACATCGACACCCGGCTGCCCGTCGTGGCGATGGCGCGCAAGGTCCGCGGTGTGGACGCGGTCCGCAACGACGACACGTTCGGGGCCGGACTGGCTGTCGGCCACCTGGCCGAACGGGGCCACACGGCGATCACCTACCTGGACGGCGGTCGGGCACCCGGCGCGGCCGAACGCCGCAAGGGCGTTCGCCGCGCCGCCGCCGCGGCGGGGATTGTCGTGACCCTTCTCGAAGGCGGCACTACCGAACGTGAAGGAGCTGCCGCAGCGGCCGCGCTGTGCGCCGAACCATCCCTACCCACAGCGGTATTCGCCTTCAACGACCGCTGTGCGCTGGGCTTCGTCGACGCGGCGATCCGGGCCGGAATCCGGATCCCGCAGGACGTGTCGGTGGTCGGGTTCGACGACAGCCCGCTGGCAGGACTGGCCCATGTGGACCTGACAACCGTCGGACAGGACAGCGCGCAACTCGCCGAGTTGGCAGTGGGCCGAGCCGTCGAGCGGATCGAAGCGACCGGCGATCGGGTCGATGTGGTGTGCGAACCCAAGCTCGTGGTGCGGGGTTCGACCGCGGCGCCGCGGCACTAACGCGTGGGTAGTCCCGCGGCCCGGTATGCGGCGTCGACGTAGGCCATGTTGGTCACCGCGTCCGCGACTCCGAACGGCAGCGTCGCACCGTTCTGTACGTGATCGGCGAACGCCTCCAGTTGGTAGGTATAGCTGGCCCGGGTGCCGAGTCGCTCGACGCGTTCGCCGGCGGCCGTCCGCACGGTGATCCCGTCGTCGTCGTTGGGCCGGATGAAATCGTGGACCAGCACCTCACCCTCACTGCCGACGATCCTGATAGTGAACGAATACTCGGGCGCCACCATCGAATTGGCGGTCAACCCGGTCGCGCCGCCCGGGAAACCGACCTCGACATCGCACGTCGCATCGACATTGGTCGAGCGTTGCTCGGCACGGGCAGTGACGATTGACGGTGCGCCACGAAGCCCGTCGACGTCCAGACGGCCCAACGATCGCAGGACGTGCATGCCGTAGCAGCCGAGGTCCATCAGGGCCCCGCCGGCCAGTTCCAGGGACCAGCGGGGGTCATCGTCGTCCGGTGCGGGCATCGCCATCCGCACCTCGACCCGGGTGAGCCGACCGATCTCACCGCCGGCGGCCAGGGCAAAGGCCCGCTGTGTGACCGGGTGGAAGAAGTAGTGGAACCCCTCCAGCACCGTCACTCCCGCGGCCTCGGCGGCCCGGGCGACTGTGGCGGCCTCAGATCTGTTGCGTGCGAATGGCTTCTCGCTGAGCACGGGCTTGCCGGCGGCGATCGCCGCCAGATTCCACGGCGCGTGCAATCCGTTGGCCAACGGGTTGTAGACGACATCCACCTCGGCGTCGTCGATCACCTCGGGGTACGAGCCGAGCACGCGCTCCACACCGTATTTGTCGGCAAAAGCCGCCGCGCGCTGCGGATCACGCGCGGCGACCGCCACCAGCCGGTGTCCCAGTTCCTGCGCCGGCCCCACGATGGCCTTCTCAGCGATCCGGGAAGCGCCGAGCACACCGATGCGCAATCCGGTCACGAGGTGACGGACTTCAAGTACGCCACGCTGGTGCGCACGTCGGCGACCGGCCCGTCACCGACGGGCGCGTCGTCCAGGATGGTGTCCTGCTCCATCACGAACCATCCGTCGAAACCGTTGTCCCGTAAGACCGAGACGATGCCCGCGATGTCAACGTCACCAGTGCCCAAGGGCGTGTACATCCCGGCCTTGACGGCATCGGTGTAGCTGACCTCACCGGACTGCACCATGGCGGCCAGCGCAGCGTCCACGTCCTTCAGATGAGTGTGCTTGATGCGGTGCGGGACGGCCTTGGCCAGCTCAAGGGGGTCGGTGCCGCCGATCAGCAGATGGCCGGTGTCCAGACAGAGCGGGATCGTCGAGCCGGCCAGCACTCGGTCCACATCGTCGCGAGTCTCGACCATGGTTCCCACGTGCGGATGCAGCACCGCAAGCAGGCCGCGGGCGGCGACGATCGAGGCCAGCCGGTCCAGGTTGGACAGCAGTGTCGCCCACTGGTCGTCGTCGAGCACCGGCCGGGAGTCGTAGCCGTCGAAACCGGTGGCCGCGGCAAGCACCACGACCCCGGCGCCGGCCGCCACCAGCGAATCGAGCGGTCCGGCGAGGTCATCGGCGGGATCGTGGCCGGCGTTGTGCAGCACCACCGGGACGAACCCACCTACGCAGGCCAGCCCGTGCCGGGTCAGCACGGATTGAAGTTCGGCGGTGTCGGCGGGCAGGAAGCCTTCCGGGCCGAGTTCGGTGGCGGTCAGGCCGGTGTCGCGCATCTCGGTGAGCACGCGTTCGGGGTCGAGTTGATGACCCCAGCCGGGTACCTCGCAGACGCCCCACGAGATCGGCGCCCCGGCGATTTTGATTCCCCGGTCGCTGCGCTCCTGCCCGCCGGTCTTGATGTTGGCGCTCATGCGTTGCGAACCTCCTCGATGCGCACCGGGGTGCCCCGACGCAGGGACTCGGTGGCGGCCTCGGCCAGCCAGGCCACCTCGACGGCGTCGGCCACCGTGGCGCCGGCGACCGGCGCGCCCTTGGCCACCTCCACGAAGCCGGCCAGCTCCGTGCGGAACGCTTCGGTGAAGCGGTCCATGAAGAAATTGTGTGCGGGGCCGGCCGGGAATGTGTTGGCCGGGTCGACATTTCGCATCGGCACACCCTGATCCCAGCCGGCGGCGACACTGTCGTCGAACCCGTGAACCTCAAGGCGGCAGTCGTATCCGCGGGCGTTGTAGCGGGCATTCGACACGACGCCCAGCGCACCTCCGTCGAACCGCACGATCACCGCGGCTGTGTCCACGTCGCCGTACTCGGCGAAAAGCGGGTCGCCCTGTACGGATCCGGTGGCGTACACCTCGACCGCGTTCTGGCCGGTGATCCAGCGGATGATGTCGAAATCGTGCACGGCGCAATCACGGAAGATTCCGCCGGAGCCCTTGATGTAGTCCAGCGGCGGGGGAGCCGGGTCCATCGTGGTGCTGCGCACCGTGTGCAGGGTGCCCAACGACCCGTCGTCGACCGCACGCTTGGCGGCGGCGAAGGCGGCATCGAAGCGGCGCTGGTATCCGACCTGCACGGGGACGCCGGTTCGTGCGATGGTCTCGGCGACCCGCGCGCTCTCCAAGGCGGTGGAGGCGATCGGCTTCTCGCAGAAGGTCGGGATGCCGCGCCCGACGGCGGCCAGCGTCAGCTCGGCGTGCGCGGGTGTCGCGGCGGCAACCACCACGCCGTCGATGCCGGAGGACAACAGTTCCTCGACGGTGTCGACGGCTTTGGCGCCGTGCTTGGCGGCCACCGCCGCGGCCACGTCGGTGCGCTCGTCGGTGATCACCAGCCCGTCCAAACCGTCCAAGGCGGAGAGGGTTTCGGTGTGGAATGCGCCGATGCGGCCCAGTCCGATAACGCCGAGCGTGGTCATGGGATTCTCCGTTCGTGTTGCTGATCGAGGATGGTGTCGAGTTCTTCGGGAGACAGATCGCCGGCCAGTGCGGCCAGCACGGTGTCGACCTGGCTGGGCGGCGCCAGACTGCCGATGGGTTGGTCCCTGTCGAGATTCGTCGGGAACGCGTAGCCCTCGGCGGTGGCGTTGACGGCGTTGGACAGCTCCCGCTCGGAGTAACCCGCGGACTTCATCGCCAGCAGGGCCGGGTACACGGCCCGGACCATCGCGGTTCGATCGAGTGCTTCCATCGCGCGCCCGAACGGCGAGGAGATCTGCAGCAGGTTGGCCATACGCCGGATGTCGGTCGAGGTGTTGGTGCCTGCGCCGTGATACAGCGCCGGATTGAAGAAGACCGCATCGCCCTTGCGTAGCGGCACCTGAACCTGGTGGGCGGCGAAGAACTCGATGAACTCCGGCCGGTAGAACGCGATGTACCCGGCCTCGAACGTCTGCGAGTACGGCAACAGCATGGTCGGCCCGCTGGCCAGCGGCATGTCGCAATGCGCCACCGCACCCTGCAGCGTCATCGCCGGCGACAGCCGGTGCAGATGTGCGGGGTAATCGGCCAACTGGTCCGGAGTGACGAAACCGAGGTGATAGTCGCGATGCGGAACCTGTGCTGCACCACCGGGATTGACGACGTTGACCTGTGAGGTGACCTGGTAGCGCGGGCCCAGCCAGGCCTGTGACACGACGGCCAGTGCGTCGTTGGCGTAGTACTCGGCGTACACGCCGGGGGAATGCAGGGCCAGCTTCTGCGCGGCATTCCAGATGCGGTCGTTCGCACCGGCCTTGCCGAAGTGGTCACCGGCGGCGGCGCCTTCGGCGCGCTGGGTTTCGATCAGCGCGCCGAACGCAGCGCCGGCCCGATCGACGACGTCCTCATCGAAGGCACCTTCGAACACCACGACGCCCGGGCCGTCGGCCAACGCGCCGATCAACTCGGCCTGCAGCCCGCGGCGGTCGGCGCCGGCGATGGTGGCGGCCGAGTACACCGGGACGTTGTGCCGGATATCGGCGGCCAGGGGGTAGTCGTCGGCGTCGGTGGTGCGGGACACCTGGGCGCGGAACTCGTCGAGGGAGCAGTCCGCTTCCTCGATCCAAGCCCGGGGCCTGGTCTGCGATGTCCGCAATGTCGTGGTCATGGCTGACAGTCTTGCTGTGTCCTGTGGCACAATCAACGGCAAAAATCCATCAAAAAACCATCAGCAGGCATCGGAGGTCGGAGGTGGCGCACCGATACAAGGTCCGTGAGATCGCTCAGCAGTGCGGTTTGAGCGAGGCCACGGTGGACCGGGTGCTCAACGACCGCCCTGGCGTGCGTGAGAACACCCGAGCCGAGGTGCGCCAGGCGATCGCCGATCTGGACAAGCAACGGGCGCAGTTGCGGCTCAACGGGCGTCGCTACCTGATCGATGTGGTCATGCAGACCCCGCAACGGTTCTCCGACGCGTTCCGGGCCGCCGTCGAGGCCGAATTGCCCACGTTCGCCCCGGCAATGCTGCGGGCTCGCTTCCACCTGTGGGAATCCGGCTCGACCGCCCAGATGGTCGACACCCTGGCGGGCATCCGCAGCAGCCACGGCGTGGTGCTCAAGGCCGCCGACGAACCCGAGGTGGCCGAGGCCGTCGATCGCCTGGTCGCCGCCGGTGTTCCGGTGGTGACGTACACGACCGACATCCCCACCAGTGCCCGCAGTGCATACGTCGGCATCGACAACCACGGGGCCGGTGCGACGGCGGCCTACCTGATCGAGCAATGGCTGGGACCCGCCCCCTCCGAGGTGCTGATCACCCTGAGCCGCACGGTGTTTCGTGGCGAGGGCGAGCGTGAGGTGGGATTCCGGTCGGGGTTGCGCGGTTCCGGTCGCGCGGTCGTCGAGGTCACCGACAGCGATGGCATCGACGCGACCAACGAACGGCTGGTGCTCGACGCGCTGCAGCGTCACCCGTCCGTGGAGGCGGTCTATTCACCAGGAGGCGGGAACGCTGCCACGGTGGCGGCGTTCGAGAAGCTCGGACGAGAGTGCCGGGTGTTCGTCGCCCACGATCTCGATGTGGACAACCGCAGACTGCTGCGGGAAGGCAGGATTTCGGTGGTCCTGCACAACGATCTCCGGGCCGACGCGCGACTGGCGATGCGGCTGATCCTGCAGCAACACGGCGCACTGCCGGGCGAGCCGGTCCGCCCCGTACCCATTCAGGTGATCACGCCATACAACCTGCCGGCGTGAGCCTTCGGGCTTATCCGGGCTCTGCGGTCGGTGCGGGTTGCGCCTTGACCGGTGGCGTGGCTGCGGGTGTGTCGGGCCGGGATGGCGGTACGGATTGGGTCACGGTCTCGCCGAACTGCATGGTGGATTCGGCTGCGGGCACGGACATGTCGGGTGTGCTCTGGATCTGGGCTGTTTGGAGGCCCAGTACCGCCATGACGGCGGCGGCCGCCAAGCCGGCGGTACAGAGGAGGAGTTTCAGTCTCGAATCCATGCGCATTTGGCACTACCCTTCGTCACAACATTGGCTATCTATGTGATTTGAATGCGGATCCCGCGAGTGACATTCCGCTCCGGCGGCGATGTGAGGTGGATCACATTTTGATGTCGGGACGGGGAGTCGGGCAGGGTCGGGGAGCGCGGCGATCGTCCAGACCGGGAGACTTCATCCATGCCACGAGAGCTAGTCCCTGGGGTAACCGTGCTCGGCAACCTCGCGATCGACATCATCAACGGGGCTCCGCCGAGCCCGGGGGGATGCGCGTCGTTCGCGGGAGTGGCGCTGCAGGCGGCCGGCGGACCCGGCCGGATCATCGCGATGGGTGCCGAACGTGATCACGCCCTGTTCGACGAGTTGCGCGCGCGGTTCGGGTCGCTGGTGCAGATCCTGCCCTCGGAAGTGACCAGTTCGTTCAGCCTCGACTACGACGACACCGATCACCGTCACATGGGTGTGCAGGCTATCGGCCCGGTGTGGACCGCCGCGGACATCGACGTGGCCGATCCGGCGACGACATGGGTGCACCTGGCCCCGCTGCTCCGCACCGATTTCCCGGCGGAGACGCTGGCCGCCCTCGCGGCACGCGGCCATCGGGTCGCCTATGACGGGCAGGGGCTGGTGCGGGCCGACCGATTGGGGCCGTTGATCGAGGATCGCCACTTTCCCGCGGGCCTGCTGGCCGATGTCGACATCCTCAAGCTCGCCGAGGATGAGGCGGTGATCGTCGCCGACGGTGCGTTCGACGCGTCGAGCGCGGAGCGACTCGGCGTCGCGGAGATCCTGGTGACCTACGGCTCGGAAGGATGCGACATCTATATAGAGGGTGCGGTGGAACGCGTGCCGGCCGCCTGGCGGGTCCTGGATGTTCAGACCACGGGGGCGGGGGACATGTTCACCGCCTGCTACGTCGCGCATCGGGCGGCGGGCCATGATCCGCGTCGCTCGGCGGAATCGGCCAGCGAACTGGTGGCCAGGGAGTTGGACAAGCGGGTTCACACCGGGGCACCCGGCCTGGCGTAGCCGCAGGTCGAGGTCTAAACTCGACAGGTGTCAAGTTTGTGCTTGCCGGTGCTAGCGGAGAGCTACCGGCCAGTAGCCTTTTCCTTAGAGAATGACATTCTCCTAAACGTGACGAAAACCACAGTTCTGTCTCAAATGGGCTTCCTTCACGCCCACGAACAGCACCTTCGGCGGGAACCCACCCGCGTGTCGGGGCACGGCGCGGTGAAGCGCAGCCTAAGAGCAGTGCAATAATCGGTACTGGTAGTGACATCAAAATTCGGTGGACGTTCGATCCGGCGGCGCGTCACATGACAGCGGCCCGGAAAGACGTGGTCAAAGAACGTGTGAAAGGCGGTAGCCGTGGGTGAGAACGGCAACGGCAATGGCGCCGCGCCGCGGCAGAAGCTGGAGAAGGTCGTCATCCGCTTCGCCGGCGACTCCGGCGACGGTATGCAGCTGACCGGTGACCGCTTCACTTCTGAAGCTGCACTGTTCGGAAACGACCTGGCAACCCAGCCGAATTACCCGGCCGAGATCCGCGCGCCACAGGGCACTCTGCCCGGTGTGTCGTCGTTCCAGATCCAGATCGCCGACTACGACATCCTGACCGCCGGAGACCGCCCCGACGTGCTCGTGGCGATGAATCCCGCCGCGCTCAAGGCCAACGTGTCAGACCTTCCCCGCGGCGGCCTGATCATCGCCAACTCCGATGAGTTCACCAAGCGCAACCTCGCAAAGGTCGGATACGACAACAATCCGCTAGAGGATGACACGTTGTCCGACTACGTGGTGACCTCCGTTGCGATGACGACGCTGACCTTGGGCGCCGTCGAGGTGATCGGCGCCACCAAGAAGGACGGCCAGCGCGCCAAGAACATGTTCGCCCTCGGCCTGCTGTCCTGGATGTACGGCCGCGAGCTCGAGCACAGTGAGGCCTTCATCCGGGAGAAATTCTCCCGCAAGCCCGATGTGGCCGAGGCCAACGTCCTGGCCCTGAAGGCCGGCTGGAACTACGGAGAGACCACCGAGGCATTCGCCACCACCTACGAGGTGTCGCCGGCGAAGCTGAAGTCGGGTGAATACCGGCAGATCTCGGGTAACACCGCGCTGGCCTACGGCATCGTGGCCGCCGGGCACCTGGCCCAGATCCAGGTGGTGCTGGGCACCTACCCGATCACTCCGGCGTCGGACATCCTCCACGAGCTGTCCAAGCACAAGAACTTCAACGTGCTGACCTTCCAGGCCGAGGACGAGATCGCCGGCATCGGTGCGGCAATCGGTGCCTCCTACGGCGGCGCGCTGGGTGTCACCAGCACCTCGGGCCCGGGTGTCTCGCTCAAATCCGAGGCGATCGGCCTGGCCGTGATGACCGAACTGCCGCTGCTCATCGTCGACGTGCAGCGCGGTGGCCCGTCGACGGGTCTGCCGACCAAGACCGAGCAGGCCGACCTGTTGCAGGCGCTGTTCGGCCGCAACGGGGAATCGCCCGTCGCGGTCCTCGCCCCGAAGTCGCCGTCGGACTGCTTCGACATCGCCGTGGAGGCCTCGCGGATCGCGATCGACTACCACACCCCGGTCATCATCCTGTCCGACGGTGCGGTCGCCAACGGCTCTGAGCCCTGGCAGATTCCGGACATCAGCACCTACCCGCCGATCGAGCACACGTTCGCCAAGTCCGGCGAGCCGTTCGCTCCCTACGCGCGCGACCCCGAGACCCTGGCCCGTCAGTTCGCGGTGCCCGGCACTCCGGGCCTGGAGCACCGGATCGGTGGTCTTGAGGCCGCCAACGGCTCGGGCAACATCTCGTACGAGCCCAAGAACCACGACCTCATGGTGCGGTTGCGCCAGGAGAAGATCGCCGGCATCAAGGTGCCCGATCTGGAGGTCGACGACCCCACCGGCGACGCCGAACTGCTGATGCTGGGCTGGGGGAGCAGCTACGGCCCGATCGGCGAGGCCTGCCGGCGGGCCCGGCGCAAGGGCATCAAGGTGGCCCAGGCCCATCTGCGCCACCTCAACCCCTTCCCGACCAACCTCGGTGAGGTGCTGCGTCGCTACCCGAACGTGGTGGTGCCGGAGATGAACCTGGGCCAGCTGGCGCTGCTGCTGCGCGGCAAGTACCTGGTCGACGTCCAGTCGGTGACCAAGGTGGAGGGCATGGCCTTCCTCGCCGACGAGGTCGAAGGCATCATCGATGCGGCCCTGGACGGCACACTCGGTGAGAAGGAAAGTGACAAGGCCAAGTTCGCCCGGTTGGCGGCGGCCACGATTGAGGTTGAGGCGAGCGGTGTGGGAGCGAACGCATGACTGATCTGATCGGCGCAGACCTGGGGCTGACAGAGGCGGGACTGACCAAGAACGCCCTGGTGCCCACCACCGACCAGCCGCAGAAGGGCAAGGACTTCACCAGTGACCAGGAGGTCCGCTGGTGCCCGGGATGCGGTGACTACGTCATCCTCAACACCATCCGCAACTTCCTGCCAGAGTTGGGCCTCAAGCGCGAGAACATCGCGTTCATCAGCGGTATCGGCTGCTCCAGTCGGTTCCCGTACTACCTGGAGACCTACGGCTTCCACTCGATCCATGGTCGCGCCCCCACCATCGCCACCGGCCTGGCCCTGGCCCGTCCGGACCTGTCGGTGTGGGTCGTCACCGGTGACGGTGACTCCCTGTCGATCGGTGGTAACCACCTGATCCACGCGCTGCGCCGCAACGTCAACCTCACGATCCTGCTGTTCAACAACCGGATCTACGGCCTGACCAAGGGTCAGTACTCGCCGACCTCCGAGGTCGGCAAGGTGACCAAGTCGACCCCGATGGGTTCGCTGGATTACCCGTTCAACCCGGTGTCGCTGGCGCTGGGAGCGGAGGCCACGTTCGTCGGCCGCGCGCTGGACTCCGATCGCAAGGGTCTGTCCGAGGTGCTGCGCGGCGCGGCCGAGCACCGCGGCGCCGCGCTGGTGGAGATCATGCAGGACTGCCCGATCTTCAACGACGGATCGTTCGACGCGCTCCGCAAGGAAGGCGCCGAGGAACGGCTGATCAACGTCACCCACGGTGAGCCGATCAAGTTCGGTACCGACGGCGAGTACTGCGTGGTCAAGTCCGGGTACGGCCTGGAGGTCGCCAAGACCGCCGACGTCGCGGCCGCCGACATCGTGGTGCACAACGCCGAGATCGATGACCCTGCCTATGCTTTCGCGCTGTCGCGGCTGAGCGAGCAGAACCTCGATCACATGGTGATGGGTATCTTCCGCAAGGTCAGCCGGCCCACCTACGACGACGCCGCGCGCCAGCAGGTCAACACGGCCATCGAATCCAAGCCTCATGACACCGCAGCTCTGCAATCCTTGCTGCGTGGCAAAGACACCTGGACCGTCGACTGACCCCGCTGACCAAAACAACCTGAGCACAGCCCCGCTCGCCGCCGTAGTTCTGGCGGGCGGGGCTTCGCGCCGTATGGGGCGCGACAAGGCGACGTTGCCGTTCGACGGCTCGACGATGGTCGAGCATGTGGTCGCCGCGGTGAGTAGGCGCTGTTCACCGGTCTTCGTGATCGCAGCGCCCGGCCAGCCACTGCCGCCGCTGAGCGCCGAGGTGCTCCGTGACGAGGTGCGTGGAGTCGGGCCGCTGGTGGCGACGGGTCGCGGACTGCGTGCCGTTGCGGAGGCCGGCCTGGACCGCGCCTTCGTCTGCGCCGTGGACATGCCGTATCTGTCGTCGGAGCTGATCGACACCCTGGCGGCCTCTGCGGAGCGGTCACCTGCCGATATCGTGTTGCCGTGGGACGGCAGGGACCACTACCTGGCGGGGATCTACCGCAGTGCGCTCACCGAGCAGATCGCCGATCTGGTGCGCAACGGCCGGCGCAGCATGCGGGCGCTGGCCGAGTCCGTCGATACGCAGCGGATCGTGATGGCACCGCAGCGCGCGCTGACCAACGTCAACACCGCGGCCGATCTGCCCTGAGCCGAGTTATGTGACGGACAAATCTCAGCAAATTGCGAATTAGCACGCCAACTGGGCTGAATTTATCGTACCGAGATAATTGGCACGGTATTTCACCGTATTTGAGCTCCTGGAAGTCGGATCAATTCGGAAAACGTCATCCGTAGATGGCCATCGGGTGTGCGTGAAAGTCACTGGCGCTCATGATCATTCGACTTGTTGCGCAGTGTGGGAACTTCGCTCGCTATTCGCTGCGGCAGGTGTTCAGCGTGTCTAAGTTTGTGCCAAAAGGCCCCTGACCGCTCGGTTTGTCGGATCCGAGCGATTCGGATTCGTGCCGCAGGGTTGGCCGGGCTGACTGACGATTCGAGTCGCGGTGGTGAAAGACCTTGTAGCTCAGTCTGTTTGGCGAGTCAGCTACCGACTCTGCGGGTGTCGGACATGGGACGGTTCGGCCCTGTCCGCGGTGGACGACGGAGGCGATATCCCTTGTGTGCCAGGATGATCGGATGTCGGCGCTGGCTCGGGGAGCCAGGTGTCTGTAGCGAACAGATTCTCTTGGTGTGGCGCGTAGTGACACTCGCCGATGGCTTCTACCAGCGACTTTGTTGTCCCAAGTGTTGTTTGCTCGCGATATCGCACCGGAATCAAGTGGGCCAGTTCACAAAAAATGGGTGATCTGCCTCACTTTCCGTTTGCGCCGATCACGAAACGGTAACGACGACTATCCGTCGCTGACCTGCACAAACGATTCGTTCAGCGTCTCGTTATCTGTCCGTGATCTTTCCGCGATCGCTTCTACATCGAGGTGACTTCTCTCCGAGACCTTTGTACGGTCCAAAGCGTCTCCACAGGGAGCAAATAATTTCAACACCAAGAACCTGCGTGTGAGTGGGGCCGCGGTGGCGATTACGCCCGACGCGGGGGCCTGGGTCTGATCCCGGGCCGGGCACTGTGGCCCTCCCTTTCGTGCCTGACCGAGACGGCGCGAACCAACCCCTCCGGCCTGGATTCAGGCTTCCGCACCCGCCTGGCGGGTGCTGTTTGGCGCGCGCTTGGCGAGAGGAACGAAGTGAAGAACATCCGCAAGACGTTTGGGCTGGGCATCATTGCTGGAGCGCTCGCTGTGGCTCCCGTGGCACTGGGTGCCGGTACCGCCAATGCGGACAGCGTCAACTGGGACGCCGTCGCTGCCTGTGAGTCGGGTGGCAACTGGGCGATCAACACAGGTAACGGGTACTACGGTGGCCTGCAGTTCAACATGGGCACCTGGCGCGCCAACGGTGGCTCGGGTTCTCCCCACCAGGCCTCGCGTGCCGAGCAGATCCGGGTCGCTGAGAATGTGCTGCGCTCCCAGGGCATCGGCGCGTGGCCGGTGTGCGGCAAGCGCGGCTAGGACAGAGCCGCTCACAACGTGAGCCACTGACAACTTGATACGAAGCGGCGCCGGGCCTCTGCCCGGCGCCGCTTCTGTTTCATCAGAAGGCCCTCCGGTTGCTCCAGCCTCGGCTACCTCTGAAAAAACTTCTGCCCCCTCTGTAACGCGTGACGTTGGTCACACGAACCCATTAGTGACCGCACAGTTGCACGAACGTGATCGGCATCTGCAGCGGTCCTTGGTGTCAAAGGTCGGGGAAGGGCCGTGAGATGACCATACGAAGGGCGTTAACCAGGGCTTTCTGGCTTGCTGCGACGTCGGCGGGCCTCATGCTGGCACCCATGTTCGCCTCGACGGCCACCGCTGGTGCGGACACCGTGAACTGGGATGCGATCGCCGACTGCGAATCGGGCGGCAACTGGTCCATCGACACCGGCAACGGTCACTACGGCGGCCTGCAGTTCAAACCCGCCACCTGGGCCTCGCACGGCGGAATCGGATCGCCTGCCACCGCGTCCCGCGAAGAGCAGATAAGGGTGGCCGAGAACGTCCTCGCGACCCAGGGGATCGGAGCCTGGCCCAAGTGCGGCGTCCGGGGCGGAATGCCTGCGGGCTGGGCAGCCCCCGGTGCGCCGACCGGCTGCCAGGCTGTGCGTCCCGGCTCGGTGCTGGGAATCTTCGACCTGCGCCGGATCTGCACGACCTTCCTGGATCCGCTCGGGGCCTTCGGCGTGCCGCACTGAGCTCAGCGGACCGGGGTGAATGCCCCGCGCGCGGCGATCGAGGCCAGGTGCCGGGTCAACACGAACTCGGGCACGACAACGGTCGCCCGGGTGGCCGCGGCGCTGAGCGCCGGCGGGCGCAGGTTCACGACCCGCCCGATCAACTGTGACTCCCGCACGATCCGCATGACCCGCTTCCGGCGCAGGGCCGCGAAGCGGGCGAAGGCGGTCGGCAAATCCGGCTCCCGGACGGCGAGGCCGGCCAGCGTCGCCGCGTCCTCCAGCCCCTGGCATCCGCCCTGGCCCAGATGCGGGCGCATCGGATGTGCGGCGTCCCCGGCGATCACCACTGGTCCCCGCGCCCATCGCCGCGCCGGGGTGCGGTCGTAGAGGTCGTTGCGCAGCACCTGTTCGGGATCGGTCGCGGCGAGCACCGCCGGGATGGGGTCGGCCCAGCTGCCGAAGATGCGTTGGAGGTGACTCAGCTCCCCGTCGTCGTTGGTGTGTCCCTGCGGAGCCCGTTGGGTGGCGAACCAGTAGGTGTGATCGGTACCGAGCGGGACATGGCCGGCTTCCATCCCGGGGGCCATCGTCTCGCCCGAGAGTTCGGGGTCGATGGTGCAGTCGGCGACCCCGCGCCAGGCCGTGTACCCGGCGTAGCGACGTTCCAGCGGGCCGTTGAGGTGACGTGCCACCACGGAATCCACTCCGTCGGCGCCGATCACCGAGGTGGCCTTCCTCTCGGATCCGTCGGACAACCGAACACGCACGCCGCCGTCGTGGTCGTCGAGCGACTGCACCCCGAGCCCGTATTCGACCGTGCCCGGGTGCAGGGCCGTGGTGAGGATCTCGGTCAACGTCGTCCGGTGGATCACCACCAGCGGTTCGCCCAGCGCCCGGATCATGCGGTCGGGCGCCGGTCGCCGCAGCCAGGTGCCGTCGTGCCAGCGCATCGCGCCGGCGGTGACCCGTCCGCCGGACCCGCGCACCGCGTCGCCGAGCCCGATCTCGTCGAGCGCAGCCAAAGCGTTGGGCCAGATGCTGATGCCCGCGCCCGTGGTGGTGTCGGTGCGGGTTTCGAGGACGGTGACCTCATATCCCTGCCGCTGCAACGCGACTGCGGTGGCAAGGCCGGTGATACCGGCACCTACGACCAGAATGGACTGCGCCATCGGTCGAATCTAACGGGTGGGGTGAGGTGGCTCACCATGGCCGGAGTTGGGATCGGTAGCCTTCCAGCGTTCGCACAGTCTTTACGCAGGTTCCCGTGCCGAAAGTGCCGGGACAGAACAGTTGAGAGGACCCGATGAAACTCACCCGCTTCGGTATCGCGCTTGGCGCCACACTGATTGCCGCCTCGGCACTGAGTGGTTGCTCGAAGGTGACCGAGATCAGGGACGCTGCCGCCGGGGCGGCCGAGAAGGTCGTCTCCTCGGGTACCGAGAAGATCACCGAAGCGGTCTCGGGCAACCTGTTCACCGCCGAGGGCATCGACAACGCCTATGCGGCGATCGCGGGGAAGGTCGGTGCCAACCCGATGCAGGTGGTCGACGTCGTCATCACGCCCAGCCTGCTCAAGGTCGAGGCGATCGACCCGAACGCGCCGACCGAGCTGAACGAATGGAGCTATACGTCAGGCGCGGTCGGACCGTCGCGTCCCATCGATTACGACGACGACACCGAGGCCCTTCAGCAGAATCTGTTCGTCACCACCGATGTACCCACCAGCGCGATCGTCGCGGCGATCGACGGCGCAGTGGCGGCCAGCGAGATCCCCGACGGCAAGGTCCAGACGGTGAGCATCAAGCGCAACATCCCGTTCGACGCGAACGTCATCATCTTCATCAACGTCCAGGGTGAGCGCAGCAGCAAGCAGGTGCAAACCGACACCACCGGACAGGTCATCAAGGTGTCCTGACCGACCCGCATCACGCGGCCCGTACCGGACTCCGGTGCGGGCCGCGCCGTTACGGTGGGGAGTCATGACGGTGTTTGACGATCTCGACGACTACCTCGCGTTTCCCCGGGTGTCCGGTCTTGCGGTGTCGCCCGACGGCTCGCGGCTGGTCACGACGGTCAGCACGCTCAATGAGAAGAAGACCGAATTCCTAAGCTCCATATGGGAATTGGATCCTACTGGGGTCGAACCCGCGCGCCGGCTGACCCAAGGCGCCAAAGGGGAGTCCGCGCCGGTGTTCACCGCCGACGGAGACGTATTGTTCCTCGCGGTGCGTCCCGGGGAGGGCGAGGACAACCCGCCGGCGGCCCTGTGGCGGTTACCCGCGGCCGGCGGTGAGGCATCCGAGGTGCTGACGATGCCCGGCGGTGTCGCGGGTGCGGCGAGCGCCCGCGCCGCCGACGCCACCGTCGTCACCGCGTTACTGCTGCCGTCATCGGCCGGAGTCGACGACGACAAGGCAAAGCGCGAGGCCCGCAAGGACACCAAGGTGTCGGCGATCCTGCACACCGGCTACCCGGTCCGGCACTGGGATCATGACCTGGGTCCAGACCAACCCCACCTCTTCGATGCCGACGGACCGAGGGATCTGACCGCTGACCCGGGCGCGGCGTTGCGGGAGACGACCTTCGATCTCAGCGCCGACGGCGAATTCGTGGTGACGTCCTGGCAGGAGCCGGGTCCTGGCACGGCCCTGCGGGTGGTGCTGGTGCGCATCGACCGGGCCACCGGCGAACGCGCCACCATCGCCCAGGAACCCGGAGCCGACCTGGAACGCCCCGCGATCGCACCGGATGGCAGCGCGGTGGCCTTCACCCGGGAAACCCATTCCACTCCCACCGCACCGCCACGGATCACGTTGTGCTGCATGCGGTTCGGAGAAGATCCGGTGGAGCTGACGGGCGACTGGGACCGCTGGCCGTCCTCGGTGGCCTGGGCGCTGGATTCCTCGGCGCTGATCGTGACGGCCGACGACGGCGGCCGTGGCCCGATCTTCTCCGTGGACCCGGTATCCGGCGCGGTCACCAAATTGACCGATGATGATTTCACCTACTCCGATGTGCGTCCCGCGCCCGGCGGAGTGATCTATGCGCTGCGCAGCTCCTATGCCGTGCCGCCGCATCCGGTCCGGATCGATCGGGATGGCACCGTCACCGCGCTGCCGTGCCTCGAGGCACCCGAACTGCCCGGCACGGTGACCGAGGTGACCGCGACCGCCGCCGACGGCACCCCGATCCGGTCCTGGCTCACCCTGCCCGAAGGCGACGAGCCGGCCCCGCTGGTGCTGTGGATTCACGGCGGCCCGCTGGGCAGCTGGAATACCTGGCACTGGCGGTGGAACCCGTGGCTGCTCACCGCCCGGGGGTACGCCGTGTTGATGCCGGATCCGGGCCTGTCCACCGGCTACGGCCAGGACTTCATCGCACGCGGCTGGGGCTCCTGGGGTGACGATCCATACACCGACCTGATGGCGGCGACCGACGCCGCGTGCGCACATCCGCGCGTCGATGCCTCGCGCACCGCCGCGATGGGCGGATCGTTCGGCGGCTACATGGCCAATTGGATCGCCGGGCACACCGATCGGTTCGACGCCATCGTCACCCATGCCAGCCTGTGGGCGCTGGACCAGTTCGGCCCCACCACCGACGGCGCGTACTGGTGGGCCCGGGAGATGACACCCGAGATGGCCCAGCGCAATTCACCACATCGGTTCGTCGGCGATATCGCCACCCCGATGCTGGTGATCCACGGCGACAAGGACTATCGCGTACCGATCGGCGAGGCGCTGCGGCTGTGGTACGAGCTGCTCACCTCTTCGGGGCTGCCCGCCGACGAGAACGGCGAAAGCCCGCACCGGTTCCTGTATTACCCGACGGAGAACCACTGGGTGCTGGCGCCGCAGCACGCCAAGATCTGGTACCAGGTGGTGACGGCGTTCCTGGGCGACCACCTGCGCGGCGAACCGGTGCAGTTGCCCGAACTGCTCGGGTAGCGTCGAGATCGTGACGCAGCGTGAGTTTGATCTGGTGCTGTACGGCGCCACGGGATTCGCCGGAAAACTGACGGCCGAGTACCTGGCCGGGGCCGGGGGATCGGCCAGGATCGCCCTGGCAGGCCGTTCCGAGGAGCGCCTGCGCGCGATCCGCGAGGGTCTGGGGCCCGGCGCGCAGTCGTGGCCGCTGGTGATCGCCGACGCCACTTCTCAGTCCTCTCTCGACGCGATGGCCGCACGCACCCAGGTGGTGGTGACGACGGTGGGGCCATACGCCCGCTACGGCATGCCGTTGGTCGCGGCGTGTGCCGCGGCCGGCACCGACTACGCCGACCTCACCGGTGAGACGACATTCATCCGCGACAGCATCGACCTCCATCACAAGCAGGCGGTCGACACCGGTGCCCGGATCGTGCATTCGTGCGGATTCGATTCGGTGCCATCTGATCTCACGGTGTATGCGCTGTATCAGCGGGCGCTCGCAGACGGCGCCGGGGAACTCGGTGACACCAACCTGGTGGTGCGCAGTTTCGCCGGCGGCGTGTCGGGCGGCACGGTGGCCTCGATGCTGGAACTGCTGGACACGCTGTCGTCGGACCCGGAGGCCCGGGCGCTGATGAACGATCCGTACACGCTGAGCCCTGACCGTGGGGCCGAGCCCGAACTCGGCGCTCAGCCCGACGTGCGGTGGCGCCGCGGTGGTGAGATCGCTCCGGAGCTCGCCGGGTACTGGACCGGCGCGTTTGCCATGGCCGCGCCGAACACCCGAATCGTGCGGCGTAGCAACGCATTACTGAACTACGCCTACGGACGCCGCTTCGAGTACGCCGAGCAGATGAGCCTGGGCCGCTCGGTCGCCGCGCCGCTGGCGGCAGCGGCGGTGACCGGAGCCAACGCCTTCACGCTCGGCGTGGGCGGCCGTTACTTCAACCGGCTGCCCAGCGGCCTGGTCGCGAAGCTGGCTCCCAAGCCGGGAACCGGTCCCAGCGAGCGGGCCCGCGAGCGGGGCCACTACCGCGTCGAGACCTACACCACGACGACGTCGGGCGCCCGGTACGTGACAAGCATGGCCCAGCAAGGCGACCCCGGATACAAGTCGACCGCGGTGCTGCTCGGCGAGTGCGGGCTCGCGCTGGCAACCGATCGTGACGCGCTGTCGGACCGCCGTGGCGTGCTGACGCCGGTGGCCGCCATGGGGGACGTCCTGCTCACTCGGCTACCGGCCGCCGGGGTGTCGCTGGATACCACCGCCCTGAGCTGAGCTGGCGCAACACGAACGGATCGGCCTGCGTCGAACACCTGTGGGGCAAGATCAGATTCGACTAGTGTCGTTGTCGAGGACTTCCAGTACGCAGTACGCCAGCAACGAAGGTGGGATGAAAAATGGCCGGTCTCGATGATCTGTTCGCGCAGATCCCGGTGGCGGATATCGCAAGCAAGCTCGGCGCAGATGAAGGCGAGGTGAACGCCGCCATCAAGACCCTGGTTCCGGCCCTGGTCGGCGGTGTGGCGGAGAACGTACAAGCAGACAACATCGATTCGAGTGACCTCGAGTCCGCAGTGTCCGCACAGGGCGCCAGCGGCCTGCTCGACGGTGGGGTGAGTGTCGATCAGGTCGACGCCAACGAAGGCAACCAGATCGTCTCGAAGATCTTCGGCGGCAACGACAGCAACCAGGTCGCGTCGGCGTTGGCAGGCACGGGCGCCGGTGGCGGTGATCTGATCAAGAAGCTGCTGCCGATCCTGGCGCCGATCGTGCTCGCCTACATCGGCAAGCAGTTCGCCCAGAAGAACGCCGCTCCGGCCGGAGAGGCGCAGGCTCAGGCTTCCGGCGGAGGGCTCGGGGACATCCTCGGCAGCATCCTGGGCGGCGCGACCGGTGGCGGTGCCGCCGCCAACAACCCGCTGGGCAGCATCCTCGGCAGCGTGCTCGGCGGCGGCGGTGGCGGCCAGGGCAATGCCATCGGTGAGATCCTCGGCGGCCTGCTCGGCGGCAAGAAGTAGCCCCGGTACAAGCCGGCTCGAGAGCCTCCGACGCCCAGGGAACGCACCGGGCATCGGGGGCTTTCGCGTATTCGGGCACGTCCTTCTTAGAATGGCTCGGTGACCCCCACCCCTGACAATCGTGCCGATGCCCTCCCCAAATCCTGGGATCCGGCCACGGTAGAAGCCGACCTGTACCAGGGCTGGGTGGATGCCGGATACTTCACCGCCGATTCGGCCAGCGAAAAGCCGCCGTACTCGATCGTGCTGCCGCCGCCCAATGTGACCGGCAGCCTGCACATGGGCCACGCGCTCGACCACACCCTGATGGACGCCCTCACCCGCCGCAAGCGCATGCAGGGCTATGAGGTGCTGTGGCTGCCCGGCATGGACCACGCCGGCATCGCCACCCAGACCGTGGTGGAAAAGCAGCTCGCCGTCGACGGCAAGACCAAGGAAGACTTCGGTCGCGAGCTGTTCGTCGAGAAGGTGTGGGACTGGAAGCGTGAGTCCGGCGGCACCATCGGCGGGCAGATGCGCCGCCTCGGTGACGGCGTGGACTGGAGCCGCGACCGCTTCACCATGGACGAAGGCCTGTCGCGCGCAGTGCGCACCATCTTCAAGCGGCTCTTCGATGCGGGCCTGATCTATCAGGCCGAGCGGTTGGTCAACTGGTCACCGGTGCTGGAGACCGCGATCAGCGACCTGGAGGTCAAGTACGAGGACGTCGAGGGCGAGCTGGTCTCGTTCCGCTACGGCTCGATGAACGACGACGAGCCCCACATCATCGTGGCCACCACCCGCGTCGAGACGATGCTCGGTGACACCGCGATCGCCGTGCACCCCGACGACGAGCGGTACCGCCATCTGGTCGGCACAACGCTGCCGCACCCATTTTTGGATGATCGCCTCATCATTGTGGCTGACACGCACGTCGACCCCGAATTCGGTACCGGCGCAGTCAAAGTCACCCCCGCGCACGACCCGAACGACTTCGAGATCGGGCTGCGCCATCAGCTGCCGATGCCGACGATCATGGACGCCAAGGGCCGGATCGCCGACACCGGAACCCAATTCGACGGCATGGACCGGTTCGAGGCCCGGGTCAAGGTGCGCGAGGCGCTGGCCGAGCAGGGCCGGATCGTCGCGGAGAAGCGGCCGTACCTGCACAGCGTCGGACACTCCGAGCGCAGCGGTGAGCCCATCGAGCCGCGTCTGTCCCTGCAGTGGTGGGTCAAGGTGGACGGCCTGTCCAAGGCGGCAGGCGATGCGGTGCGCAACGGCGACACCGTGATTCACCCGCCGAGCCTGGAGCCGCGGTGGTTCGCCTGGGTGGACAACATGCACGACTGGTGCATTTCCCGGCAGCTGTGGTGGGGACACCGGATCCCGATCTGGCACGGTCCCAACGGCGAGACGGTGTGCGTCGGTCCCGACGAGACCCCACCGGCAGGCTGGGAGCAGGACCCCGACGTGCTCGACACCTGGTTCTCCTCGGCGCTGTGGCCGTTCTCCACCATGGGCTGGCCCGACCACACGCCCGATTTGGCCAAGTTCTATCCGACCTCGGTGCTGGTCACCGGCTACGACATCCTGTTCTTCTGGGTGGCCAGGATGATGATGTTCGGCACGTTCGTCGCCGACGATCCGGCCATCACGTTCAACGGCAAGCGCGGCCCGCAGGTGCCGTTCGAGAACGTCTTCCTGCACGGGCTGATCCGCGACGAGTTCGGCCGCAAGATGAGCAAGTCGCGCGGCAACGGGATCGATCCGCTGGACTGGGTGGAGAAGTTCGGCGCCGACGCGCTGCGGTTCACGCTGGCCCGCGGTGCCAGCCCCGGCGGCGACCTGTCCATCGGTGAGGACCACGCCCGGGCCTCCCGCAACTTCGCCACCAAGCTGTTCAACGCCACGCGGTTCGCGCTGATGAACGGTGCGGCGCCCGCGCCGCTGCCCGCCGCGGGCGACCTGACCGACGCCGACCGCTGGATCCTCGGCCGCCTCGAAGAGGTTCGCGCCGAAGTGGATGCGGCACTCGACAGCTATGAGTTCAGCCGGGCCTGCGAATCGCTGTACCACTTCGCCTGGGACGAGTTCTGCGACTGGTACGTGGAACTGGCCAAGGTGCAGCTGGGCAGCCAGAAAGAACCAGGCGTGGCTCACACGACCGGGGTGCTGGCCTTCGTGCTCGACGCACTGCTCAAGCTGCTGCATCCGGTCATGCCGTTCGTCACCGAGACGCTGTGGAAGGCGCTCACCGACGGCGAGTCGATCGTCATCGCGCCGTGGCCGCAGGCATCCGGTATCGCACTTGATCCGGTTGCGGCGCAACACATTGCCGATATGCAGAAGCTGATCACCGAGGTGCGCCGCTTCCGCAGCGACCAGGGCCTGGCCGACCGGCAGCGGGTCCCGGCCCGGTTGTCGGCGATCACGGAGGCCGGCCTGACCGAGCAGCTGCCCGCGGTCACCGCGCTGGCCTGGCTGACCGACGCCGGTGACGGGTTCACCCCGTCGGCCTCGGTCGAGGTGCGTCTGACGCAGGCCACGGTCCTCGTCGAGGTGGACACTTCGGGCACCGTCGATGTCGCGGCCGAGCGGCGCCGGCTGGAGAAGGACCTGGCCGCAGCGCAGAAGGAACTGGCCACCACTACGGCCAAGCTCGGCAACGAGGCCTTCCTGGCCAAGGCGCCCGAGAACGTCGTCGACAAGATCCGCGGCCGCCAGCAGTTGGCCGGCGAAGAGGTCGAGCGCATCAACGTACGCCTGGCCGGGCTCAAATGAGGGCCCGGTGACCGACCCGATTCCTTCGCCGGACGAGATCGCCGCGCTGCTGCAGGTCGAGCACCTGCTCGATCAGCGGTGGCCCGAGACCAAGCTGGACCCCAGCACGGCACGAATCTCCGCCCTGCTGGAGCTGTTGGGCTCGCCGCAGCGGGCCTATCCGTCCATCCACGTCGCGGGGACCAACGGCAAGACGTCGGTGGCCCGGATCGTCGACGCGTTGCTGGTCGCCCTGCACCGGCGCACCGGGCGCACCACGAGTCCGCATCTGCAGTCCGCGGTGGAGCGCATCTCGATCGACGGAAAGCCCATCACCCCAGCGCAATACGTGAACACGTATACCGAGATCGAACCGTTCGTGGAACTGGTGGACCGGCAGTCCGAGGCTGCCGGTGGCCCGAAGATGAGCAAGTTCGAGGTCCTCACCGCGATGGCCTTCGCGGCCTTCGCCGATGTGCCCATCGACGTCGCGGTCATCGAGGTCGGAATGGGTGGACGCTGGGACGCCACCAACGTCGTCAACGCACCGGTCGCGGTGATCACCCCGATCGGCATCGATCACACCGACTATCTCGGTGACACGATCGCCGAGATCGCGGGGGAGAAGGCGGGCGTCATCACCCGGCAGCCGGAGGACCTGGTGCAGACCGACACCGTCGCGGTGATCGGCAAGCAGGTTCCCGAGGCCATGGAGGTGCTGCTGGCCGAGGCGGTGCGCGCCGACGCGGCTGTGGCCCGCGAGGATTCCGAGTTCGCAGTGCTCAGCAGGCAGGTCGCCATCGGCGGGCAGGTGCTCGAGCTGCAGGGCCTGAGCGGTGTGTACTCCGACATCTTCCTGCCCCTGCACGGTGAGCATCAGGCCCACAACGCGGTTCTCGCATTGGCCGCGGTCGAGGCGTTCTTCGGTGCGGGCGCGGACCGTCAGCTCGATGTCGACGCGATCCGGGCCGGCTTCGCGGCGGTGCGCAGCCCGGGCCGCATGGAACGCATGCGAAGTGCGCCAACGGTTTTCATCGACGCCGCACACAATCCTGCCGGAGCGGCGGCGCTGGCGCAGACCCTGCAACAGGAGTTCGACTTCCGCTACCTGGTAGGGGTCGTTTCGGTGATGGGGGACAAGGACGCCGGCGGCATCCTGAGCGCTCTGGAGCCGGTCTTCGATCAGATCGTGGTCACCCACAACGGTTCACCGCGGGCGATGGACGTCGAGTCGCTGGCGTCGCTGGCCGAAGAGCGTTTCGGGCAGGACCGGGTGATCACCGCCTCGACGCTGCCGGATGCGATCGAGACGGCCACCGCCCTGGTCGAGGAGGCCGGGGCAGACGAAGGACTGTCCGGGTCCGGCATGGTGATCACCGGTTCAGTGGTGACTGCCGGCGTGGCCCGGACCCTGTTCGGACGGGACCCGCAGTGAGCAATCAGACCCCTGGCGACCAGACGCCGAGTGACAAGCCGGCTCCGCCGGACCCCTGGAAGAGTTTCCGCGGGGTGATGGCGGGGACGCTGATTCTCGAAGCGATCGTCGTATTGCTGGCCCTGCCGGTGGTGGGTGTCAGCGGCTCCGGGCTGACCTGGGCGTCGGGCGGATTCGTGGTCGGGCTGGCCATCGTGTTGATCCTGATGTCGGGGATCCAGGGCCGGCCCTGGGCCATCTGGGCGAACCTGGGCATCCAGCTGGTGGTGATCGCCGGTGCCCTCATCCATGGGGCTATCGGCTTCATCGGCGTGATCTTCGCCGTGGTCTGGCTGCTGATCGTGTACCTGCGGGGTGAGGTCAAACGCAGGCAGGATCGTGGCCTGCTGCCGGGCCAGCAACCGCCCAGCGAATAGGGCAGTGATAGCTGGGCCACAGCGCGGGCTCCGGCGGGGCCCCGAGATGGCGCCGTGCTGTTACCGACCGGTACGCTCTCTGCCGTGACTGAGCAGACCCTTGTCCTGATCAAGCCCGACGGCGTGCAGCGCCACCTGGTCGGAGAGATTCTCGGCCGGATCGAGCGGAAGGGTCTGACCCTGGCGGCGCTCGAACTGAAGAACGTCAGCGTTGAGCTGGCCAAGCAGCACTACGCCGAGCATGACGGCAAGCCGTTCTTCGATTCGCTGCTGGAGTTCATCACCTCCGGACCCGTCGTGGCCGCCATCGTGGAGGGGCCGCGCGCCATCGCGGCGTTCCGTCAGATCGCCGGCGGCACCGACCCGGTGGAGAAGGCTGTGCCCGGCACCATCCGCGGTGACCTGGCACTTGTGACCCAGGACAACCTGGTGCACGGGTCGGATTCGCCGGAGTCGGCGGCCCGCGAGATCGCCCTGTGGTTCCCTGGCGAAGCCTCCGCCGGATAACCCTTCTCGCAGTCTGGTCAGTACCGCGTCAGTGATGTGGGATACTGGTTGCGGGTAGCCAGCCTCAACCGAGGCTGAACACCCGAATGAAGACTTCGACGAGCGCGACCACCGCAATCCGGTGCGGCGCGGGCCGTCCAGCCATCATTCAGCCAGGCACCGGGTGGGTTCGGTAGCGGACCGCCCGGAGCGAGACCACAACAAGTCCGGGGAAAGTGTCCCGGGCCAATAGCGGAAGCCCTCGCGTGGCCGCGTCGATACGACGCGCCCGGGGGCTTGAGGAGAATTCGTGGCCGAAGATGCCCAGAATGAAGACCTATCAACCCAGCCTCCGCAACAGGAGGGACTGCCCGAGCGGCTGAGAGTCCACTCCCTGGCGCGGGTACTCGGCACCACCAGCAGGCGCGTGCTCGATGCCCTTGCCGAGTTCGACGGGCGTGCGCGCAGTGCGCATTCCACCATCGACAAGGTCGATGCTGAGCGCGTCCGCGACGCACTGGCCCTCGGCTCGACAGAGCCGGGTCCGAACGATCAAGCGGCCCCGGCGCAGGTCGAGGTCGTCACGGTCGCTGTGACGGAGTCCGACGCGGCTCCGGTCGAGACCCCGGCCGATGCCCCCGAAGCAGCTGGGGCGCCCGCCGCCGCGGCCGAACCGGTGTCCGAGGCGGACGCCGTTCTGGTGGGCGATGAGCCCGAATCCCGGTTGATCCTGGAGACCGCGAACATCCCCGCGGCCCGCGAAGCCCACACCGAGCGGGCCGATTACCTTCCGCTGTTCGTCGCACCGCAGCCTGTCAGCTTCGTGCCAGTGCGCGTCGAAGAAGACGACGACGATGACGAAGACGACGACGACAGCGACACCGGCATCGATACCGACTCCGAGACGGACGACGAACAGGCGGATCGCCCCGCCGCGCGTCGGCGCCGCCGGGGTCGCCGGGGCCGTGGCCGTGGCCGCGGTGAACAAAGTGACGAGAATGGCTCTGACTCGGGCCCGGATTCCGATATCGACGATGACCAGGGTGAGTCAGACCAGGACTCCGATGACGACTCCGACGAGTCGGACGAGGGCAACGACGAGGACACCGCGGGCAGCGACGGCAGCAACCGTCGTCGGCGTCGCCGCCGGCGGCGCAAGTCCGGCTCGGGTGACAACGATGATGCGGGCTCCCCGGATGACCCGCCCAACACCGTGGTGCACGAGCGCGCCCCGCGCGCCGAGCGGTCCGGCAAGGGCAGCGATGATTCGGAGATCCAGGGGATCAGCGGATCGACCCGCCTGGAGGCCAAGCGTCAGCGCCGCCGTGACGGCCGGGACGCGGGCCGTCGTCGCCCGCCGATCCTGAGCGAGGCAGAGTTCCTGGCCCGTCGCGAGGCCGTCGAGCGCACCATGATCGTCCGCGACAAGGTCCGCACCGAGCCGCCGCACGAGGGCGCCCGCTACACCCAGATCGCCGTTCTGGAAGACGGCGTCGTGGTCGAGCACTTTGTCACTTCAGCGGCGTCCGCGTCTCTGGTCGGCAATATCTATCTGGGCATCGTGCAGAACGTGCTGCCCTCGATGGAAGCCGCCTTCGTCGATATCGGCCGCGGCCGCAACGGTGTGCTCTACGCCGGTGAGGTGAACTGGGAGGCCGCCGGGCTCGGCGGGTCGAACCGCAAGATCGAGCAGGCGCTCAAGCCTGGCGACTACGTGGTGGTCCAGGTCAGCAAGGACCCGGTGGGGCACAAGGGTGCTCGACTCACCACGCAGGTCTCGCTGGCCGGCCGCTACCTGGTCTACGTACCGGGCGCGTCGTCGACTGGGATCAGCCGCAAGCTGCCCGACACCGAACGCCAGCGGCTCAAGGAAATCCTCAAAGAGGTCGTGCCTGCCGATGCGGGCGTGATCATCCGTACCGCCTCGGAGGGCGTCAAGGAAGAGGACATCCGCTCCGACGTCGAGCGCCTGCAGCAGCGCTGGACCGAGATCGAGGCCAAGGCCACCGAGGTCACCGGGAAGAAGGCGGGCGCGGCCGTTGCGCTCTACGAAGAGCCCGACGTGCTGGTCAAGGTCATCCGCGACCTGTTCAACGAGGATTTCTCGGGTCTGATCGTCTCGGGTGACGAGGCCTGGGCCACGATCAACTCCTACGTGAACACCGTCGCCCCCGATCTGGTGGGCCGGCTCACCAAGTACGAACCCGCCGGCGGCGCCGACGCTCCCGACGTGTTCGCCGTACACCGCATCGACGAGCAGCTGGCCAAGGCGCTGGACCGCAAGGTCTGGCTGCCCTCGGGCGGAACCCTGGTCATCGACCGCACAGAGGCGATGACGGTCGTCGACGTCAACACCGGCAAGTTCACCGGTGCCGGTGGCAACCTCGAGCAGACCGTCACCCGTAACAACCTGGAAGCTGCCGAGGAGATCGTGCGGCAACTGCGGCTGCGCGATATCGGCGGCATCGTGGTCATCGACTTCATCGACATGGTGCTCGAGTCCAACCGGGATCTGGTTCTGCGCCGGCTGACCGAGGCGCTGGGCCGGGACCGCACCCGCCATCAGGTGTCCGAGGTGACCTCACTGGGCCTCGTGCAGCTGACCCGGAAGAGGCTGGGAACCGGTCTGGTCGAGGCGTTCTCGACCACCTGCACGCACTGCGCCGGCCGCGGCATCGTGCTGCACGGCGACCCGGTCGACACGGCCTCGTCATCGAACGCCGGCCGCAAGACCGAATCCGGTGGCGGGGGTGGCGGCGGCCGCCGCAGCAAGCGGGGCAAGAGGGGTACTGCCCGTCCCGAGCCCGAAGAGATGCCGGTCGTCAAGGTGCCCGACCATCCGGCCGGCGAACACCCGATGTTCAAGGCAATGGCTGCGGCGAACGGTCGCCACGACGAAGACCACGAAGGACATGACGGTCACGAGGACTTTGACGAGCACGCTGCCGCCGAGACTCTCGACGGCGAAGGCGACGAGCAGGTCACGCCCGAGGACGTGGATGTGACCGACGAATCTCCCGACGGTGAGTTCGACGCACAGGATGTCGACGAGTCCGATGAAGACGAGTCCGATGAATCGGACGAGGATTCTGACGAGGAATCGGACGAGGACGAGATCGACCTCGACGACGAGGACCTCGATGACGACGACGATGATCTTGACGACATCGACGATGACTCGGATGAAGATGACTCGGACGACGACGAGTCGGACGAGTTCGACGACTCCGAGGATTCAGACGACTCAGAAGACTCTGATGAGTCGGAAGAGGACGTCTACCAGGCACCGGAGCCCGTGGTGGCCGAGGTGCAGCCGAGTCGTGGCCGTACCCGGCGACGCGCCGCAGCCAGGCCCGCGGGGCCGCCCCGCCACGAGTAGAGGGCGGTTTGACCCTCTACCCGCTGGTCAAGTACCCTTGACCAGTTGTCTCCAGTGCCTGTAGTAGTCGCAGGCCGGTGACGGCGGGGCATCCCGCCACCCAAGACCCGCGCACGCACCGACCGGTAGCGCGCGCCCGCAGAGAGCAGCAGAGCAGAGGACACGATGGCGACATACGCAATCGTCAAGACCGGCGGCAAGCAGTACAAGGTTGCCGCCGGTGACGTGGTGAAGGTTGAGAAGCTCGACGCCGAGCCCGGCGCGTCGGTGTCGCTGCCCGTCGCCCTCGTGGTCGACGGCGCCAAGGTCACCAGCAAGGCCGACGACCTGGCCAAGGTCGCCGTGACCGGCGAGGTGCTGGAGCACACCAAGGGTCCCAAGATCCGTATCCACAAGTTCAAGAACAAGACCGGCTACCACAAGCGCCAGGGGCACCGTCAGCAGCTGACCGTGCTCAAGGTCACCGGCATCAAGTAGCGAGGGAGCGAACTAATGGCACACAAGAAGGGCGCTTCCAGCTCGCGCAACGGTCGTGAGTCTGCAGCACAGCGACTCGGCGTCAAGCGGTTCGGTGGTCAGGTCGTGAAGGCCGGCGAGATCCTCGTCCGCCAGCGCGGCACCCACTTCCACCCCGGCGTCAACGTCGGCCGTGGCGGCGACGACACCCTGTTCGCGCTGGCTCCCGGCTCCGTCGAGTTCGGTTCCAAGCGCGGTCGCAAGCACGTGAACATCGTTCCCGTGCCGCGCCCGGAGGCCTGAGACTCCGAGGATTCTCCGCGAATGTGAAGCAGCTGCGAGTTCTCGATAGGACTATCGCAATAGCTTCACATTCGACGGAGAGGATGTCCGATGCCACGGTTTGTCGACCGCGTCGTCATCCATGCGAGTGCAGGAAACGGCGGCCACGGCTGTGCGTCGGTGCACCGCGAGAAATTCAAACCCCTCGGCGGTCCTGACGGCGGCAATGGTGGTCGCGGTGGCAGCATCGTGCTCGTCGTGGACCCACAGGTTCACACCCTGCTGGACTTCCACTTCCATCCCCATGTCGTCGCACCCTCGGGTAAGCAGGGCGCGGGCAGCAATCGTGACGGCGCTGCCGGCGACGATCTGATCGTGCGCGTGCCGGACGGCACGGTGGTGCTCGACGAGAACGGCCGGATGCTGGCCGACATGGTCGGTGCGGGTACCCGGTTCGAAGCGGCGCAAGGGGGTCGCGGTGGGCTCGGCAATGCCGCACTCGCTTCCCGGGCCCGCAAGGCTCCCGGTTTCGCCCTGCTCGGTGAGAAGGGCCAGACCCGAGACCTCACACTCGAACTCAAGACCGTCGCCGATGTCGGCCTGATCGGCTTCCCGTCGGCGGGTAAATCCTCTCTGGTGTCGACGATCTCGGCGGCCAAGCCCAAGATCGCCGACTATCCGTTCACTACGTTGGTGCCCAACCTGGGCGTGGTGTCGGCCGGCGAGAACACCTTCACCGTCGCCGACGTTCCCGGCCTGATTCCCGGCGCGTCCGAAGGCCGGGGCCTGGGCCTGGAATTCCTTCGGCACCTTGAGCGCTGCGCGGTGCTGGTGCATGTCGTCGACTGCGCGACCATGGAACCCGGGCGTGACCCGATCTCTGACATCGAGGCGTTGGAGGCCGAACTCGCGGCCTACACCCCGACCCTGCAGGGCGATTCCACGCTGGGCGATCTGGCGTCGCGGCCACGTGCGGTGGTGCTCAACAAGATCGACGTTCCCGATGCCCGGGAGTTGGCTGACTTCGTGCGTGAGGAAGTGCAGTCGAAGTTCGGCTGGCCCGTGTACGAGATCTCGACCGTCAGCCGTGATGGTTTGCGCCCGTTGATCTTCGCGCTGTGGGAGATGGTGAAGGCCTATCGCGATGCGCAGCCCGCGGTGGTGCCGAGGCGTCCTGTTATCCGGCCGATTGCCGTCGACGAGAGCGGCTTCACCGTCGAGACCGACGGGTACGGCGGATTCATCGTGCGCGGTACCCGACCTGAGCGCTGGATCGCGCAGACCAACTTCGACAACGACGAGGCCGTCGGTTACCTCGGTGACCGGCTGGCGCGGTTGGGCGTCGAAGACGAGTTGTGGAAGAAGGGTGCCAAGCCCGGTTGCGCCGTGACCATCGGCGATATGACCTTCGACTGGGAACCGCAGACCCCCGCCGGCATCGACATGCCGCTGACCGGGCGCGGCACCGACATCCGGCTCGAGCAGACCGACCGGATCGGCGCCGCCGAACGCAAGGCCGCCCGGCGGGAGCGGCGCCAGTCCAGCGCGCATGCGAGGAGCACCGACGACCAGAGCGAAGACGAGTGACGAGCGCAGACTCGTCGCCCTCGGTACATCGCGAGGCGATTCGGACCGCGCGCAGCGTCGTCGTCAAGATCGGCACCACTGCGTTGACCACTCCGTCCGGTGTCTTCGACGCGGGCCGGCTCGCGGTCCTGGTCGAGGCCATCGAGGGACGGATGAAAGCCGGTTCCGATCTGGTGATCGTGTCCTCGGGTGCCATCGCCGCCGGTATCGAGCCGCTCGGATTGTCCAAGCGCCCAACGGATCTGGCCACCAAACAGGCCGCCGCCAGCGTCGGGCAGGTAGCCTTGGTCAACGCGTGGAGTTCGGCGTTCGCCGTCTACAGCCGCACGGTCGGCCAGGTTCTGCTGACCGCACAAGACATCGCGATGCGGGTGCAACACAACAACGCGCAGCGCACCCTGGACCGGTTGCGCGCCCTGCACGCCGTGGCGATCGTCAACGAGAACGACACCGTGGCCACCAACGAGATCAGGTTCGGTGACAACGACCGGCTCTCGGCGCTGGTGGCCCAGCTGGTCGGCGCCGACGCACTGATCTTGCTGTCCGATATCGACGGTCTCTACGATTCCGATCCCCGAAAAGGCAACGCGCGCTTCATTCCTGAGGTCGCCGCGCAGGGTGATCTCGATGGAGTGGTGGCCGGCGGGGGTAGCCACCTGGGCACCGGAGGCATGGCCTCGAAGCTGTCGTCGGCCCTGCTGGCCGCCGATGCCGGGGTGCCGGTGCTGCTGGCCGCCGCATCGGATGCCGGTGCCGCCCTCGGCGATGCCTCGGTCGGCACCGTGTTCGCGCCGCGTCCCGAGCGGATGTCGGCCCGGCGGTTCTGGGTTCGCCATGCCGCGGAGTCCCACGGTGCGCTCACTCTCGACGACGGTGCGGTGCGCGCGGTCGTCGAACAGCGTCGCTCGCTGCTGCCGGCCGGGATCACCGAAGTCACCGGTCACTTCCATGGCGGTGACGTGGTGGATCTGCGGGGGCTTGACGGGCAGACGGTCGCTCGTGGCGTGGTGGCCTACGAGGCCTCGGAGCTGGCCGCGATCATCGGCCGCTCGACACCGGATCTGCCGGCCGAGCTGCGCCGGCCCGCGGTGCACGCCGACGACCTGGTCGCCACCTAGCGATTTGGGTGCATCGACCGGCGCCCACCGCCGCCAGATGCACCGAAATCACAGCTTGGGGGACTCCAGATACAGGGCGCCCCAGACGATCTGGGTGATCGTGTTCGCCAGCTCGGCGTCGTAGGACGGCGGCTGCGACGGCAGATTCTGATGACAGGTCCGCTCCACCATCCACGTCAGCGTGCTTGCGGTGGCGGCGGCAGGGAGTTGCGGCCGGATCGACCCGTCGGACTGCCCGTCCTCGATCACCTTGGTGAGCTGATCGGAGATTCCGGCCAGCAGCTCACGGTAAGTCTGTGCGACGAGTGGGTCATAGCTCGACATCTCGGTGAGCGCGATCAGCACCGGTTGGTGGGTCCGATAGCTGGCGACGATGCCCGACATGGCGGTGTGGGCGTCGGCGGGGTCGCGGCGTCCGGCGACGCTCCACCATTGTTGGGCGGCCTGGGTCAGATCGCCGAACACCTGGGTGGCCAGCCGGCGTAGCAGGTGGCCCTTGTCCTCGAAGTAGATGTAGAAGCTGGCCCGGGAGATCCCGGCCTCGGTGGCCAGTTTGTCGACGCTGAGCTCGGTGAAGCTGGTGCCGTCGGCCATCAGCCGGTCGGTGGCATCGAGCAGTTGGCGTTCGATCCGCTCGCGCCGTTCCTCTCGGTTGGCCTGCGGTTTTCGCGTTACCGATGGCATGCCCTCAGCGTATCGGCATTCGTCACACCTTGACTAGACATAGTGTCTAGACTTATTGTCACCAACATGACTGTGTCGCCCATCACATCTGCCCCCTCGTGGCCTTCCGCCGCACGCCCCTACGACCCGATCGACCTGTCGTCGCGGAAGTTCTGGGCCACCACGGCCGCCGATCGTGAAGTCACGTTTGCCGAACTGCGCACTTCCCGCCCGGTCAGCTGGCATCCGCCCGTCGAGGACGCCCTCATGAAGGATCCCGACGATCGCGGGTTCTGGGCGGTTACCCGGCACGCCGACATCGTGGCGGTCAGCCGGGACAGCGATACATTCCTGTCGGGCAAAGGGGTGCTGTTCGAATCCGTTCCGGAAGAGCTGCTCGAGGCGTCACAGTCGTTCCTGGCGATGGACGCGCCGCGGCACACACTGATCCGCAAACTGGTCCACGCCGCGTTTACGCCCCGGCAGGTGGCCCGCATCGAAGACTCGATCAAGGAGAACGCCCGCGACATCGTGGCCGAGCTCAAGGAAGTCGGCAGCGGGGTGGACTTCGTCGACCAGTGCGCCAAGGAACTGCCCATCCGCACGCTGTCGGACATGGTCGGGATTCCCGAGTCCGAACGCCAGCGGGTGGCACACGCCGCCGACGCACTGGTGTCCTGGGCCGACCCGGTCTATCTGGCCGGGCGCAACCCGCTCGAGGTGCTGCTGCAGAACCAGATGTACCTGCATCAGGTGGCGAATGCGCTTGCCGCCGAACGCAGGGAAAACCCGGGCAATGATCTGATCAGCGCGCTGGTGCACGCTGAGGTCGACGGGGATCGGCTCACCGATGCCGAGGTGGCGGCGTTCTTCGTGCTGCTGGCGGTGGCGGGCAACGACACCACGCGCCAGACCACCAGCCACGCGCTCAAGGCGCTCACCGACCACCCCGATCAGAGGGCCTGGCTCATGGCGGATTTCGACGACCGGATCGGCGGTGCGGTCGAGGAGTTCGTCCGGTGGGCGACACCGGTGATGACCTTCCGGCGCACCGCGGCCGTCGATGTCGAACTCGGTGGACAGCAGATCGCCGCGGGGGAGAAGGTGGTGATGTTCTACGCCTCGGGCAACCGGGACGCCGAGGTGTTCGACCGGCCCGAGGTTTTCGACCTGAGCCGAAAGCCCAATCCGCACCTCGGATTCGGGGGCGGCGGCCGCCACTTCTGCCTGGGTGCGCATGTCGCCCGGACGCAGTTGCGGGCGCTCTTCGGTGAGCTGTTGCACCAGCTGCCCGATATCGCCGCGGGGGAGCCCGCCTACCTGGAGGGCAACTTCGTGCACGCTATCCGGGCGATGCCGTGCACGTTCTCCTGAGTTCGCCGGCCAACAGAGTCAACATCTCCGAACAGCCCGCTTCGACCTTGACCGTGGCCTGGTCGTCGCCGCGGGTGGGGCCGCGGTTGATGATGCCCACCGGGATGTTGCGCGCGGCCGCATGCCGGACGAATCGGTAGCCGGAATACACGGTCAGCGAGGAACCCGCCACCAACAGCGCCTCGGCGTCCTCCACCATCGAATACGCCTGTTCGACACGGTCTTTGGGGACGTTCTCACCGAAGTAGACGATGTCGGGTTTGAGCATGCCCCCGCACACCGGGCAGTCCACGATGACAAACGAACCCGTCTCACTGATCACGGCGTCGGCGTCGGGTGCCACTGCGATGCCGCCGACCGACTCGGCGCGTTCGATGAAGCCGGGATTGGCCGCCTCCAGCAGCGCGGCCAACTCGTCACGGCCCATGGTCGCGCCGCAATCCAGGCAGATCACCTGTGCGTAGGTGCCGTGCAGGTTGACCACCGACCGGCTGCCGGCCTTGCTGTGCAGCAGGTCCACGTTCTGGGTGATCAGTCCGCTCACCACGCCGGTGGATTCCAGCGCGGCCAGGGCACGGTGCCCGGCGTTGGGCAGGGTTTCGTCCATGTGGCGCCAGCCGACGTGATTGCGGGCCCAGTACCGCTGACGGAACACCGGATCGGAGGTGAACTGCCGGATCGTCATCGGATTGCTCGGCGGGGAATCCGGGCCGCGGTAGTCGGGGATGCCGGAATCGGTCGACATCCCGGCCCCGGTCAGCACCGCAAGACGGCGGCCCTGAAGTAGGGCGACGAGTTCGGGGGCATCCACCCTCGCCAGGATAGGCCTCCGGTCAGTCCAGGCATTCGGACGCGGGCATGATCTCGGCGCTCATGTTGCGGCACATCATCTGCAGCGCTGCCCCGCCCAGGTCGGCATCGATGTGCGCCACTGCGTCCGAAGGGATCACCACGTCGAAATGCCGCACATAGGCATCGAGCGCGCTGTAGAGGATGCACTGCTCGGTGACCTGGCCCGCGAGTATCAGCCGTCGCGTGCCCAACCGGCCCAACAGGTAATCCAGTGCGGTCGCATAGAACACGCTGTGGCGCACCTTGGTCAGCAGCAGGCAGCCGTCCGCCGGCGCGATGGGGCGCACCAGATCCGGGTGCTCACCGGCCAGCGCTGCGGCGACGATGTCACTGAACTGTGCGGTGAAATCGCCATAGTTGTCGTTGACGTAGATCAGGTCCACATTCTCGCGGTCGTGCGCGTCATCGATCAGTCCGACCAGCGGATCGACGATCGCTGCCACGTTGGGTGCCAGCAATTCGGCGTCCTCGTGCCGGTAGGCGTTGAGCATGTCCACAACGACCAGCGCGGTATCACTCATGCGTCATTTGGTACCCAGTGACCCGATCTTGACACTTTTCGGGTGACAATGGGCGCGATGGACTTCTACAGCGCCTACCACCACGGATTCGCGCGGGTTGCCGCCTGCACCCATCACACGGCGCTGGCGGATCCGCCGGCGAACGCGGAATCGGTGCTCCGACTGGCGCACGCCTGCCACGACGACGGCGTGGCCGTCGCGGTGTTCCCCGAGCTGACCTTGTCGGGCTACTCGATCGACGACATCCTGATGCAGGATGCCCTGCTTGAGTCCGTGGAACAGGCGCTCATCGAAATCGTCGCGGCCTCGGTGGTGTTGACACCGGTGCTGGTGGTCGGCGCGCCGCTGCGGCACCGGCACCGGATCTACAACGCGGCGGTCGTCATCCACCGCGGCGCCGTGCTCGGCGTGGCACCCAAGTCCTACCTGCCGACCTACCGGGAGTTCTACGAGCGCAGGCAGATGGCCACCGGCGCCGACGTCCGCGGCACCATCCGCGTGGCCGGCGCGGAGGTTCCGTTCGGACCCGACCTGCTGTTCGTGGCCTCCGACCTTCCCGGACTGGTCCTGCACGTCGAGATCTGTGAGGACATGTTCGTCCCGGTGCCCCCCAGTGCGCAGGCCGCGCTCGCCGGTGCGACGGTGCTGGCCAATCTCTCTGGCAGCCCGATCACCGTGGGCCGCGCCGAAGACCGTGCGCTGCTGGCCCGTTCGGCTTCGTCGCGGTGTCTGGCCGCGTACGTGTACGCCGCTGCCGGTGAGGGGGAGTCGACCACCGACCTGGCCTGGGACGGCCAGACCATGATCTGGGAGAACGGGCTGTTGCTCGCAGGGAGCGAACGTTTCCCCCGCGGTGAACGACGCTCGGTGGCCGACGTGGATCTGGAGCTGCTGCGGTCCGAGCGGCTGCGGATGGGCACGTTCGACGACAACGCCAGACACCATGGCGGTCTTGTGGATTCGTTCCGCCGCATCGAGTTCCAGCTCGACCCGCCGACCGGCGACATCGGGCTGCTGCGCGAGATCGAGCGTTTCCCGTTCGTTCCGGCGGACCCCGCGCGGCTGCAACAGGATTGCTACGAGGCCTACAACATCCAGGTCTCGGGTCTGGAGCAGCGACTGCGGGCGCTGAACTACCCCAAGGTGGTGATCGGGGTCTCCGGCGGTCTGGATTCCACCCACGCCCTGATCGTGGCGGCCCGGGCGATGGATCGGGAAAACCGTCCGCGTAGTGACATTCTCGCGTTCACCATGCCCGGCTTCGCCACCGGCGAGCGCACCAAGAACAACGCGATCCGGTTGAGTGAGGCGCTGGGCGTGACGTTCGCCGAGATCGACATCAAGAACACCGCCGAGCTGATGCTCACCGAGATGGACCATCCGTTCGGCCGTGGGGAGAAGGTCTACGACGTCACGTTCGAGAACGTCCAGGCCGGCCTGCGCACTGACTATCTGTTCCGGCTGGCCAACCAGCGCGGGGGCATCGTGCTCGGCACCGGGGACCTGTCCGAGCTGGCGCTGGGCTGGTCGACCTACGGCGTCGGCGACCAGATGTCGCACTACAACGTCAATGGCGGGGTACCGAAAACCCTGATCCAGCATCTGATTCGGTGGGTGATCTCCTCGGACCAGTTCGGCGTTGAGGTGAACGAGGTCCTGCAATCGGTGCTGGACACCGAGATCACCCCTGAGCTGGTGCCAACCGGCGAGGACGAGGAGATCCAAAGCAGCGAGGCCAAGGTCGGTCCCTATGCGCTGCAGGATTTTTCGTTGTTCCAGGTGCTGCGCCACGGGTTCCGTCCGTCGAAGGTGGCGTTCCTGGCCTGGCATGCCTGGCATGACGCGGCCGTCGGCGACTGGCCCGCCGGGTTCCCCGAGGACAAGCGCCCGGCGTATTCGCTCAAGGAGATCCGGCACTGGCTGCAGGTGTTCGCGCAGCGGTTCTATTCGTTCTCGCAATTCAAACGTTCGGCGCTGCCGAACGGCCCCAAGGTGTCGCATGGCGGTGCCCTGTCGCCGCGTGGCGACTGGCGGGCGCCGTCGGACATGTCGGCGCGGATCTGGCTCGACGAGATCGAGCGGAGCGTTCCCGAGCAGTAGTTCCGACCGGCTCGAATGGTCGGTCCGCCCAATTGACGACGCAAAAAATTGACAAGCTAACCTTCTGGCTCACATCGGCGCGCTAATGTGCGGCGGGTCACAGTTCGGCGGTGCCGGATGTCGCGTCGAGGAGGTTGCGTTGGGTGCTGCGAAGTACGTCGGTCGGGTAGGCGGATTGGCGGTCGCGCTCGGGGTCGGATCGGCTGTCGTGCTTGGCGGGCAGGTGCTGGGTGCGCCGGTCGCCTCGGCATCACCCGGTTCCAGCGACACCTCGTCGGAGTCCCCGTCCGCGCCGGTCGCCAAGAAGGGCCCAGCCAAGGACCGGCAGAGCGCCCAGTCTTCGCGGCAGGCCGCGGTACGCGCAGCGATCAAGGACCGGGCGGCCAAGCTCGGTGAATCCGGCCGCCATCGCGTCAGCGCGACGACGCCGAAGTCCGACGTCGTGCAGTCGATCACCGACCGACTGTCGGAGGCGCAGGCCACGATGGCGGCCGGCCTGACCCGTCACGGCAATGACTCGGCCCCGATCGAAAAACCCAAGGTCACCAAGCCCGCCGAGACGCTGCGGGCCCAGTCCGACAAACCGAACCTGCCCCGTTTGCTGCGCGATCACGCTCAGGAGCCGGGCGCGACCGATGACGAGCCGACGATCGAGGCCGTCCAAACCGGTCTGGCTGACGAACCCGCAACGACACCGGCGGTCACCGCGACGACCAAGGCCGAGACAGCGCCTGCTGCAGGCGCGGCCCCCGTGCGGGGCTTGATCGAGACCGTCGTCGACGACATCGCCAGGACGCTCGCCGGAAATTCGCCGACCGCACCCACGCCCGATTCGCCTGCCGAGTGGGTTCTGCTGGCGGCCGCGCGTCGGGAGTTCTCCACGGCCGCCGTGTCGCCATCCGTCGGCACCACCGGCGGCATCGCCGCGACGCCGTCGGTCGGCATCACCGACGGCATCATCCACGGCACCACCGGGGCCACCAGTTCGAGCGGGCTGCCGCTCACCTACACCGTGATCGGTGACCCGAGCGCGGGTGGCAAGGTGCGGCTCAACACGGCCAACGGGACCTTCACGTTCCTGCCCTACGCGACCGTGGTCGACAGCGGCGGCACCGAGAAGTTCACTGTTCTGGTCGCCGAGACCACAGCGTTCGACGCTGCGCTGCAACAGATCCCGATCGTGGGCTCGTTCGTTCCGCAGGTGCTGGTGATCGTCCACCAGGTGCCGGTCGTGAGCGACCTGCTGGCACCGCTCATCGGCGACGCCGAGGTGGTGGACGTCAATGTCGACGTCGGCGAGCTGGCACCGGCGGGCGTCCCGGTGGCCTACACGGTCAAGGTGACGTCCTTCGACGGCGCGCAGATCAGCATGAACTACTTCCCGGCGTCGGGGCTTGAGGAAGGGGACGAGGCCCCCACGATCTTCAGCGGCGCGGGTCTGTCCAGTGCGGGTGACACCAACCCGTACTCCGGCGGCGCCACCGGCGTCGGCACGTTGCGCAACGCGGGCTACAACGTCGTCACCTGGGATTCGCGCGGCGAGCACGACTCGGGTGGAATCCTGCAGCTGGACAATCCGTTCTTCGAGGGCCGCGACGTCTCGGCCCTGATCGACTACGTCGCCAAGCAGCCCGGTACCCAGCTCGACGCCGTGAATGACCCGCGCATGGGCATGGTGGGCCCTTCATACGGCGGCGGCATTCAGTGGGTGACCGCGGGCACCGACAACCGGGTCGACGCGATCGTCCCGACGATCTCGTGGAACTCCCTGAACAGTTCGCTGTACCCCAATGGGGCGTTCAAGACGTCGTACGCCGCGCTGCTGCTGCTGTCGCTGGTGACGTCGGGCGCGAACATCAACAGCCAGCTGTACAGCGGCATCTTCACCGGTGCGCTGCTCGGCGTCCTCACCCCCGAGCAGCAGGCCATCCTGGCCAGTAGCGGCCCGACCGCGCTGGTCAACAAGGTCACCGCTCCGACGCTGATCATCCAGGGCACCGTCGACGTGTTGTTCCCGCTGCAGCAGGCGATCGACAACGCGACGATCCTGGACGCCAACGGTGTGCCGGTGAAGATGGTCTGGTTCTGCGGTGGCCACGGCAACTGCGAGACCCCGCCCGGTGACAGCACGGAGGTGGTCCAGACCGCGACGCTGAGCTGGCTGGACACCTACGTCAAGCACAAGGGCGAAGACGTGGACGACGGCCTTCCGAAGTTCCAGTGGATCGACCAGAACGGCGATCACTACACGTCCGATCTGCTGCCGTCCGACCCCGATTTCACCGGCACCCCGGTCACGGCGTCCGGCGGCGGTGGCGTGCTGGGGATCGTCCCGATCCTCGGCGGTTCGGGACCGGGCGCCGCGGGGATTCCGTTCGGGCTCGGCGACGGCACCAAGGCGGCGAACGCGGTGAACACCACGGTGACCGCGCCGTCGGGCACCGCGACCCAGATCGTCGGTGCGCCCGAACTGACGATGACCTACTCCGGCATCGGCACCAGCCGTCACGTCTACGCCCAGATCGTCGACGACCAGACCGGGCAGGTGATCGGCAACGTGGTCACTCCCATCCCGGTCACCCTCGACGGCAAGGAGCACACCGTCACCATTCCGATGGAGGCCGTCGCCTACACGCTGGAGCCCGGCCACACCGCCACGGTGCAGATCACCAGTTCGGCCACACCGTTCCTCAACTTCACCCAGTTCGGCGTCATCAACATCTCCGGTGTCGAGGTGGCGCTGCCGACCGTGGGACCCGGTGCCAACGCGCACCCCGCGGCCGACGCCGCTCAGCAGGTGGTCAGCGTCTAGAGCCGGCCCTCGGCCCGCAGGTCTGGATGCACCCATTCGGGTGAGCGACGTGCCTTGAATGCCCGGAAGCCCTCCACCGCCTCGTCGCCGCTGTAGCTGGCCTTCATGCCGATGCGGTCGTAGAGGCCCATGTAGCTGTCCAGGCTGGACTTGACCACGCCGCGGGCCCGGGGTGCGGTCCGGCAACACTGAGCGAGCACTTCGCTTGCGGCAGTGAGCAATTCGTCGTGGGGCACGATCCGGGCGACCATGCCCCAGTCGACCGCCTCCTGCGCGCTGAGGGTGCGTCCCGTGAACATCAGGTCGCGGGTCCGGACCGGGCCGATCAGGCGGGCCAGCATCTGGCTGTAGTAGGTGTCGGCGATGCCGCGGTACAACTCGGGCACCCGGAACGTGGCGCGGTCGCTGACCACGGCCATGTCGCTGCAGATCGCGATCTGCAGCCCACCGCCCTGGCACAAGCCGTTGACCGCGCTCACCACGGGCTTGACCGATTGGCGCAGGGTTTCGAACGGTGTGACGTCCATCGACAGGGCCGCACCGAAGCTCATCCAGTCGTCGACGCCGTTGCCGCCGCCCAGGTCACCGCCCGGTGCGAACACGTCTCCGGTGCCGGTGATGAGCAGGCCGGCCAGATCCGGGTCCGCCTCGACATGGGTGACCGCGTACCGGATGCCGAAGTACATGGCAGGGGTCATCGCGTTGCGGGCCTCGGGCCGATCCAGGGTGACCACACCGAACGGGCCCTGTCGCTCGAACTTCAGGTACGGCGTGCCGAGCCAGTCGCCTTCGGGGGGTCGTGGGGAGAGTCCCTGTGTCATGGTTGGCGACTATAACGCCAACGGTATCGGATTCAGTTGGCCGTCTCAGTGTGTGAGGACGGCATCGATGTCGACGGCGGACGGCGCGCAGTTGCCGGCCCCTCGCACCAGGGTGGCCAGGGCTCCGGCCGCACAGGCGCGGCGCAGGGCCTGCTCGTGGCCCGTGGTCCAGCCGGCGGCCAGCACGCCGGCGAACACGTCACCGGCACCGGCGGTGTCCAACGCCCGCACCGCGGGGGCCGGCACGTCGAAGCGCTCGTCCTCGCCGAGGTAGCTGGCCCCTCGTGCGCCCCGGGTGATCACCAGATGCCGCACCGGCCAATGCCACTCCGCCGCCTCGGTCTCGTTCACCACCACGACGTCGACCAGTTCCGACAAGGCCAGCAGGTGATGGGCGGGCGTGCCTCCCGGCGACGCGTTGAGCATCACCACCGCGCCGGCGGCCCGGGCCAGTTTGGCCGCGGCGATCGCCGTCGCCACCGGGATCTCCAACTGGATCAGGGTGACCTCGCTCCACACGATCGCCGAGCGTGCCGCCGCGGAATCCACCTCGAGCCGTGAGTTGGCGCCCGGCGCCACCACGATGCAGTTCTCCCCGACGGTGTCGACGAGGATCGCGGCCGATCCGCTCGGGCCCGGCATGCAGGTCACGGCGTCGGCCCCGACGCCATTGGCCTGGAGATGACGGCGCAGGGTGGTTGCGGCGGGATCGTCTCCGACCGCGGCCACCAGCTCGACGTCGGCGCCGGCCCGCGCGGCCGCCACCGCCTGGTTGCCGCCCTTGCCGCCGGGCGCCGATGACAGCGACGAGGCGAGCACCGTCTGTCCCGGGCGCGGCAGCGCACCGACGGTGAACGTGAGGTCGGCGTTGATACTCCCGACGACGCAAACCCGCGCAGCGGCCATAGATAAAAAGGCTAACCGGGCTGGCCCGTCAGTGGTGCCTGACACGTGTCGAAGGACGTCAACAGGTCCGATACGCTGGCTAGATGAGCGTTCAGACAGAGTCTCCGGCGGCTGCGGTGCCGCACGCCGATCTGCGCGACCAGGTGCACGAAGCGGCGCGTCGGGCCCGTGTCGCGGCGCGCGTCCTGGGCACCCTGAGCGCCGAGACCAAGAACCGTGCGCTGCATGCCGCCGCCGACAGCGTGCTGGCCAATGTCGACGACATCTTGGCCGCCAACGCCGCCGATCTTCAGACCGCCCGCGAGGCCGGAACCCCGGAGGCGATCCTGGACCGGCTGGCGCTCACTCCGCAACGCGTCGACGGCATCGCCGCCGGGCTGCGCCAGGTCGCCGGTCTGCCCGATCCGGTCGGCGAGGTGCTGCGCGGCCGGACCCTGCCCAACGGTCTGCAGCTGCGTCAGCAGCGGGTGCCGCTCGGCGTGGTCGGCATGGTCTATGAGGGCCGTCCCAACGTCACGGTGGACGCGTTCGGGCTCACCCTCAAATCCGGCAATGCGGCTCTGCTGCGCGGCAGTTCGTCCGCGGCCCGGTCCAATCAGGCACTGGTGACCGCGCTGCGTTCGGCGCTGGAGTCGGTGGAGCTGCCGCTGGACGCCGTGCAGTTGCTGCCCAGCCATGACCGCGCCAGTGTCACCCACCTGATCCAGGCCCGTGGTCTGGTAGACGTGGTGATCCCGCGTGGGGGAGCGGGTCTGATCGAGGCCGTGGTGCGCGACGCCCAGGTGCCCACCATCGAGACCGGCGTCGGCAATTGTCATGTCTACGTTCATGAGTCGGCCGATATCGACGTTGCCGAGAAGATCCTGCTGAACTCCAAGACCCGGCGTCCCAGCGTCTGCAACGCCGCCGAGACGCTGTTGGTGGACAAGGCGCTGGAGGCCACCGCTCTGCCCCGGCTGACCTCCGCACTACGCGAGGCAGGGGTCACGGTCCACGCCGACCCCACCGACGAGGAGTTGCACGCCGAGTTCCTCTCGATGGACATCGCCGTGGCCCTGGTCGACGGTCTCGACGCCGCGATCGCCCACATCAACGAGTACGGCACCGGGCATACCGAGGCCATCGTGACTACGAATCTTGCTGCGGCCCAACGCTTCACCGAACAGGTGGACGCGGCTGCGGTGATGGTCAACGCGTCCACCGCGTTCACCGACGGAGAGCAGTTCGGTTTCGGCGCAGAGATCGGCATCTCCACCCAGAAGCTGCATGCCCGCGGACCCATGGGCCTGCCCGAACTGACCTCCACCAAATGGATCGTGTGGGGAGACGGTCAGACCCGCCCGGCCTAGGCGCCGACCAGACAGAGACCAGGAGACCACATGAGCGTGCCCGCTCGCCCCGCTCCGTTGTTCGCCGACATCGACGATGTCGCGCGCCGCCTGGCGGAGACCGGATACCTGCCCGATACCGCCACCGCGACGGCGGTTTTCCTCGCCGACCGGCTGGGTAAGCCGTTGCTCGTGGAGGGGCCCGCGGGTGTCGGCAAGACCGAGCTGGCCCGCGCGGTGGCCGCGACCACCGGCTCGGAGCTGGTGCGGTTGCAGTGCTACGAGGGCGTCGACGAGGCCCGCGCTCTCTACGAGTGGAACCACGCCAAGCAGATCCTGCGGATCCAGGCCGGGCAGAACGCCAACGGCGGTGACTGGGACCAGACCAAGATGGACGTGTTCAGCGAAGAGTTCCTGCTGACCCGTCCGCTGCTGACCGCGATCAAGCGCACCGACCCGACCGTGCTGCTGGTCGACGAGACCGACAAGGCCGACATCGAGATCGAGGGCCTGCTCTTGGAGGTGCTCTCCGACTTCGCGGTCACCGTCCCGGAACTCGGCACGATCACCGCCGAACGGCCGCCCTTCGTGGTCCTCACCTCCAATGCCACCCGTGAGCTCTCCGAGGCGCTCAAGCGTCGCTGCCTGTTCCTGCACATCGACTTCCCGGATCCGGATCTGGAGCGCCGCATCCTGCTGTCCCGGGTTCCCGAGCTGCCCGAGCACATCGCCACCGAGCTGGTGCGGATCATCGGCGTGATGCGCGGTATGCAGCTCAAGAAGCTGCCGTCGGTCGCCGAGACCATCGACTGGGGCCGCACCGTCCTGGCCCTGGGCCTGGACACCATCGACGACGAGATGATCGCCGCCACCCTCGGCGTGGTCCTCAAACACCAGTCCGACCAGCAGCGCGCTGCCGGCGAGCTCAGGCTCAACTAGTGGTGCCCCGCCGGGTCCGACCGCCCCAGCCGCTGGCCCCGCACGGCCTGCCCGGGCACCTCGTCGAGTTCGTCGAAGCCCTTCGCGGGCAGGGAATCTCGGTCGGTCCGTCGGAAACCGTGGACGCCGGCCGGGTGATCACGGTGCTGGGGCTGGGCGATCGTGAGGCGCTGCGCGAGGGCATCGCCTGCGCGGTGCTGCGGCGCCCCGACCACCGCGAGACCTACGACGCGATGTTCGACCTGTTCTTCCCGGCGGCGCTCGGCGCGCGCACCGTGCTCGACGATGACGAGGAGGGCGACACCGGCGACGAGGATCGGCTCCAGCTGCCGCCCGAGGACATCGAGGCGATGCGCGACGCGCTGGTGCAGATGCTGGCCGACAACGAGGATCTGGCCAACCTCGACGACCGGATGGCGGCGATGATCGCCCGGATCGTCGAGGCTTACGGCCGCTACAACTCCAGCCGCGGCCCGTCGTATTCGTCGTATCAGGCGCTCAAGGCCATGAGCCTCGACGATTTGGAGGGCCGGCTGCTGGCCGGGCTGCTCGCCCCCTACGGCGACGAGCCCACGCCGACCCAGGAGGAGATCGCCAAGGCCCTGGCCGCCCAGCGCATCTCCCAGCTGCGCAAGATGGTCGAGTCCGAGACCAAGCGCCGCACCGCCGAGCAGTTGGGCCGCGACCACGTGCAGATGTACGGGGTGCCGCAGCTGGCCGAGAACGTCGAGTTCCTGCGCGCGTCCGGTGAGCAGCTCCGCCAGATGCGCAAGACCGTGCAACCGCTGGCACGCACGTTGGCGACGCGGCTGGCGGCCCGGCGCCGCCGGTCCCGGTCCGGGGAGATCGACCTGCGCAAGACGCTGCGCAAGTCGATGTCCACCGGCGGTGTGCCGATCGACGTGGTGCTCAAGAAGCCGCATCCGGCCCGTCCCGAGCTCGTGGTGCTCTGCGATGTGTCCGGGTCGGTGGCCGGGTTCAGCCACTTCACCCTGATGTTGGTCTCGGCGCTGCGCCAGCAGTTCTCCCGGGTTCGTGTCTTCGCCTTCATCGACACCACCGACGAGGTCACCGACATGTTCGGGCCGGAGGCCGATCTGGCGGTGGCGGTGCAGCGCATCACCCGTGAGGCGGGCGTCTACACCCGCGACGGGCACTCCGACTACGGCCACGCCTTCGTGTCGTTCCTGGACAAGTACCCCAACGTGCTGTCGCCGCGCAGCTCGCTGCTGGTGCTGGGCGACGGTCGGAACAACTACCGCAATCCCGAGACGGCACTGCTGGCCCACATGGTGTCGGCCAGCCGTCACGCGCACTGGCTCAACCCGGAGCCCAAGCACCTGTGGGGCAGCGGGGATTCTGCGGTGCCGAAATACCTCGAAACGATCCCGATGCACGAGTGCCGCTCGGCCAAGCAGCTGGCCGCGGTGATCGACGGGTTGCTGCCGGTCTGAGCCCGCGCATCGCGTCACCCCCGTGCCGCCGGGTTCGCACGGGTGCCGACGCCCGTCAACGCTCCCGTAAGCTGCCTCTTTGTGGCAAGACGGCGCAGGTTGGGTGTGATGGGTGGGACGTTCGATCCCATCCACAACGGGCACCTGGTCGCCGCCAGTGAGGTGGCGGACCTGTTCGAACTCGACGAGGTGGTGTTCGTCCCGACCGGTCAGCCGTGGCAGAAACACGACCGGCGGGTCAGCGCGGCCGAGGACCGGTATCTGATGACGGTGATCGCGACCGCGTCCAACCCGCGTTTCTCGGTCAGCCGGGTCGACATCGACCGGGGCGGGGCGACCTACACCAAGGACACCCTGCGTGACCTGCGTGATCTCAACGCCGGCACCGACCTGTTCTTCATCACCGGAGCCGATGCCCTGGCATCGATCCTGTCCTGGCAGAACTGGGAAGACCTGTTCTCCATGGCGAGGTTTGTCGGCGTCAGCCGGCCGGGCTACGAGCTGGACGGTGACCATATCGAGGCGGCGCTGCGCGAGCTGCCGCCCGACGCACTGACGTTGGTCGAGGTGCCTGCGCTGGCGATCTCCTCCAGCGACTGCCGTAAGAGGGCCTCCGAAGGCCGGCCGATCTGGTACCTGGTGCCCGACGGCGTGGTCCAGTACGTGACCAAACGCGGGTTGTACTCCGCAGACGGGAAGGGTGAACACATCATGGAGCCGGTTCGATGAGCGCGACCGACGAGGCCGTCGCGATGGCGACGGTGGCCGCCCAGGCTGCCTCGGCCAAGCTGGCCGACGATGTGGTGGTCATCGACGTGTCGGGTCAGTTGGTGATCACCGACTGCTTCGTGATCGCGTCAGCCTCCAACGAGCGCCAGGTCAATGCGATCGTCGACGAGGTCGAGGACAAGATGCGGCTGGCCGGCTACAAGCCCGCGCGCCGCGAGGGCACCCGCGAGGGGCGCTGGACGTTGCTCGACTACGTCGACATCGTGGTGCACATCCAGCACCAGGACGAGCGGGAGTTCTACGCCCTGGAACGGTTGTGGCGCGATTGCCCGACGGTTCCGGTCGATCTTGGTGGGCCGGTGGACCCGGAGTTGGCGGAATGAGGGCGCGATGAGGGTCCGTCGGCTGGTGCTGTTGCGCCACGGCCAGACCGAGTACAACGCGGGCAGCCGGATGCAGGGTCAGCTCGACACCGAGCTGTCCGATCTCGGCCGCGACCAGGCTGCCGCGGCCGCCGAGGTGCTGGCCAAGCGCCAGCCGCTGTTGATCGTGTCCTCGGATCTCAAACGCGCCCTCGACACCGCGGTGACCCTCGGTGATCGCGCCGGGATCGCGGTACAGGTGGACAAGCGGTTGCGTGAGACGCATCTGGGGGACTGGCAGGGCCTGACCCACCAGGAGGTCGACACGATGGCTCCGGGCGCTCGCGTGGCCTGGCGCGAGGATGCGCGGTGGGCACCGCACGGCGGTGAGAGCCGTGTCGACGTGGCCGACCGAAGCGTTCCGGTGGTCGCTGAACTTGTTGCCGGACAAGCGGAGTGGGGTCTGGATGGCTCGGACCGCCCCGTTGTGCTGGTTGCGCACGGCGGGCTGATCGCGGCGCTGACCGCCGGACTGCTCGGCCTGCCGGTGGACAACTGGCCGGTGCTCGGCGGTATGGGCAACGCCAGTTGGGTTCAGCTGTCCGGATACTCCGACGATGACGGAGATTTCGACGCGACCCGGTGGCGGCTGGATGTCTGGAATGCCTCGGCACAGGTGGCCAACGATGTCCTCTGATCGCTCGCCTGACCGCAAGCCGGTCTTGCTGGTATTCGCCGACTCGCTGTCCTATTTCGGCCCGACCGGTGGTCTGCCGTCCGACGATCCGCGGATCTGGCCCAACATCGTGGCCGATCAGTTGGGCTGGGATGTGGAACTCATCGGCAGGATCGGTTGGACCTGTCGAGACGTCTGGTGGGCCTCGACGCAGGATCCGCGGGCATGGGCTGCGTTGCCGCGCGCGGGTGCGGTGGTCTTCGCCACCAGCGGCATGGATTCGCTGCCGTCTCCGCTGCCGACGGCGCTGCGCGAGCTGATCCGCTATGTGCGTCCGGCCTGGCTGCGGCGCTGGGCACGGGACGGCTACGGCTGGCTTCAGCCCCGGCTGTCACCGATCTCACGAGCGGCGCTGCCCCCGCACGTCACGGTCGAGTACCTCGAGATGACGCGCAACGCCATCGATTTCAACCGACCCGGCATTCCCGTGGTGGCCTCATTGCCGTCGGTGCACATCGCCGATACGTACGGCAAGGCCCATCACGGACGCGAGCCCACGGTCAAGGCCATCACGGCCTGGGCGCAGGAGCACGACGTGCCGTTGGTGGATCTCAAGGCCGCGGTGGCCGACGAGGTCCTCGGCGGGCGCGGCAATCCCGACGGCATCCACTGGAATTTCGAAGCCCACCGGGCCGTGGCCGAGTTGATGCTCAAGGGCCTTGCCGATGCCGGTGTGCCACAACTGGATTCCACAGACTGACGATGGCGGTCATGGTGGTGACCGACTCGACGTCGCGGTTGCGACCCGAGTTGTGCGAGCAGTGGGGAATCCGGCAGGTGCCGTTGCACATCCTCGACGACGGCAGTGACTGGCGCGACGGTGTTGATCCGATTCCGGCGGCCGTCTACGACCGGGCCAGGGTCACGACGTCGGGGGCCTCGCCGGCCGATCTCGCCGACACCTATCGGCAGGCGCTGGCCGACAGCGGTGGCGACGGTGTTGTCGCAGTCCATATTTCGGCTGCGCTGTCGAGTACCTACAGCACGGCGGCAGCGGTTGCCCGCGAGATCGGGCAGGCCGTACGGGTGGTGAACTCCCGAGCTGCGGCAATGGGGGTGGGCTTCGTCGCCCTGGCCGCTGCCGAGTCAGCCCGTGGCGGAGGAACACTCGACGCTGTCGAGGCGGCGGCTCGCGCCGCGATCCCGCGCGGGCAGGCGTTCATCGTCGTGCACCGGCTCGACAACCTGCGGCGCAGCGGCCGGATCGGTGCGGCGGCATCGTGGCTGGGTACGGCACTGTCACTCAAACCGCTGCTGCGGCTGGATGTGGACGGCCGGCTGGTGCTCTCGCAACGCATCCGGACGATATCGAAAGCGCATGCGGCACTTGTCGATCAGATCGTCGACGTGGCGGGGGACCGTGCCGTGAGCGTGGTCGTGCACCACGTCGACAACCCGGACGGTGCCGATGAGATCGCGGCTGCGCTCACCGACCGCCTGCCGCACCTGCGGTCACTGTCGGTGACGGACATGGGTCCGGTGCTCGCCGTGCACGTCGGTGGCGGCGCGGTCGGTGCGTGCATCACCGTGGAGGACGCTTAGCGGGTCGTCCCCAAATTTTCGACGCCGGTTTCTGTCTGTGGGTTGTCGATCGGCGGCGCGCACAACCGTCAGGTAGAACAGCGGCGCGGCGGCACACGCTCCACGACATCCGACCCTTGACTTTCCCGCTTGGAAACTGGGAGGCTACTTTCCATATAGGAAAGTGAGGAATGGCTATGGGGGACACAACACCGGCCGATGCTCGCGCTGCATTGGATGCCGTCGACCACGCAACGGCGCGGGTGGCGGATGAAGTCGGGCTGCCGCGGTGGTACTGGTGGCTGCTGGCGGCGGCCTGGGTCTGCCTCGGGGGCATCGGCGATTTCGGCCCGCAGTGGCTCGCCATCGCCGCCACCGTCGGGTTCGGTATCGCTCATTCCACGATCGCGTCGCGCCGTCTGAACGGCCGCCGCAGGACCGGCCGCCTTCAGGTCAGCGCCGACACGGCCGGACGCCGGGTTCCGGTGGTGGTGATCGGCATGCTGATCGCGCTGGTCGCCGTGACGATCGCGGCAGGATTTCTGCTGGACGCCGATGGTGCCCGTCACGCCGGAACTGCGGCGGCGGTATTCGTCGCCGCGATCGTCGGACTGGGTGGCCCCGAGATTCTGCGAACTCTGTGCCGTTGGGCCAATGCATGACGACGAGGCCGTGCTTCGACGAGCTGATCCACCCCAGCACACGCTTGACGCTGGTGGCGACGCTGGCCGCGGCGGACTGGGCTGAGTTCTCCTATCTCAAAGAGACGCTGCGACTTTCGGATTCAGCGTTGTCCAAGCAGCTGGCGATTCTGGAGAACGCGGGGTATGTCGCCACCGAGCGGCGCCTCGATGCCAGCCGGCACAAGGTGCACGCCAGGCTCACCGACGCCGGCAGGGTGGCGTTCGAGGGTCACGTCGCCGCCCTGAGGGCCATTGTCGGCGGCGCCGACGGAACGGGCATTGTCGGCGGCGCCGACGGAACGGGCATTGTCGGCGGCGCCGCGGCGGGTGTCAGCCGGCGAACCGGCCGGTGATCGGCGGCAGGTCCTTGAGTGTGACGATCCCGGGTGGGGCGGCCACCACCGCAGGTACCGCATTGGTGACGGGCAGCGCGGTGTAGATCATGCCCAGCCCCATGAAGCCGGGTTCGGTCCAGTCCTTGGGCGGCAGGCAGTGCAGCACGGTGCGCATGTTGGGCAGTCCGAAGACCTGGATGACGTGGCCGTGCTCAAGGGGTTTGGGCGGGGTGACGTGATCGCCCATGGTCCAGTTGAATCCGACGCTCACCACGTTCTTGTCGCCGACCCAGCCGCGGTGGTAGCCGTACACGCTACCCACGGTGCCCTTGGGGATCTGCATGAAGCCCAGATCGGAATCGTCGGTGGCGGCGGTGAAGGTCACGTCGAAGGTCATCCGGTCCAGCTTGGCGCCGATGGCGTCGGCCATCATCGCCGCGGACTCGGCGAACACCTCGCTCTCGCGGCGCACGCTCTCGGCCAGGCCCGGGGTCTCTGGGTCCTGGCCGAATCCCATCGCCGACTGGGTGCCCGCGGATTCGTAGGTCGAGCAGTCCACCGATTCGGTGATGCGGATCTCCTCGACGCGCTCGCAGGACCCGGACAGCACCATGCCGACCATGTTTGTCATGCCTGGGTGGGCGCCACTGCCGAAGATGGTGGATTTGCCTGTCTCGCAGGCTTTCCGGATGCGATCGAGGTCTTCGGGGGTCTGCTTGCCGCCGGTGATCCAGGCCGCGCTGGAGCACACGTTGACCCCGGCCTCCAGCAACGCGACCAGTTCGTCGATGTTGGGCCACAGCGGGTTGTAACAGCAGGCATCGGGTTTCAGTGCGATCAGCTCGTCGATCGAGTTGGTGGCCAGCACTCCCGTGGGTTCGGGCCAGCCGGCCAACTCGGCCGCGTCGACGCCGACCTTGTCGGCGCCGTGGGCGAAGACGCCGACCAGTTCCATGTCGTCGCGACCGATGATCGCGTGCAGCGAGCGTCGCCCGATGTTGCCGGTGGTCCATTGGATGACCCGAATCGGCTTACCCGCTGCGGTCATGATCGCCTCCCTCGCTGAGCCCTGCTGCTGGACTCTAGACACTATCGGGAACTTGTTCACCGCCGGTAGGGGCACCGGCCGGCCGCGGTCCTGGCGGTAGGCACACCGGCGTCGCACAATCGAACTATGGGGCATGCGCGCCCCGGCGAAAGCCATGAATCGAGGTCGGATCATGGAGATGCTCTACGCGGTCATGTCGGTGGGGGCCGGCGCCATCGCCCTGTTCTGGCTCGGTGTGAGCAACATCCGCGTGGTCAGACAGTACGAACGGGGCGTCGTGTTCCGGTTGGGCCGGGTCCGGGACAACGTCAGACAACCCGGTCTGACGATGCTGATTCCGGTCGCCGACCGGTTGCAGAAGGTCAACATGCAGATCATCACGATGCCGATCCCCGCCCAGGACGGCATCACCCGCGACAACGTCACCGTGCGCGTCGACGCGGTCATCTACTTCAAGGTGATCGACCCGGTGCGGGCCGTGGTCGACGTCCAGGACTACATGTCGGCGATCGGTCAGGTGGCCCAGACCTCGCTGCGGTCGATCATCGGCAAGAGCAATCTGGACGACCTGTTGTCCAACCGCGAGCGGCTCAACCAAGGTCTGGAACTGCTCATCGACAACCCCGCGGTGGGCTGGGGGATACACATCGACCGGGTCGAGATCAAAGATGTCGTGCTGCCGGATTCGATGAAGCGGTCCATCGCGCGTCAGGCCGAGGCCGAGCGGGAACGGCGGGCCCGGGTCATCACCGCCGACGGTGAACTGCAGGCGTCGGAGAAACTGGCCGCGGCCGCCGATGTGATGGCCGCCGAGCCCGCGGCACTGCAGCTGCGGCTACTGGAAACGGTGGTCGAAGTGGCCGCGGAGAAGAACTCCACCGTGGTGCTGCCGTTCCCGGTGGAACTGCTGCGGTTCCTGGAGCGGGTCACGCCCCCGCCGTCCTCCAATGGTGCAGCGGGTAGGTAATCCACAGCGCGAGATTCATCCCCAGCCGGCCGGCGCCGACGGCCCGCGAGCCCGGAATCGTCGCGACCCGCACCTACCGTCGCGGGCATGGGAACCGATTTGTCGGTGGAGCGGCTCCGGCGCCTGCGTGGCGACCGACCGGGCGGCGGGGATGATCCGGATGCCGAGAACGAAGACGGGTCAGACCGCGACACCGCCTCCGAGAGTGCGCTGTCGAGATGGCTGCCCGATACGGCACCGGGGGATGGCCCGGGGTGGCTGGCTGCAGCGCGCGCCGATCCCGGCCGCGCCGGGGCGCTGGCCCTGGCCGGCGTCGGGGTGCTTGCGATCCTGGTCACCGTCTTCGCCCTGATCCGTCAGCAGCCGCCACCGGTTGCCTCGGCGAATCTTCCACCGGTGCAGATGGTTTCGTCGGCTGCCCCGACGCCGGCGGGCAGTGCCCCGGCGGGGCAGGTGGTGGTCAGTGTGGTCGGCCTGGTGCACAAGCCGGGCCTGGTGACCCTGCAACCCGGGGCGCGGATCGCCGATGCCCTGGAAGCCGCGGGTGGGCCGCTCGACGGAGCCGACCTGATCGGGCTGAACATGGCCCGCAAGATCGGTGACGGTGAGCAGATCGTGGTCGGCATCGACCCGCCCGCGGGCCAACCGGCGACCATGGGCAGTTCGGTCGCCGGCGACACTGCGGCAGCTGCGCAACCCGGCGCTCCGGCGGCGGCATCCGGCGCACCGTCGGGACCGGTGGACCTCAACACCGCCACCGTCGAGGACCTCGATGCGCTGCCCGGCGTCGGTCCGGTGACCGCGGAGGCGATCGTGGCCTGGCGTGCCGCGCACGGCCGGTTCGACAGCGTCGATCAGCTCGGCGACGTCGACGGGATCGGCCCGGCACGGCTGGAGAAACTGCGTGAGTTGGTACGGGCGTGACGCTGCGGGCGGTGATGGCTCCGGCAGTGACGGCCCGGCCGCCGATGCGGGGGCTGAGGGGCGATCCCTGGATCTGCGGATCGTCCCGGCCGCCCTGACCGCGTGGTCGGTGTCGGCGGCCGGAATCGTCTGGCACCCCGGTGCCGCGGTGGTGGTGGGCCTCGGCGCGGTGGGGTCCACCTGGCTGGCCGCATGGTGGGGTCGCGCGCACGACTCGGAAGGCGCTCACGATCGACCGATCGCGGCCGCGGTTCTGGCGGTTGCGGCCGTGGCCGCCGGGTTCGCCATGGCGATCGGACTACGCGTGCACCAGGTCGAGCATCATCCGATCGGCCGGCTCTACGGCGTCGCGGCCACGGTCGAGGTGGTGCCCGGGGAGACCCCGCGCGTGATCAGCGGTGGTCGGCTGATGTTCCGCGCCGTGCTGCGCGAGGTCGATCGGGTCCCGATGTCGGGACGGGTGTTGGTGTTCGCCCCCGCGGGCTTCGGCCGGGCCGGTCCCGGGACTCCGGTGCGGTTCCGGACCACCGTGCGACGCCCGGACCGCAAGGACCTGAGCGTGGCCGTGCTGGCGGCATCGGGTCAGCCGTCGCTACGGGAGGCCTCGGCCGTGCAACGTGTTGCGGCGCAGATACGTTCGCGGTTCACCGACGCGGCGCGTGCCGTGTTGCCCGCCGACCAGGCGGGCGTGCTGCCCGCGCTGGTGCTCGGGGATACCTCGGCGGTCACCGTCACGACCACCGCGCAGTTCCGCACAGCGGGTCTCACCCATCTGACCGCGGTGTCCGGGGCCAACCTGACCATCGTGTGTGGTGCGTTGCTGCTGAGTGCCGCCCTCGTCGGCCCCAGGGCGGCCGTGTTGTTGGCCGGCGCAGGCCTGGTCGGCTTCGTCATCGTGGTGCAGCCATCGGCCAGCGTGTTGCGGGCCGCGGTGATGGGTGCGGTGACGCTGCTGGCGGTGTTGAGCCATCGGCGGCGGCAGGCCGTGCCCGCGCTGGCGGCCAGCGTGATCGCGTTGATGATCGCCGCCCCCGAACTCGCCGTCGATGTCGGGTTCGCGCTGTCGGTGTGCGCCACGGCAGGCATCGTCGTCCTCGCTCCGGTGTGGTCGGGCCGGCTGGAGGCCCGTGGTTGGCCGCGCCCGTTGGCGGCGGCGGTCAGCGTCGCGGTGACGGCCCAGTTGGTCACGGCCCCACTCGTGGCAGGGATCTCGGGAACCGTCAGCCTGGTGGCAGTGGCCGCCAATCTCGCTGTGGCGGGGGTAGTTCCGCCGATCACGGTCCTCGGCACCGCCGCGGCGGTGTGTGCGGGCATCTGGCCGGGCGGAGCGCAGCTGCTGGTCCGGTTCACCGGACCTGAGCTGTGGTGGCTGCTGTCGGTGGCGCGGTGGGCGTCGGCGCTGCCCGCGGCCGCGCTGCCGTCGCCCTCGGGCGTGGCCGGTGTGGTGTCGGTGGCCCTCGGCGGTGTGGCCTTGACGGTGCTGTGGCGGTTGCGCTGGGTGCGTCGCGGGCTGGCCGTGTCGGTGTTGGGCCTGCTGGCCTGGACGCTGGCGGGCCAGGTGGTCGGAGCTGTCGGGTCGGCGTGACACGATCATCGGTGTGAGTCAACAGATCGACGGTCTGCACCTGGTTCTGGGCGATGAGGAACTGCTGGTCGAACGGGCAGTGGGGGCGGTGCTGCGGGCACTGCGTCAGCAGGCCGGATCCGACGACGTCCCGGTGGACCGGATGCGGGCGGGCGAGGTCAGCACCAGCGAGCTCGCCGAGCTGTTGAGCCCGTCGCTGTTCGCCGAGGAACGTCTGGTGGTGCTGGAGGCCGCTGCCGAGGCGGGCAAGGATGCGGTGGCCCTGATCGCCTCGGCCGCAGCCGATCTGCCGCCCGGCACGGTGCTGTGCGTCATCCACTCCGGAGGCGGGCGGGCGAAGGCGCTGGCCGATCAGCTGAAAAAGCTTGGCGCACAGGTGCATCCGTGTGCACGGATCGCCAAGCCGGCCGAGCGTGCGGATTTCGTGCGTGCCGAGTTCCGCCAGTTGCGGGCCAAGGTCTCCGACGACACGGTCAATGCGGTGCTCGACGCGGTCGGATCGAACATCCGTGAGCTCGCCGCTGTGTGCTCACAGCTGGTGGCCGACACAGCCGGGCAGGTCGATGCGGTCGCGGTGCGTCGCTATCACAGCGGTAAGGCCGAGGTGAAGGGCTTCGACATCGCCGACAAGGCGGTCACCGGAGATGTCGCGGGGGCCGCTGAGGCGTTGCGGTGGGCGATGCTGGCCGGTGAGCCGCAGGTGGTGTTGGCCGACGCGCTGGCCGAGGCTGTGCACACGATCGCGCGGGTCGGTCCGCTGTCAGGGGATCCGTACCGGCTGGCCGGTGAACTGGGGATGCCGCCGTGGCGGGTGCAGAAGGCGCAGAAGCAGGCACGCCGATGGTCGCGTGACTCGGTGGCCGAGGCCATGCGGGTGGTCGCCACGCTCAATGCAGACGTAAAGGGCGCAGCGGCAGATGCCGACTACGCCCTTGAGACAGCGGTACGCCGGGTGGCGGAACTCGCCACCCGGTGAACCGGGAAAACTACTTCGGGTAGGACCGGAGGATCAGAGCTTGTTCAGCGCCAGGGCCAGAGCCGACTTCTTGTTGGCGGCCTGGTTGGCGTGGATGACGCCCTTGCTGGCGGCCTTGTCGAGCTTGCGGCTGGTCGCCACCAGCAACTCGGCGGCCTTGTCCTTCTCGCCCGCCTCGACGGCCTCGCGGAAGCTGCGCACAGCCGTACGCAGCGACGACTTCACGGACTGGTTACGCAGCCGACGACGCTCGTTGGTGAGGATGCGCTTTTCCTGCGACTTGATGTTGGCCACGTAAAAATTCCTTCGTAATTCTCTAGCTGGGGTTACCGAAGTCTGGGTGCGCCCGCCCGCACTGCGGGCAGCGACTGTTCAGGGTACCAGCGAGACCTCTGAACTCCCAAAGCGGTGCAGCGGAAAGCTGGGGTGCGGATACCCCGTTATTCGGCTCTCATACCACCTTAACCGCCCTTTGGCCTGCCGAAACGGGCTGCGCCGTTGACCCGGCGAAACCCGGCCAGGTGCGGCAGCATGATGAGGGTGAGCCTGAGAACTGTCCGTGCGCAAGGAGCTGAGTCGAACGGGTCGAGGCCCGCCGGCCAGCGCGCCGCGTCGGCACGACGCGTCAAACATCAGGGCATCTTCGACGGCTACAACCGGCTGGGCCGGTACTCGGAGGCGTTCGACGAGATGTTCGACGCCGCCGGCAACGTCCGCGGACCGTACAAGGGCATCTTTGCCGAGCTTGCTCCGTCGGATGCCTCGGAGCTGCAGTCCCGGTCGGAGGCGCTGGACCGGGCGTTCATCGATCAAGGCATCACATTCTCGCTGTCCGGCCAGGAGCGGCCGTTCCCGCTGGACCTGGTGCCGCGGGTGATCTCGGCGGCCGAATGGTCGCGTCTGGAACGTGGCATCACCCAGCGCGTCAAGGCGCTGGAGATGTACCTCGACGACATCTACGGCGAGCAGGAGATCCTGCGTGACGGGGTGATCCCACGCCGGTTGGTGACCTCCTGCGAGCACTTCCACCGCGAAGCCGCGGGCATCGTCCCGCCCAACGGTGTGCGTATCCATGTCGCCGGCATCGACCTGATCCGCGACGACAAGGGTGACTTCCGCGTGCTCGAGGACAACTTGCGATCGCCGTCGGGGGTGTCCTACGTGATGGAGAACCGGCGCACCATGGCGCGCGTCTTCCCGAACCTGTTCGCCACCCATCGGGTGCGTGCCGTCGGTGACTACTCGTCGCACCTGCTGCGGGCACTACGCAACGCCGCACCCACCAACGTCGCCGACCCCACCGTCGTGGTGCTCACGCCCGGCGTCTACAACTCGGCCTACTTCGAACACTCGCTGCTGGCCCGGCAGATGGGCGTCGAGCTGGTCGAGGGCCGCGACCTGTTCTGTCGCGACAACGCCGTCTACATGCGCACCACCGAAGGCGAGCGCCAGGTCGACGTGATCTACCGCCGCATCGACGACACGTTCCTGGACCCGATGCAGTTCCGTCCCGACTCGGTGCTCGGGGTGGCCGGACTGCTCAACGCCGCCCGCGCGGGCAACGTGGTGATCTCCAGTGCGGTGGGCAACGGGGTCGGTGACGACAAGCTCGTCTACACCTACGTGCCGACCATCATCGAGTACTACCTGGGCGAGAAGCCGATCCTGGCCAACGTCGACACCTACCGCTGTTGGCTGGACGCCGAACGGGAGGAAGTGCTGGACCGGATCGACGAACTCGTCATCAAACCGGTTGAGGGCTCGGGCGGCTACGGCATCGTGTTCGGCCCGGACGCCACGGCCAAGGAGCTGGTGGCGATCTCCAAGAAGATCCGCGCCGACCCTCGCGGTTGGATCGCCCAGCCGGTGATGCAGCTGTCCACGGTCCCCACCCAGATCGGCAACACGCTGGCGCCCCGGCACGTGGACCTGCGCCCGTTCGCCGTCAACGACGGCAACGACGTCTGGGTGCTGCCCGGCGGGCTGACCCGGGTGGCGCTGCCTGAAGGGTCCCTGGTGGTGAACTCCAGCCAGGGCGGCGGATCGAAGGACACCTGGGTGCTGGCGTCGCGAACATCGGCGGCGGATCGCGAGCTGGCCGCTGCCGAGGTGGTGCGGTCACTGCCCAAATCCGCCAAGGGGCCCAAAGGCAATGGCGCGCCTGATGGTTCGTCGTCCCAACAACAGCAGTAGGGGGTGGAGTGGATGCTGGCGCGCAATGCCGAATCCTTGTACTGGATCGGACGTTATGTGGAACGGGCCGACGACACCGCACGCATCCTCGATGTCACGGTGCATCAGCTGTTGGAGGACTCCAGCGTCGACCCGGATGTCGCCTCGCGGACGCTGCTGCGGGTGCTCGGGATCGAGCCGCCCACGCGGCGCCTGGACGTGTGGTCGCTGACCGACATCGTGGCCTTCAGCCGTGACAGCAGCGGCTATTCGATCGTCGACTCGATCTCGGCTGCGCGCGAGAACGCCCGCGGTGCCCGCGAAGTCACCTCGACCGAGATCTGGGAGTGCCTCAACACCACCTACAACGCGCTGGCCGAGCGGGAGCGCGCGGCCAAACGTCTGGGCCCGCATGAATTCCTGTCTTATGTCGAGGGGCGCGCGGCGATGTTCGCCGGGCTGGCCGATTCGACGTTGAGCCGCGATGACGGCTACCGGTTCATGGTGCTGGGCCGCGCGATCGAACGCGTCGACATGACCGTGCGGCTACTGCTGTCGCGGGTCGGGGACAGCGGGTCGTCGCCGGCCTGGGTCACGTTGTTGCGCTCGGCCGGGGCGCACGACACGTACCTGCGTACCTACCGCGGCGCGCTCGATGCCGGTCGTGTGGTCGAGTTCATGCTGCTGGACCGGCTTTTCCCGCGGTCGATCTTCTATTCGTTGCGGTTGGCCGAACACAGCCTCGACGAGTTGCTCAACCGGCCGCACAGCCGGCTCGGGGCCACTGCCGAGGCACAGCGGCTCCTGGGCCGGGCGCGCAGCGAGCTGGAGTTCCTGCAGCCGGGCGCGGTGCTGGAATCCCTGGACGCCCGGCTGGCCGAGCTGCAGAAAACCTGCCGCGATGTCGGAGAAGCGCTGTCGCTGCAGTACTTCCACTCCGCACCATGGGTGGCCTGGACCGATGCCGGGCACGGGGATGCGGTCGTGATCGAGGAAGGCGAGGTTTAGATGTGGCGGCTACGGGTGGTGCATTCCACGGGATACGCCTACAAGTCGGCGGTGACCGCGTCCTTCAACGAGGCCCGGCTGACCCCGCGTTCGGATTCGCGTCAGAACGTGATCCTGAACCGGGTCGAGACCATCCCGGCCACCAGGTCCTATCGGTATGTCGACTACTGGGGCACTGCGGTGACGGCATTCGATCTGCACGCCCCGCACACCGAGTTGGAGGTCTCGGGTTCCTCGGTGGTCGAGACCGAGGTCGCCGAGAAACCCGAGGAGCTGGTGGGCTGGGATGATCTGCGCTCAGAGGCCGTGATCGACCGGTTCGACGAGGTGCTCAGCCCGACGCACTACACCCCGAACAGCCGGCGCATCGCGCGCGTCGGGCAACGGATCGCCAAGGAGCACAACCCGTTCGATGCGGTGACGGCCGTGGCGCAGTGGGTGCGCAGCGAGCTCGACTATGTTCCGGGGACCACCGGGGTCCACTCCTCGGGCCTGGATGCTCTGCGTGAGGGCAAAGGGGTGTGTCAGGACTTCGCGCATCTTTCGCTGATCATGTTGCGGTCCATGGGAATTCCGGCTCGATACGTCTCGGGTTACCTGCATCCTTCGCGCGAGGCGGTGGTGGGGGACACCATAGACGGGCAGAGCCACGCCTGGATTCAGGCGTGGACCGGCGGGTGGTGGCACTACGACCCGACCAACGACAGCGAGATCACGGAGCAGTACATCAGCGTCGGTGTGGGCCGGGACTACTCGGATGTGGCCCCGCTCAAGGGAATCTATTCGGGCGAGGGGTCGACAGATCTCGACGTGGTGGTGGAGGTCACCCGACTGGCTTGACGCGGCCGGTGCGGCCGAGATTGCGGAAGCCGGGGTGCACGTGCGGTGTCAGCCCCTGGTGGTCGGCGAGTATCTGCAGCAGCTTGTGTAGCTCGTCGCGCTGTCCGGCGTCGAGCCCGGCGGTCAGCTGTTCATCGTGCCGACGCGCCAGCTCCCCGATGCGGCGCAGCGTCTTCTTGCCCGCGGTGCTGAGGAACAATGCGTGGAGGCGGCGATCGTCGGGGTTGCGGCGGCGCTCGACGTAACCGCGGTCCTCCAGATCGTCGACATAACTGACGACGCGACTGGGTAGCAGGCTCAGCTGGGTGCTCAGGGATTGCTGGCTGAGCCCGGGTTGCGCTCCGATGGCGCGCAGGATTCCGGCATGCGGCGGGGTGAGCTCGATCGTCGCCATCTGTTCGGCGAACTGCGTCGCGGCCCGGTGGCCGAGCTGCGCCAACAGAAATGCCACGGTGTCGGGCCGTCCGTTCTCCACGGTCGAACCGTATCACGATGAAATCGTTCAAAACCGAAAACATTCAGAAGGTTGAGTTCGGCGCGAACCGGGCATATCGTTCAACTCATGAACGATTCAACAGGAGATCGAATTCGCGCCGACCGGCCGACCGGGCGGCAGGGTGGACCGCCCTTGGCTCCGGTAGCGGCCGTATCCCTGACGCTGCTGCTGGCCGGACTCGCCGTCGGTGTTGCACTCGGCGGAGTGATGCCGTTGCCCTACGGCCCGGCGGCCGAGGTCGTTCGATACATCCACGACAACCACTCCGCGGTGCAGGCCAGTGCCGTGGGCACGTTCGCCGCATCGGTGCCGCTGGCGATCTACGCCGCGACCGTGAGCACCCGCTTGCGGCAACTGGGCGTGACGGCGCCCGGGGCCACCATCGCGCTGGCCGGCGGCATTCTGGCAGCCGGCGCCCTCGCGTTGTCCGGGTTGATCTGCTGGACGATGTCCAGGGCGGAGGTGGTCGTCGACGACGGTCTGATCCGTGCGCTGTACTACCTGGTGTTCCTCACCGGCGGTGTCGGGCACATCGTCGCCCTCGGCTTGCTGCTCGCCGGGATCGCGGTGCCCGGCCTCGTCCTCGGACTGCTGCCGCGACCGGTGGCCTGGATCGGCCTGGTGATCGCCGCACTGGCGGAACTGGCCACGTTGGTGTTGATCTGGCCGGAATCGTCGGTGATCCTGCCGATCGCGCGGTTCACGGGTCTCATCTGGCTCATCGTCGTCGGCGTACTCCTTCCGGCGCGTCGGGCCGCTCGGATCCGGTCATGAAACTCAGCGTGAGCGTCACGAACTACTCGTGGCGGGAGCCGATTCACGAGCGGCTGGCCTCGATCGGGTCCTTTCTCGACGGCACCGCCGTCGACACGCTGTGGGTGGCCGACCATCTGCTCCAGGCCGACCCCGCCAGCCCCGCCGACGAACCGATGCTGGAGGCGTACACCGCGCTCGGATACCTCGCCGCGGCGACGCGCCGGATCCGGCTGGGCACCATGGTGACAGCGGCGACCTTTCGCGCGCCTGCATTGTTGATCAAGGCCGTGACGACGCTCGACGTGCTGTCGAACGGCCGTGCGTGGCTCGGGCTCGGCGCCGGCTACAACGCGGCCGAGGCGACTGCGATGGGGCTGTTCCTGCCGGGTGTCACAGAGCGGTTCGAGCGGATGACCGAGCTGCTGCGACTGGCCCAGCACATGTGGCGTGGCGACGAATCTGCCTTCCGGGGAGAATATTTGGCACTGCGACAACCGGTCGGCAGTCCACGTCCTGTCACGCTGCCGCACCCTCCGGTGTTGATCGGCGGCACCGGTGAGCGCCGCACGCTGCGGCTCGTCGCGCAGTACGGCGACGCGTGCAACCTGTTCGACGTTCCCGACGGTGGCCGAGCCATCCGCCGTCAGCTCGAGGTACTGGACCGGCACTGTGCCGACATCGGGCGAGCAGCCGACGCGGTGCACCGCACCGTCACCACCGGGCTCGAACCCGGCGAAACGGTGGCACAGCTGGTGCAGCGTTGCCGGGCGCTCGCAGACCTCGGCCTGCAGCACGTCGTGCTGATCACCCGCGGACGTCCCTGGGCCGGTGCCGATCTCGACGTCGCTGCCGGGGCGGCCGATCAGCTGCGCGAGCGGGTGCACACCCCGGGATGAACTTCCACCCGGTGCAGGTCGTCGCCCAGTTCGATCTGGCGGTCGAACACCGATGCGGCCAGCGCGCGCCAGTCGTCCTCGGAGCCCGCGGCGATCCCGGGCACATAGTGGGTGAGGATCAGGATCCCGACGCCGGCGCGGGTGGCGGTCGCCGCCGCCTCCTGCACCGAGGAGTGATAGTCGCAGATGTCGCGGATCCGCTGCTGCGGAAGCAATTCGATCAGGTCCTTACGGATCACCGCGTGCACCAAGGCCCCTGCACCGGCGGCCAGAGCATCCAGGCTGGGACACGGCACCGTGTCACCGGCCGCCACCACCGAGGCCCCGCCGTGTTCGATCCGGAACGCGATGGTCGGTGTCACCGGCCGGTGATCGGTAGGGGCGACCCGGATCTGCACACCGCCGTGGTCCCACACCACAGCGTCGGTGTATTCGTGGACCTCCACCCGCGGTGGGCCGGTGAGGTCGGCGTGGTGGGCGATGCGATAGCCGATGTCGTGTCCGAATGCGCGCAGCGTCGCATCGACCACCTCGGCGGTTCCCGGCGGGCCGATGATCGGCAGGGGCGCTGCCTCTGGGGTGAGGGTGCTGACCCAGCGGGTGATGATCACGTCCCCCAGATCGGCGATGTGATCGCTGTGCAGGTGGGTCAGCAATAGCGCGCTGAGCTGGTTGGCGGCCGAGCCGACGGCGGCCAGGCGCTGCAGCACCCCACGGCCGCAGTCGATCAAGAACATCTGGTCACCCGCGCGCACCAAGGTGGCCGGTCCGGCCCGCTCCGGATCAGGGATCGGGCTACCGGTGCCGAGCAGCGTGACCTCGATCATGTGCTCATTCCTACTCGTCCCGGGCCAAACAGGCGTGGCTTCTTTCTTACTGACCGTCACCGACCTAGCCTTATGTGAGGTGGATCACGATCGGAGGCTGCCGATGCGAATCGCGGACGTGCTGAAAAACAAGGGCACGGCGGTGGTGACGATTTCGCCGGAGACAACGGTGACCGAACTACTGGCCGGGCTGACCGAGCTGAATATCGGTGCAATGGTGGTCATCGGGCCCGGCGGGCTGGCCGGCATCGTCTCGGAGCGTGATGTGGTGCGCAAGCTGCACGAGCGGGGGAGCAGCCTGCTGGCGCAGCCGGTGTCGGAGATCATGACCACGGTGGTGGCGACCTGCACGCCGCGCGACACCGTGGATCACCTGAGTGCGCTGATGACGGAGAACCGCGTGCGTCACATCCCGGTGCTCGACGGCGGCCGGCTGGCCGGCATCGTGAGCATCGGCGACATCGTCAAGACCCGGATGGAAGAGCTGGAGGCCGAGCAGGAACAGCTGCAGGCCTACATCACGCAAGGCCGCTGAGCCGACGAAGGGATCAGGCGATCCCGACGTCGTTGAGTAGGTCGTTGTCGCCGAATGCACCGCGATAGGCCGCGGCGGGATGGCTGTCGGGCAATCGGTCGCCGCGACCCAGCAACTTGTGGCGCAGGGTGCCCGACTTGTCGGTGGCGATCAGGCCACGCTCCCGCAGTGTCGGGAAGAGCCGGTCGGCAACTTCCTGGAATGAACCGGGAACGGTCGCGTGGTAGACATTGATGCCGTCGACACCGGCCTCCCGCCACTCTTCGAGACGATCGGCGATCTCCTCGGCGGTCCCCACAACCCGGTTCGCCCCCTCCAGCACCCAGGCCATATCCCGGATCGTCGGCTCGTCGTTGCCGGAGGCTTCGGCGGCCCATCGAATGAAGCTCTTGATGCCGGTGAACTCGCCGAGCTGGCTGATCGGCGTATCCAGCGGCAGGCTGCCCGCGTCGATCCCGGCGTCGCCGAGGGCGTGCAGCGCAATGCCTTCCAGGTCGAGGTAGCGCTTGAGTTCGTCGTTGCGCCGGACCGCTTCGGCGTGGGTATCGCCGATCACGAACGACAGGCCCTGGGCGAACGTGATGCCCTCCGGGTCTCTACCGTTGTCCGCTGCCAGAGCCCTGGTCTCCGAGGTGAGTGCGTGCGCGGCAGGGGGATTCGGGCTGCTGATGTACACGCCCTCGGCGTTGCGGGCCGAGAAGAGTTGCCCGGCAGGAGACGAACCGGCCTGGAAGAGTACCGGGGTGCGTTGCGGCGACGGCGAACTGAAATGCGGTCCTTCGACCTTGTATCGCTTGCCGACATGGTTGATCTTGTGGATCTTCGATGGATCGGAGTGCACACCGCGCTCCTTGTCCTGCACGAGCGCACCCTCGTCCCAGGAACCCTCCCACAGCTTGTACGTCACGTCGACGTACTCGTATGCCCATTCGTAACGTTCGTCGTGCGCGAGGGTGCCCTCATGCCCGAAGCTGCGAAACATGTTCTCGTTGAAGCTGGTCACGATGTTCCAGCCCAGCCGGCCGTCGGTGTAGTGGTCGAGCGACGACATGCGGCGGGCGAAGTCGAACGGGTGGTCCTGGACGATCGAACTGGTGAAGACGATGCCCAGGTTCTCGGTCGCCGCGGCCAGGGCGGAGGCGAGCACGGATGGGTCGTTGACCGGGATCTGGATGCCGCCCTCGACCGACTTGCGCCAATTGCCGTTCCAGGGTGCGCGCAGCCCGAACACATCGGCGAAGAACAGCAGGTCGTAGCCGGCCTTATCCACCGCCGACGCCAGCGAAGTCCAGTGCCGCAGCTCGTTGAACTTGTGGTTCTCGGCTTCTGGTGCGCGCCAAAGGCCATGCAGCACATGGGATGCGGTGTTCATCACGAAGGCCGAGAAGTACAGCGGCTTCTTGCTCATGCGCGATCTCGCCTCGCTTCTCGCTGATAGGTCACGTCGATGCTCCTGACGGAAGTAAGGTCACCGGCCGATTGGGCCGAGAGTGTTGCGGATCAGCTCGTTGTCGGTCGTCTCGAGGAACTCGGCGATCTTGGGGTCCTTGAACGTCTCGATCAGCTTCTGCACGTTGGGATCGTCGAGATGCTTGTTGCTGACCACGAGTCCGCCTTCGCTGCCCTTCGGGGCGGGATGGCGGGCCAGGATCTGGTTTTCGCGCAGACCCGCGGCGTAGACGTCGGAGATGTGTACGACGACGGCGTCGACATCGGCGAGGCTGCGCGCAAGCTGGCCGATCGGAACCTGGACGAACTGGTAGTTCTTGGGATTGCCCTCGATATCACCCAGCTGCGGTAGACCGGCGAGGGTGTCCTTGCCGGGCTTGAGGGTGATCTGCCCGGCTTCGGAGAGGTCCAGCAGGGCGATCGCCTGACCGGCGGGGTCGTCGCGCAGAGCGATCTTGGCACCCCTGGGCAGCTGGTTCCAGTCGCGATACTTGTTCGAGTAGGTCGCCTGGTCCCACGTGAATGCCGGTGCGGCCAGGGTGAGTTGGAATCCGTTGGCCGCGATCGCGTCGTTGAGGAACGGCTGGTGCTCGAAGAAGTTCCCGGCGACGTTGCCGGCATCCACGGCACGGTTGATCTCGATGATGTTGTCGATCTGGACCGGCTTGATCGTGATGCCGTGTTCGGGCGCGACGTTCTCGGCGATGTAGGACAGCAGGTTCTCGGCGGCGATGTCGGTGCTCCAGGTCGCGACCTCCAAGGTGGTGCCGAACGGCTTGTCCTGGTTGGAGTATTTCGCGAAGACGACGCCGCCCACGGCGACGATCACCACGCCGGCGGCGGCAACGATCCACGGCCAGCGCTTGCGTTGCCTGATCTCGATATCGTCGCCGGCCGGCGAGATGGTGTGGTTTGTCACGAGTCTTCCTTTCAGCGCGTCAGCGCCCTGACCGCACGGTCGCCGACGAATTGCACGATCTGGATGGTGATGATCAGCGAGACCACCGTGGCGATCATGATGTTGTGGTCGAATCTGTTGTAGCCGTACGTGATCGCCAGATTTCCGATGCCGCCGGCGCCGATTGATCCGGCGATCGCCGAGTACTCGATCATCGCGATGGTGTTGACCGTGAGCGCACCCGCCAAGGCGGGTAGCGCCTCGGAGAGCTGCACGGTGCGGATGACCTGCAGGGTGGTCCCACCGGAGGCCTGGCCCATGTCGGTGACATCGGGGCGCACTTCGCGCAGTGCGTTCTGGACGAGCCTGGAGAAGAACGGCACACCCGCGACTGTCATCGGCACGATGGCCGCCGGGATGCCGATCGTGGTGCCGACGATGAACCGGGTCACCGGGATGATGGCCGCCATCAGGATCAGGAAGGGCAGTGACCGGCCGATGTTGACGATCGTGTTGAGCGCGGTGAACACCCGTGGATTCGGATGGAGTCCCAGGTTCGACGTGTTGTGCAGGACGATTCCCAGCGGGGTGCCGATCAAGACGACCAGCACCATGGTGACACCGACCATGATCCAGGTTTCGCCGTAGGCGGGGAGCAGCAGGTCGGGCACCCTCACCCACGGCGTGCTGAAATCCTCCTGGGCCAACAGGTTCATGCGGCGGCCTCGTCGTCGGAGCGTGCCGGGCCGGTGTGGACGTGCAGCCCCAGATCGGCCAGATAGTCGGCGAATCCACTTGGCGCAGTGGGGGAGACGGCCAGTGTGGCGCGTCCGACGGCGATCCCGCGGATGGCCTCGACGCTGGCGCTGAGCACGCTGACCTGGGTACCCGAGATGCCCGGAGCGTGGTGGATCGACGTGAGCCAGTCGAGCGGAACTTCCCGGGAGGCGTAGGAGATCTCCCAGATGTCACCCGCTGACGGCGGTGGCACTATCGGCCGGTGTGGCAGCAGTTCCCGGGCCAGTGCCGAGCTCGGGTCGAGAATGATGTCGGTGACCGCGCCGCTCTCGATGATCCGTCCACCGTCGATACGGGCCACCGAGTCGGCGATCTCGCGAACGACCTCCATCTCGTGGGTGATCAGGATGATGGACAAGCCGAACTCGTCGCGCAACTGGCCGAGTAGGGACAGGATCGCGGTGGTCGTGGCGGGATCCAACCCCGAGGTGGCCTCATCGGACAGCAGCACCGAAGGACGCAGCGCCAGGGCCCGGGCGATCCCGACCCGTTGCTTCTGACCGCCCGAGAGCTGCGCGGGAAAGTACTCGCTGCGGTCGGACAGGCCGACGCGCTCGAGCAGCTCGCCGACCCGCCGGTCGATCGATTCGTCGGTGGCCCGGAGGTATTCCAGTGGCAGCGATACATTTTGGGCGACAGTGCGCCGCCGCAGCAGCGGCGCGTTCTGGAAGATCACTCCGATCCTTCGGCGCGCCGCGATCAATTCGTTGCCGTCGAGCCGGCTGAAATCCAGGCCGCCGACCCGGACGGCGCCGCTGCTGGGGCGTTCCAGGAAACTGACGCATCGCGACAGCGTGCTCTTACCGGCCCCGCTGGGGCCCACGACAGCCAAGATCTCACCGCTACCGACGGTCAGCGATATGTCGTCGAGGACCGTGCGGTCCCCGAATCGTTTGGTCAGGTTCTCGATCTCTATCACGGGGCTCTCTGAAGGGACTGCGGCAGGCCGAGCGCTTCGGTTGCGGCTGCGGCCATGCGGGATCTACCGGGTCTGAAGGTCAGACAGCGGGTGAAGCTACGCAGCGGACTACCGGCGGTACAGGATAGAAATCCTTCTGATCGGAAGTAACCTTGGTTATGGTCGGCGCACTAGTCGGTGAAAGCCTTGGTGGGCAAAGGTATTCACCGCCGTTCTCGACTTTTCGCACCTACGGGAATGTGCCCGGCATCACCGAGGGCACCTGGAACTCGCCCGCCATCGAGGTGGTCTGACAACGTCGAGGTCACCGACCGCAGGGGTGCTGAGCATGGGCCGGGTGTGCGATGGTGGGTTGGTGGCTGCCGTCGATGTCCGTCCCCCGAACAAGTCTGACGTGAAGCGGCTCGCCGCGGTCCTGGGCCGGGCCTTCCACGATGACCCGGTGATGGCCTGGATCCTGGCTGACGACACCCGTCGCGCCAAGGGCCTGCCGCGGCTGTTCGCGGCGATCACGCGCCACCATTTTCTCTCCGGCGGTGGTGCCGAGGTGGCCGTCCGGGACGGCGAGATCGGCGCGGCGGCGTTGTGGGACGGCCCGGGCCGCTGGAAACAGACGCCGAGCGAAGAACTGCGCATGCTGCCCACGATGGTGCTGGCCTTCGGCAGCGCCATGCGGCGTGGACAGCAGGTCGTCGAGCTGATGAAGAAGCAGCACCCCGAGGAACCGCATTGGTATCTGGCGGTGATCGGCAGTGACCCCGCGGTGCGCGGCGGCGGTTTCGGGCACGCCCTGATGCAATCGCGACTCGACCGGGTGGACGCCGAGCATGCACCCGCCTACCTGGAGTCGAGCAACCCCGACAACATCCCGTACTACATGCGTTTCGGGTTCGAGGTCACCGGCGAGATCGTGCTGCCCGACGGCGGACCCACCATGACGCCGATGTGGCGGGCGCCGCGGTAGCCAGACGCGACGGCAATCGCTGACGCATCGCGGCTGTTACAGTGCGAAGGCCGACCAACAGGGGAATCCGGTGAAAAGCCGGAACTGACGCGCAACGGTGTGAGGCACTGCCTCGAGTCCGACTACCTGTGGCCGGGAATGACCGTTGACGGCTCCGCGACTGGGCCCTGGATCAAAGGAAGTTGTTGGCCGTGCGTGTGCTCACCGCACTGTTGTGCCTGTTGTCTGTGACATTGTCGCTCACGGTGGCTTGCGGGCACCGAGAGTCCGGCGCCGACAACCCCGCCGCCGAGGCCACCGCGGGCCCGACCAGCTATCCGCTCACGATCGAGAACTGCGGTGTGACAGTCACTTTCGATGGGCCGCCGCAGCGGGCGGTGTCGCTCTACCAGTCCTCGACCGAGATACTGCTGGCGCTCGGTCTGGCTGATCGGATGGTCGGCACGTCGACCTGGTTTGATCCGGTGCTGCCCGAGCTCGCGGCCGACAATGCCACCGTGCCCCGGTTGGCGGACAACGACCCGGGGCTGGAGACGGTGCTCGGTGTCGAGCCGGACCTGGTGACCTCGGCCAGCGCTCACACCTTTACTTCCGCGGTGGTCGCCGACCGGCCCAAATTCGCCCAGCTGGGCATCCCGACGTATCAATCGCCTTCGGTGTGCACCGGGGCGCGCGTCGAGGGTGAGACCGTCACCCGCACCGAACCGCTGGCCCTCGACACACTGTTCCGGGAGATCGCCGAGCTGGCCCAGATCTTCGATGTGCAGGAGCGCGGCCACGACCTGATCGCCCGGCTCACCCGGCGGCTGGACGACACACCGTCGATCACCGAGCCGGGTACCAGCGTCGCATTCTGGTTCTCGGGGCTACGGACGCCGTATCTGGCCGGCTGCTGTTCGGCGCCCGGGCTGTACGCCACCGAACTCGGCGTCACCAATGTCTTCGCCGATACCCGCGAGGACTGGCCGGAGGTCAGCTGGGAGGCCCTGGCCGACGGCGATCCTGACGTGCTGGTGCTGGCCGACCTCAATCGAAGGCGCGTCGACGGGGACGCTCTGGATGCGAAGGTGAAGTTCCTGGAATCGAATCCAGTGACCAGGAACATGACCGCGGTGCGCGACAAGCGCTATGTCGTGCTGTCCGGATCCGAACTCGACCCCGGAATCCGCGAGATCGATGCCCTGGAGAAGCTGGCTGCCGGTTTCAGGGCGTTCGGGCTGGCCCGGTGACGGGACGGGTCCGGCTGATGGTCGGACTGATGGGCGCGCTGCTGTTGGCTGCCTGCGGCCAGGCTGCCGACCCGGCAGCGCCTCCCGGGGCGGCGCCCGGATATCCGGTGACGGTGCAGAATTGCGGCAGGCAGGTGGTGATCGATGCACCGCCGCAGCGGGCGGTGTCGTTGAACCAGGGCTCCACCGAGATTCTGCTCTCGCTGGGCTTGGCGGACCGCATGGTCGGCACCGCGACGTGGACGGACCCGGTCCGCCCCGGCCTCGAGGCCGAGAATGCCCGGGTGCCGCGCCTGGCGGTGAACAAGCCGTCGCTGGAGACGGTTCTCGACACCGAACCCGATTTCGTGTCGGCGTCTTTCGGCGGCACCCTGGGACCCGGTGGTGTCGCCGACCGCGACCAGTTCGCACAGCTGGGCGTGCCGACCTATCTGGCACCGAGTGACTGCGAGGGCAAGAACTCGGTCAACGGCGACGGCGCGCGCAGCACCCCGTTCAGCATGGATGCCGTCTACACCGAAATCCGGGACCTGGCGACGATATTCGGTGTCGTCGAACGCGGCGATCGGCTCATCGCGGAGTTGCGCCGCCGGATGGACACAGCCGGTGCGGCTCTCTCCGGAGTCGACATGGCCTTCTGGTTCTCCGATGTTCGTGCCCCCTACTTCGCCGGCTGCTGCGGATCCCCCGGGGTGATCGCCAGGACCGTCGGGGCACGCAACGTGTTCGCCAACACCACAGATGAATGGCCGCAGGTGAGTTGGGAGAGTGTGGCCGACCGCGATCCGGATGTGCTGGTGCTGGGCGACCTGAGCCGCCGCACGATCGACGGTGACGCGCTGGAGACCAAAGTCGACTTCCTGGAATCGAATCCGCTCACCCGAGGCCTGACCGCCGTCCGGCACCGCCGCTACATCGTGGTCAACGGGGCCGATCTCAACCCGTCCATCCGCACCGTGGACGGCGTCGAGAAGGTGGCGAAGGGCCTGGCCGAACTCGGTTTCGGCTCACCGCGGTGAGTCTGCGTACCGGATGGCTCGGCGGATTGTGGGCCGCCGGCCTTGTCCTTCTGGTGTTCTCGGCCGCGGTGGCCATCACCATCGGGCCCGCCGCGTTGTCGGTGGGCGACGTCTACCGCATCGTCGGCGACCGTCTCGGCGCGGGGCCCTCGGGGACGACCCGACTGCAGGAGAGCATCGTCTGGCAACTGCGCCTGCCGAGAGTCGTCCTGGCGGCCATCTGTGGAGCCGGGCTGGCGCTGTGCGGGGCGATACTGCAGTCGCTGCTGCGCAATCCGCTGGCCGACCCGTTCGTGCTGGGGGTCTCATCGGGTGCTTCTACGGGCGCGGTGCTGGTCGCGGTGCTCGGCGTCGGCGCGGGCACGCTGACCTTGTCCGGCGGCGCCTTCGCCGGTGCGGTGCTGTCGTTCGCCGTGGTGCTGCTGCTGGCCTACGCGGCCGGCGGCGGGACCGACCGGGTGGTACTGGCCGGAGTGGCCGGAACCCAGCTGTTCTCGGCACTGACGTCCTTCATCGTGTTGTCGTCGGCCGACGCCGAACAGACCAGGGGAGTGCTGTTCTGGCTGTTGGGCTCGCTGGCCGGGGTGTCCTGGTCCGATGTCCTCACCTGCGCGGTCGTCGTCGGAGTCGGGCTGGCGGTGTGTTTGGCCTATGCGCGCACCCTCGACGCCTTCGCCTTCGGTCAGGATGCGGCCGCGACGCTGGGCGTCGCGGTGGCCCGGGCACGCGTCGTGTTGCTGGTCATGACCGCGTTGGTGACGGCGGCCCTGGTCAGTGCGGCCGGGGCGATCGGATTCGTCGGGCTGGTGCTGCCGCACGCCGCGCGTTTCGTCGTCGGGCCCGGCCATCGGCGCCTGTTGCCGACCGCGGTGATCCTCGGCGCGATCTTCATGGTGTGGGTGGACACCCTGGCCCGGACCGTCTTCGCTCCGCAGGAATTGCCCACCGGGGTGGTCACCGCACTGCTCGGCGTCCCCGCGTTCGCGTTGATCTTGTTGCGGCGCAGGGGGATACGCCGATGAGCCTGCGGGCGTTAGAGGTGTGCTGGACCCGTTCGGGGCGGGTCGTGCTCGACGGTGTCACGGTCGACCCGGCTCCGGGCAGCACAGTCGGATTGTTGGGGCCCAACGGATCCGGCAAGTCTTCACTGCTGAGGCTGTTGGCCGGGATCGACCGGCCTGATTCCGGATCTGTGCAGCTCGACGGTCGTGAGCTGCACACGATGTCGCGGCGCGCGGTGGCACGCCGGGTGGCGATGGTCGGGCAGCACGCCGACACCGATCTGGACATCGCGGTCCGCGACGTCGTCAGGCTGGGGCGCATCCCGCACACTCCGGTGTTCGGGGCCGGCCGCGACGACACCGAAGCCGTCACCGCGGCGATGGCGGCCACCGGCTTGCGCGGCATGGCCGACCGGCTGTGGCACACCCTCTCGGGTGGGGAGCGTCAGCGCGTGCAGATCGCCCGGGCGCTGGCCCAGGAACCCAGCGAGCTACTGCTCGACGAGCCGACCAACCATCTCGACATCGCCCATCAACTGGAGATCTTGGCGATGATCCGCACGCTCGACGTCACCAGTGTGGTGGCCCTGCACGATCTCAACCTCGCGGCGATGTTCTGCGACCACGTGGTGGTGCTGTCAGCGGGAACCGTGGTGGCCAACGGCTCCCCGGTCGAGGTGCTGACCGAGGAGCTGGTGGCCGACGTCTACGGAGTGCGGTGCCGGATCACTGTCGACGACGCCGGACCGTACGTGCGATTCGAACGCGGCGGCCCGACCCGCGGCACGGGTAGTCAGCTCCAGGAGTACTGAGCGCGCAGCCGTAGCGCGACCGCTTCGAACCGGCCGCGATCCAGGATCGCGCCCTCACGGCGGATGCCTTCCTCTGGAACGTCGAGCACCCGGTCCAGCCGCACCCAGCTCGGCCTGCCGTCGTAATCCCAGGTGCCTGTGCCGATGGCGATCCAGTCCGGATCGTCTCGGTGGTAGTCCTGGCTGGACAGCATCAACCCGAGCAGGGTGCGCTGATCGCGGCCCACCACCAGGACCGGCCGGTCCTTGCCCTGGGTCGGATCGTCCTCGTAGACCACCCAGGTCCAGACGATCTCGCCGGGATCGGCCTGCCCGTCCAGATCGGGGGCGTAGACGACTTTGCGGGCCCGGTGTGCGGTGGGCACGCTGTTCTTCGATACCGGACGGCCGGCGGTGATCGCTTGCGGCGGCGGGGCGGCCGCACCGGCGAGCACGCCGAGACCCAGCCTGAGGCCCTGCTGAAGGCCCTGTTGGATGCCTTGCTGCACAGTCCGCGGCACGTTGTCCGTGGTCTGTAGCTGACGCACGAACTTCGGTGCCTCGTTGAACACCAGGTTCTCGGCGCCATCCACTACGCCCCTGAGAACCTGTTGGAACGCCTTCCACTGCGACGCCATGGTGTCGAGCATATGCGAGCGGACCCCTGGCGATTGTGTCGCGACGGTGGTTGCTCGATACCCTTAGGGAGCACAGCACGTGCTGGACACCCACGCTCACCAGGAGATTCCCATCAGCAGCTTCGCCGACAAGACGTTCACTGCGCCGGCGCAGATCAGGAACTTCTGCATCATCGCCCACATCGACCACGGCAAATCGACGCTGGCGGACCGGATGCTGCAGCTCACCGGCGTCGTCGACGACCGGTCGATGCGGGCGCAGTACCTGGACCGGATGGACATCGAGCGTGAGCGCGGCATCACCATCAAGGCGCAGAACGTGCGGCTGCCCTGGAAGGTGACCGGCGATGACGGATCCGAAGAGAACTATGTCCTGCACCTGATCGACACCCCCGGCCACGTCGACTTCACGTACGAGGTGTCCCGCGCGCTGGAGGCGTGTGAAGGGGCAGTGCTGCTGGTCGACGCCGCCCAGGGCATCGAGGCGCAGACGCTGGCCAACCTGTACCTGGCGCTCGACCGGGACCTCACGATCATCCCGGTGCTCAACAAGATCGACCTACCCGCCGCGGACCCGGAGCGTTATGCCGGCGAGCTCGCCCACATCATCGGCTGCGAGCCCTCGGATGTGCTGCGGGTGTCCGGCAAGACCGGTGTCGGGGTCGCCGAGTTGCTCGACGAGGTGGTCCGGCAGGTGCCGGCGCCGACCGGCGACGCCGACGCTCCCGCGCGGGCGATGATCTTCGACTCGGTCTATGACATCTACCGCGGCGTGGTCACCTACGTGCGCGTCGTCGACGGCAAGATCACCCCGCGCGAGAAGATCGCGATGATGTCCACCGGCGCCACCCACGAATTGCTCGAGGTCGGCATCGTCTCACCGGACCCGAAGCCCAGCGACGGTCTCGGCGTCGGCGAGGTGGGCTACCTCATCACGGGTGTGAAGGACGTCCGGCAGTCCAAGGTGGGCGACACCGTGACGACGGCGCGCAAGGGAGCCACCGAGGCCCTGACCGGCTACCGGGAGCCCAGGCCGATGGTCTATTCCGGGCTCTACCCGGTAGACGGCTCCGACTATCCGGTGCTGCGCGAGGCGCTGGACAAGCTGCAGCTCAACGACGCCGCGCTGACCTACGAGCCGGAAACCTCGGTGGCGCTGGGTTTCGGGTTCCGCTGCGGCTTCCTCGGGTTGCTGCACATGGAGATCACCCGCGAGCGCCTGGAACGCGAGTTCAACCTCGACCTGATCTCCACGGCGCCCAACGTCGTGTACCGGGTGATCAAGGACGACGGCTCCGAGATCGTGGTGACCAACCCGTCGGACTGGCCCGAGGGCAAGGTCCGCGAGGTCTACGAGCCCGTGGTCAAGACAACGGTGATCGCGCCGAGCGAGTTCATCGGCACCATCATGGAGCTGTGTCAGGCGCGGCGCGGTGAGCTCGGCGGCATGGACTACCTGTCGCCCGAGCGTGTCGAGTTGCGCTACACCATGCCGTTGGGCGAGATCATCTTCGACTTCTTCGATTCGCTGAAGTCCCGTACCCGCGGTTATGCCAGCCTCGATTACGAGGAGGCCGGTGAGCAGCTGGCCGATCTGGTCAAGGTCGACATCCTGCTGCAGGGCGAGGCGGTGGACGCGTTCAGCGCCATCGTGCACAAGGATTCGGCGTCCGCGTACGGCAACAAGATGACCACCAAGCTCAAAGAGCTCATCCCTCGTCAGCAGTTCGAGGTGCCGGTGCAGGCCGCGATCGGAGCGAGAATCATTGCCCGCGAGAACATCCGGGCGATCCGCAAGGACGTGTTGTCCAAGTGCTACGGCGGTGACATCACTCGTAAGCGCAAGCTGCTGGAGAAGCAGAAAGAGGGCAAGAAGCGCATGAAGACCATCGGTCGCGTGGAGGTTCCTCAGGAGGCGTTCGTCGCGGCCCTGTCCACCGACGCGGCCTCGGACAAACCAAAGAAATGACCGTTCCGGGCTGGGCCCGGCTGTGCACCACCGGGGTCGTGGCGGCGGCGGTGTTGGCGTTGTCGCTCGGGCTGTCGGGTTGTGTGAGCACTGTCGCCGGTGTGGCGTCGCGTGACCCTGATGAGCCGAGGTGGGAGCCGATGCTGATCGAGGCCGACCTCGATGGCCTACTGCTGGGGGTCGATGACCTCAACGACATCGTCGGGTCGTCGGATCTACAGGTGAGCTTCGATTCCAGTACCTTGAACGACAATTCGGAAGCCGTATCGGATCGGGATTGTCTGGCCGCCGCGTTCGGTGCTCAGGAGCTTGTTTATCAGGACAGCGGGTGGACGGCCGTGCGCGACCAGATCGTGCGCGAGCCTGGCGAGGGCAACCCGCATTGGATCGAGCAGGTCGTGGTGCTCCATTCCACGGCCGAACAGGCCCAGGCATTCGTGAAGCACTCCCAGGCGATCTGGGAGGGCTGTGCGGGAACGATTGTCACCTTTGACTCCGAGGACATGCCCCAGATCTGGTCGGTCAGCGACGTCACTGCAGATGATTCCTCGATAAGCCAGATGTCGACCCCCGAGGACAGTCCCAGCGGAGGATGCCACCACGTGCTGTCGGCGGCGTCCAATGTGGTCGTCGAGGCGTGGGTCTGCGGTGACGACATAGACCAGCAGGCAACCGAGGTCGTCAGGGAGATCGTCGCCCACGTCCGCAGCAAGTAGGCTCGGATTTCTTCGCGCTGAGTGCAACTCTCGGCGCGGGGCGACCGCGACCGTAGTGTCGGCGCAGTGTCCAGAGAGCTGCATCTGCTGGCCTTCGGCAATACCCGGTCTACCGGGCCGTGGCGGCATCCCGATATCGACAACAGCACCGCCGGAGTACGCCGGCGGCTGATCAGCTATGCCCAGACCGCCGAGGCCGGCACATTCGACGCGTTGTTCTTCGCCGACGGCCTGAACTACGGTCCGCCGGCGACCTGGCCGTACAAGATCACCGAAGACTTCGAACCACTCACCGCGACGGCCGCGCTGTCATCGGTCACCGACCGGATCGGGCTGGTGGTGACCGGATCGGCCACCCTGGCCCACCCGTATCACCTTGCCCGCCAGCTGCTTTCACTCGATCATCTCAGCGGTGGCCGGGCCGGCTGGAATCTGGTGACCAGCTTCGCGCAGGCCGCCGCCGACAACTTCAGCGCCCGCGGTGTGGTGGCCCACGACGAGCGCTACCGGATCGCCGAGGAAGCGCTTGCGGTGGTGCGCAAGCTGTGGGACGGCTGGGGCGAAGACACCATCGTCGAAGACCGCGCTGCGGGGATATTCAACGATGTCACCAAGATTCAGCGGACTGATCACCACGGGCGCTACTTCGACGTGGCAGGCCCGCTGGGCTCGGCCCGGTCGGCGCAGGGGCAACCGGTGATCTTCCAGGCCGGATCATCGGAAACCGGACGGGGTTTCGCGGCTCGGCACGCCGAGGTGATCTTCACCAGCCACGGCAATCGGGCGCGGGCGCGGGAGTTCTACACCCAGATCCACGAGGAGTCGCGGCGCACGGGCCGGGCCAGGCCTCCGTTGATCACCCCGTCGCTGCGGTATCTCGTCGGCTCCACCGAGGAAGAAGCCAGGCGCGCACAGCAGCAGGAGTATGAGTACTTCAGCCCGCAGTACCAGGCCGGGTGGCTGCTCGAGGTCGACGTCGACGTCACCGGTGCGGACCTGGACGGTCCGGTTCCGGAGTCGGCGTTCCCGGCGCACACCGAGACCCACCAGACCGCGTTGGCGGGCTACCGGCTACTGGCCACCGACGGAAACCCAACGGTGCGAGAGTTCCTGTATCGCACGGTCAACGGTTGGGGAGCCGCGGTGGTGGGCACGCCCGAGCAGATCGCCGACGAGATCGAGCAGTGGTTCAGCGCAGGCGCTGCCGACGGATTTGTGCTGCGGGACTCCGGATTACCGGGTCAGCACGAGCTTTTCGTCGAGCAGGTGGTGCCGGTGCTGCGCAAGCGCGGGCTGTTCCGCCACGAATACGCCGGCGCCACACTGCGATCCCATCTGGGGCTGGACGCACCACAGCGGCAGCTGTCATGACCGAACCCTATGTTCTGTCGGCGTTCACCATGTCGACCGTGTCGCACGGCAATTTCGGGCTGTGGCGCCACCCGCAGGACCGCACCGCCGACTACACCGATGTCCGGTACTGGGTGGAGTTGGCGAAGCTGCTCGACGACGGCGGATTCGACGTGCTGTTCATCGCCGACGCGGTCGGCCAACTCGACGTGTTCGGCGGTGACGCCCGCGCCGCGCTGGCGCGGGGCGTGCAGACGCCGGTGACCGACCCGCTGCTGGCGGTGTCGGCGATGGCCGCGGCGACGCAGCGTTTGGGATTCGGCATCACGGTGTCCACCACCTACGAGAGCCCCTACCTGCTGGCACGTAAGTTCAGCACCCTGGATCACCTCACCGGTGGCCGGATCGGCTGGAACGTCGTCACCTCGCTGCTCGACAGCGCGGCGCGCAACATCATCGGCCGTGACCGGCAGATCCCGCACGACGAGCGTTACGCGATGGCGCAGGAGTTCGTGGAGGTGACCTACAAGCTCTGGGAAGGTTCGTGGGAGCCGGGTGCGGTGCTGCGCGACGCCGTGCGGGGGGTGTACACCGACCCGGCGAAGGTGCACGACATCGGCCACAACGGCCGGTACTTCACCGTGCCCGGGGCGCACCTGGTCGAACCCTCGCCGCAACGTACTCCGGTGCTGTTCCAGGCGGGTACCTCACCAGCGGGACGGGAATTCGCCTCCCGTAACGCGGAACTGGTGTTCGTCAGCGATCCGCGGCCCGACGTCCTGCGCAACCACATCGAGGACATCCGGCGCCGGGCGGCCGGGCACGGTCGCGACCCGCAATCGCTGAAGTTCATCACCTCGGTCGAGATCGTCACTGACAGTACCGATTCGGCGGCACAGGCCAAGGCACGCGAACTCGCCGACTTCCACGACCTGGAAGGCGGGTTGGTGCTGTTGTCGGCACTGTCCGGGGTGGACTGGTCGACATATGGGGTCGACCGCCCGATCGGGCAGTTCGACACCGACGCCAGCCGGTCCATCCTGGCCGCGGTCACCGATTCCGGGGTCCGTGAGCGCCTGACGTTGCGGGATTACGTCGGGGGACTGGGCGGGTTCGGCGGCGAGTTGTTCGTCGGGTCGGCCGCCACGGTGGCCGATGCCCTGGACGCGTATGCCCACAAAACCGGGGTGGACGGGTTCAACATCGCCTATCACGTCACGCCCGGCAGCTTCGCCGATGTGGCCACCTACCTCATCCCCGAGCTTCGCCGGCGTGGCCGCGCCCGCGAGACCTCCGATCCGACCACGTTGCGGCAGAAGCTGTTCGGCGGAGGCGACGGATTACTGCCTGATGGGCACCCGGCCGCCGCATTCCGTAGGAATTCCGTTCATTCGCAATAGAATCCCGTCGATTCCATAGCTGACGACGCGAATCCGATTGCGGCAGTGTGGCAACACATACCGACATATCAACCACCCGTACCGGTTCACGGACGGGAGGCGTCGCGGTCAGAAAGGGACATTGCCGTGACTACTACAGACGATCCGAAGACGCACCCGCCGACGGAGGCCGGAGGCCGCACGCTGATTGCGGCGGAGTCGACGGGGCTGGAATCGGGCGCACTCGGCCCGTGGGGCGTGTTCGCCCAGGGGCTGGCGGCCGCCGCACCCAGCGTGGCCCTGGCCGTCGTGCCGTTCTCGCTGTTCGTGGCGGCGGGCAAGGGTGCGGCGTGGGCCGCGGTGATCGGCCTGTCCATCGTGGTGCTGGTCGCCATCACGATCAGTTTCCAGGCCAAGCGCACGGTGTCGTCCGGATCGCTGGGGACCTACACGGGTAACGGTCTGGGCCCCGGCTTCGCCTTCGCCGCCGGGTTCAGCCTGCTGTTCGGCTACATCGGTTTCGCGACCACCGGCACCCTCGGTGGGGTCTTGTACCTCGACGCGTTCCTGGAGTCGATCGGCCTTGGATCCCAAGCGGTCTGGTTCCGCCTGCTACTGGTGATCGTGGTGGTCGGCGTCGCGGTGTACCTGCCGTACCGGGGGGTTTCACTGGCCGCCAAATACGAGCTGGCCTTCGAATTGCTCGCCATCGCGTCGATCCTGGTGATCATCGTGGCCTCTTACATCGGCTACGGGTTCCGCATCGACTGGGAGCAGTGGAACCCCCAGCATCTCGGGTCCAGTGCCACATTCATCGCGGCGGTCACGGCGGTGGGTTCCTACGCCGGCTTCGAAAGCGTCGCCTCGCTGGGCGCCGAGGCCAAGGACGCCCACCGAAACATCGCCAGATCCCTTCTGCGTGTGGTGATCCTGATCGGGGCCCTCTACATCTTCGCGACGTACCCGCAGATCCTGCACTTCGGCGAGATCGACGGGGACAAGGCCGTGCTGCCGCAGCTGGCCACCAGTGTCGGGGTGGAGTGGGTGAACCAGGTCGTGAGCGGTGCCGTTGCGGTCGCGTTCATCGTGTTCGTCACCGCGGTCACCACCGCCGCCGCGCGCTCGTTGTTCACCTTCGCCCACGAAGGCGCCCTGCCGCACGTGTTCACCAAGGTGCACCCGACCTACAAGACGCCGTGGGCCGGTGTGGTGTTCGTCGGGATCCTGGCCCTCGCGTTCTCGATCACGGCCACGTTCAGCTCCGCGGGCCGGCTGGTGTTCGACGTGTACGGCGGCTACGTGGCCAACTGGGGCTTCCTGGTGAGCTACTTGCTGGTGGTCATCGCCACGCCGATCTGGCTTCGCAAGATCGGTGCCCTGACCCCGCGGCGGCTCGCCGTCGCGGTCGCGGCCACCATCGGCCTCGGGTATGTGATCGTCAGCAACTTCTACCCGGTGCCCGAGTTCCCCTTCAACATCCTGCCTTTCGTGTTCGGCGCCATTCTGCTGGCCGGGCTGTCCTGGTACTGGTACCTCAAGCGGACCCGTCCTGAGGTGGCCAACCGGATCGGCACCATCCAGAGCGTCTCGCCCGAGGAACAGCAGCGACTGCTCGACGCGGGCGTGACGCCGTGACGCTGATCCATGACAGCCCGTCCGCAGCGTCGGATGTCACCGGTTGGACCGTCGCGGAGGTAACCCCACGACACCACCCGCTGATCGCCGACTTCCTGGCCACCACGCCGGGGCTCGGTGGACGCAAGTTCGCCGCCGATTCCCGCGATATCGCAGAACAACTCGACGGCGCGTATCCCGGCTCGGCGGTCGTTCTCCTCGATGAGGACGGTGCGGTGGCCGGATACACAGCCCTGCACCGACCGGACGGTGCGGAACCGGAGGTGTTGGGGGACTTCGTATTCGGTCCGCACGCCCCAGCCGGGACGGTGCGGGCGATCGTCGACGACACTGTCGATCGGTTCGGCCGGGTGGCCGTGCCGGGCGCCTACCTACGGGTGTTCATCGGTGCCGACCAGGCAGTGACGATCGATGCCCTGCTCGCCCGGGGAGCGCGCCAAGAGCGCCAATTCGCCAGCACCCGAAAGTCGTTGCGCGACGAGGATCCTGTCGCGCTGGCCGAGGCAGGGATCGAGTCGATCACGATCCTGTCGTGGCCACAGGTCCTGGCGGAAGGTCTCGCCGAGCAGGTCCGACAGGTGCAATTCGACACCTTTCGCGAGCATTTCGGGAACATGTCGAAGACCCCGCAGCGCTGGGAACATCACCTGGCCAGCCGAGCGTTCACCCCGGATTTCAGCCTGGCCGCGGTGGATGACGACGGTGTGGTGGTCGGGTACGTGCTCGGCTCCACCTACACATCGGGAACCGGCGCGGACGAGATCCGCAGCGCCCATACCGACTACATCGGTGTACGCGCGGACCGCCGCAAGGCCGGAACCGCGGAACTGCTGCTGCGAAAGCTCTGGCTGGCGGCGCTGCGGCGGGGATTCACCCATGCCTCGTTGGGCACCGACATCGCCAATGCCAGCAATGCCCACCTGCTCTATCAGCGGTTGGGTTATCGCACTGTCCGCGACGAGTACGCGTATCGAATCGACGCCGAGGAGAATTTGTAATGACAACGGCTAGTACCTATCTGAAGCGCCCGACGGGCTATGACGCTGAGCTTCGATCGGTGTTCGCGCCGATCTTCGATCGGATCGCCGAGGGGAATCGGGAGCGTGAGGCCGACCGGGTGTTCCCGCATGAGCAGGTGCGCTGGCTCAGCGACGCCGGGTTCGGCACCCTGCGGATCTCGGCCGAGCAAGGCGGGTTCGGTGCGTCGCTGGAGCAGACCTTCCTGTTGCTGGCCGAGTTGGGGGCGGCGGACCCGAACGTCGCCCACATCTGGCGCAACCACCTGGCCTTCGTCGAGGATCGCCTCAACGCGCCGGTGTCGGAAGACAACAACGCCTGGATCAAACGTTTCCTGGCAGGCGAATTCGTCGGCGGCGGCTGGACCGAGGCCAACAACGTCACACTGGCCAACCTGGCCACCACGGTGATCGCCAAGGATGACCACTGGTTGGTGAGCGGCGCGAAATATTATGCGACCGGCAGCCTGTACGCGGACTGGCTCGATGTGCTCGGCCGGGGTGACGACGGTGAGTTGTGGACGGCGCTGGTGCGTGCCGATGATCCGGGAGTGACCCTTACCGACGACTGGCGAGGATTCGGCCAGCGCACCACCGCGAGTGGTTCGGCCCACTATGAACTGGCCCGCGCCGAGCGTGGCAACGTGTTCCCCGCAGCGGAACGGTTCAGCTACCAGGCGCACTTCTATCAGACCGCGATGCTGGCGGTACTCACCGGCATCACCAAGGCAGCTCAGCGCGACGCGTCGGCGGCGCTGAAGGACCGCAAGCGCAACTATCCGCAGGGTCTGGCCGAGGTGCCGGCTCAGGACCCTCAGCTACTGCAGGTCATCGGTGAGCTTTCGGCCGAGGCCTTCGGCGCGGAGGCGGCGCTGGGCGTCAGCGCACGCACCCTGGACCGGATCGTCGCCGGCCGACTGGCCGGAGGTGAAGACCACGCCCGTCAGTTGTTGATCGAAGCCGAAGTCGCGGTGACGCAGGCGCAGCTGGTGATCATCGGTGCCGCATTGCGGGCCACCACCCGGCTGTTCGACGCCCTCGGTGCCTCAGGGGTATCCGAAGAGCTTGGCCTGGACCGGCATTGGCGCAATGCGCGTACGCTGGCGTCCCACAATCCGGTGGTCTACAAGGCCCGGATTCTCGGGGACTGGTTCATCAACGGCAAGGATCCGGTGGCCGACCTGGCGTCCCGGGGACGCGGCGGGCAGGGCAACTGAGGCTGCGGGTCAGCCGACCCGCAGCACCGCCTTGCCCGCGACCTTGCGGTCGAGCAGGGCCTGGGCTGCCGTGGCGATGTTGTCCCACGTGTCCCGCCACCCGATCTGCGGGTCCAGCTCACCGTCGGCCAACAGGGTCAGCAGGTAATCCAGGTCCGCCTGAAACGGTGCCCGGACGGTGAACGGCTCCAATCGCTTCCGGTTGCCGCGGCGCCGTTCCGCTTCGAAGTTGATCGTGGTCGGCTCGTTGGAGGCCATCCCGATCGATTGCACCGACCCGCCGTCGGACACCAGGCTGAAGGCTTGTGCCAAGAGCTTCCCGCCGACGTTGTCGAGCACGCCGAAGACCGGCTCGGTCACGGTGTCGAGCCCGACGACGACTTCGGCCGCGCCCAGTTCCTCGAGACCCTCACCGCGCGCGGGGCTGCCGACCGTGGCCACCACGTGTGCACCGGCCCGGGCTGCCAGTTGCACGGCGAACCGGCCGACGCCTCCGGAGGCACCGGTGATGAGCACCCGCCGGCCAAGTACCGGGCCGAGGGCCCGCAGCGCCTGCAATGCGGTCACGCCGGCCACCGGCAGCGCGGCGGCTTCCTCGAATTCGACGAACTCGGGAAGCTCGGCGAGATTCTCGGTCGACACCGCGCGCCGCTCCGCCCAGCCGGATTCACCGCTGAAGCCGACCACCCGGGTACCGACGGGCGGGCCGGACCCGTCTGCCGCGGCCCGTGCGACCACACCCGCGCTGTCCCATCCAGGAACCTCGCCCGGGCGGCGCATGTGATCGATGAAGTGCACTTCGCCGAAGTTCAGAGCGATCGCATGGACGTCGATCAGCGCCTGAGATTCGGTTGCCGGCGGCTCAGCCACCTCGTCGAACCGTAGCTTGGCGGGGGCGTGCGGGTCGTAGACGATGGCTCGCATGAAGTGGCCAACCCCAGCTGTATCGCCGCTATTCCCTTTCCGGTGATTCCGTAGGGTTGGCGAGGTGAGCGAGGATGACCGCATCCGGTGGGACGCGACGTACTCCAGCCGCCGTGGGCCGGCCGGCGAACCCACGCCGCCACCCGCCTTCGCCGCCCACACCGACGCTTTTCCGGTGCGCGGAACAGCGCTCGACCTCGCCTGCGGCCAGGGACTCGGCTCGGTATGGCTGGCCCGGCGCGGTCTGGATGTCTGGGGGATCGACGTGTCTGCGATCGCCATCGAGCAGGCCACGGAGCTGGCGGCACGGTGCGGCGTCGCCTCCCGCTGCCGTTTCGATGTGGTCGACCTCGACGACGGTCTGCCGCCGGGTCCGCCGGTGGATGTGATCGTCTGTCACCGGTTCCGCGACAGTCGACTCGACGACACGGTCGTCAAACGCTTGGCCCCAGGCGGATTGCTGGCGATCTGCGTCCTCAGCGAGGTCGGCGCGGCACCGGGACGGTTCCGGGCCGCTCCCGGTGAGCTTGTCTCCGCCTTCACCGAGCTCGACGTGTTGGCGGCGGGGGAGGGCGACGGCGAGGCCTGGCTGCTGGCACGCCTCCCGGGCCCGGCCGTGTCTGGCCGGTGACGCCGCAGGGCCGGACCGATCGGAATCGGCCCGGCCCCACGTGCGCGCGATCAGATTCTCACCACGCGGGGAGCACCACCTGCTTGCCGCCGAAGGATTTCACCAGCTGCTCTTTGATCGCGTCGGACTGATAGGCCTCCTTGAGCGCCTGGATCTTCTCGCTGTTCTGCTGCCCGTCCTTGACGGCGATCACGTCGGGCGACTGATTCTGCTTGGTTTCGGTGACCAGTGCGGTGCTGAAGTCGATACCGATGTCGGCGGCCTGGGATCCGTAGAGGAAGCCCGCGTCCGCGTCATCCAGCGCCTTGGGCAGCAGGGCGTAGTCCAGGCCCTGGATCTTGATGTTTCTCGGATTCTCGACGATGTCCTTCTCGGTGATCGAGAGCGGATCGACACCGGGCCGTAGCTTGATCAGACCCGCGTCGGCCAGCATGAGGAACGGCCGGTAGTAGTTGGACGGATCGACGTGTGCAGTGACCAGCGCACCGTTGGGCAGGTCCTGGATGGATTTCCATTTCTTGGAGAACAGACCGCTCGGATCGACGAACGCATCGAACGCCGCGACCAGGTGACCGTCGAACTGGCGGTCGTAGTAGTCCAGGTAGGCCTGATGCTGGTGGTATGTGGCGTCGGCTTCGCCGCTCTCTACGGCGGCATTGAGCTCTGGACCGTCGGTGATGAACTTGTAGTCAAGTTTGTAACCGTGCTTGGCCACCTCGTCGGCAAGCACCTTCGTGGTGTCCTCGTAGAGGGCGATGTTCGTCGAGACGAACTTGATGGTCTTGTCATCGCTGCCGCCGCTGGACAGGCCCGTCACCTGGCTGCATGCTGAGACGATCAGCAGGGACAACGCGAGCAGGCTCGACGTGAGGATCGACCGGTGTGGTGTGTGTCTTTTCATTCTCATTCCTTACTTGCCCTACTTGGGATCGGATCCGGGTGAACCGGGATCAGCGCCGGCGCTTGTCGGTGCGGCGCACGAAGAAGCTGCCGATGGTCTGGATGAGCTGGACCCACACGATGATCACCAGAACGGTGGCGACCATGACCATCGGTTCGTAGCGGTAGTAGCCGTGTGTGATGGCGAAGTTGCCCAGCCCTCCGCCGCCGACGAGCCCGGCCACCGTGGTGGCCGATAGGTAGATCACGCTGAGGATGGTGAAGGCGTTGATCAATCCCGGACGGGCCTCGACGAGCAGAACATGGCGGATGATCTGAAGTCGTCCGCCGCCGAATGCGCGTCCCGCATCGACAACGCCGGCCCGGACGTCTAGTAGCGCCTGTTCTACGAGGCGCGCGAATTCCGGTATGGCGCTGATGGATAGCGGCACGACGACGGCCGTCGTGCCGATTGCGGTGCCGACGACGAACCGGGTGAACGGGATGACCGAGACCAACAGGATCAGGAACGGAAACGACCGCACGAAGTTCACGACCGCGTCCAGCACGATGTACAGCGACCTTTTCGGGGCCAGTGAGGCGGGCCGCACGACGTAGAGCCATACGCCCAACGCCCCGCCGAAGACGAGCGCGATCACCAACGTCAGCGCCAGCATGTAGGCGGTCTGAGCGGTCGCCAACCCGATTTCGGGTAGTACGGAGTGGATCTTCTCAATCACCGAGAACCTCCCAACCCCGCGTGGGGCGTTCGGCCAGCCCGAACAGATAGCGGGCGATCGGTGACTGCGGCCGGATCGGCGTGCCGAGCCTGAAGTCTTCGACGACCCGGCCCTGTTCCATCACCGAGACGCGATCGCACACCGCGTTGATCACGTGCACCTCGTGGGTGACGACGACGATCGTGATGCCGCGTTCGGCATTGATTCCCCGCAGCAGTTCCAGGATCTCGTCGGTGGTCCGCGGGTCGAGTGCCGATGTCGCCTCGTCGCACAACAGCACATCCGGTTCGGTGACCAGTGCCCGGGCGATGCCCACGCGTTGTTTCTGGCCGCCGCTGAGCTTCTCGGGATATCCGCCCGCCTTGTCGGCCAGACCCACGGCCGCGAGCGCCGCCGCGGCGCGCTCGCGGCGCAACCGAGTGCCGATCTTGGCCAGCCGCAACGGCAATTCGACGTTCTCCAGCACCGTTCGGTTGGCGAGCAGGTTGAACTCCTGGAAGATCATCCCGACCTTGCGGCGCCTCTCCCGCAACACCTTCTCGGGTAGCGACGTGAGATCTTCACCGTTGAGCAGCACCGCACCAGAATCGGGACGCTCCAGCAGGTTGATGCTGCGCAGCAGTGTCGACTTGCCTGCGCCGCTGAAGCCTGCGATGCCGTGCACGCTGCCGCGTCCGATGTCGAGGTTCACCCCATCGAGTGCGGTGAACCGTCCGTGCTCGTGATGTGGATAGGTTTTCGTGATGTCCTGCAGGCGCACCACCGATTCGCCGACGGGCCGATCATCGAGCAGTGGTGTGGTGGCGGCCCTGCTCACTGCTGGGCCGCGATGGGTAGTTCGGTGCGGTATCGCGCCGCCGGATGATCCGCGGCAAGTCTGGCCGTCCCGTTGTCGCTGAGCTTCTCGCGCAATGTGCCGGGTCGATAGGACGTGTCGAGTCGACCGCGCGAGCGCAGCTCGGGAACGATGTAGGTGATGAAGTCGGCGAACGAGCCGGGGCTGACGGCATAGGCGATGTTGAACCCGTCCAGATCGGCTTCATCGGCCAGGCTTTCCAATTGGTCGGCTACCTGTTGCGGCGACCCGACGATGGTCGGGTGCAGGCCGCCGAGCGTCATGGATTCGGCAACCTCACGCAGCGTGCGTCCTTGTCCGGTCGCCAGGGTGGACTGCGATGCGTTGGTGTCGCGCTGGGTGATGATCTCGCCGAGATCGTGTTGAGACCAGTCGATTCCGGTGAAGGCCGAGAACAGGGTCAACGCACCCTCGATGCTCCCGTGCGACTGGTAATCGCGGTACTTCGCGGCGGCGGACCGCTCATCGGCCGCGGTCACCACCGTGACCGAGGTGACGAACTTGATGGCATCCGGGTTGCGCCCGAACTTGGCTGCCAAATCCTTGACGGCGGCCACGCTGCGGCCGATCTCGGCGGCGTCCCGCCCGCCGAGAAAGACCAATTCGGCGTTGCGGGCCGCGAACTCGCGGCCTCGGGCCGAGGCACCTGCCTGGAAGATCACCGGAGTGCGCTGCGGGGACGGCTCACACAGATGCGGGCCGGGCACGCGGTAGTACGAACCCACGTGGCCGATGGAATGCACCTTCGCCGGGTTTGTGTAGACGCCGGCGGCCTGGTCGCGTACCACCGCGTCGTCCTCCCACGAGCCTTCCCAGAGTTGATACGTGACGTCGAGGAACTCCTGTGCCCGGTTGTACCGGTCGTCGTGGTCGAATTGCTTGTCCAGGCCCAGATTTCTGGCGGCGCTGTCGACCATGGATGTGACGACGTTCCAGGCGATCCTGCCGTCGGTCAGGTGGTCGAGCGTGGAGAAGCTGCGGGCCAGCAGGTACGGCTGGGTGTACGACGTCGACGCGGTGACGCCGAACCCCAGGTGCTCGGTCACCGCCGCCATGGCCGACACCGCCAGGATCGGATCGTTCACCGGCATCTGTGTGGCATTGCGCAACGCTGAGTCGTGGCTGCCTTGATACACCTCGATGGGGCCGAGCACGTCGGCGATGAACAGCGCGTCGAAGCCACCGGACTCCAGCAGTCGGGCCAGATCGGTCCAGTACGACAGCTTGAGGTAGCGGTGTGCCTCGTCATCGGGATGCCGCCAGAGTCCGGGGGACAGGTGTCCGACCGTCGGCATGACAAAACCGTTGAGGATGAGGCGTTTTCGTGCAGGGGTGACCAAGAGTTCAGCTCAATTCAATTCGAGGTGGTGCGACAGCCGGCGAGATGCGCTACCCGTTGACGGCGATATTGGTGATGTCGGCGTTGTTCCCGAGTGACTGCCAGGTCCAGTTGGTGACCCGGTCAGACGTCGGGACGGTCTTGACCCGCTCGATCAACGGGAACCAGGCCAGATCCTCGGTTGCGATCGTGTTGGCTTCCTGCCAGTCGGCGGTCGGATCCTTGGCGGCGAATGCGCGGTTGACGGCTTCGTTGAGTTTGGGGTTGTGGTAGGTGACGCCGTTCCAGGTGCCGCCGGGGGCGAAGTCCGAATCCAGCCAGCCGCCCAGGGTCATGCGGGCGCTGTTGCCCTGCCAGTCCGGAGTCCAGTTGGTGATGGCCAGATCCCATTGGCCGAGCTTGGACTTGTCGCTGAGGAACGCGTCGAAGGCGCCCCAGCTGTCGGCCGCGATCGGGGTGAGCGTGACGTTGATCCCGGACCGGGCCGCAGCGGTCTGCACCGAGGTGGCGATCTTCTCGAACTCCGGATTGTTGCGGTATGCCACGTTGACCGGCAGGCCGGCCTTGCCGGCCTCGGCCAACAAGGCCTTGGCCTTCTCCGGATCGCCCTTGTCTTCCGGGGTGGGGTAGGGGTTCTTCCCGGTGTACCCGACGATCGTCGAGGTCAGGATCTCATTGCTGGGGATCGCGGAGTCCGGGCCGCCGAGCCCACGGACCACGTCGGCCCGGTTCAGCGAGTAGTTGAACGCCTGTCGCACCCGCAGATCTTTGAATGCCTCCTGCGCAGGGGTTTTCGGATCGGCAGGGTTGTTCTGACTGATGAAGATCGCCGAGCCGCTGGCCGAGGTGTGCAGTTGGTCCGGGGCGGTCGTCTTGTACTGGGCGATGACATTGGCCGGATAGGCGCGGACGTACAGCCCGATATCGGCGGTGCCGGTCTGCAGTTGCTGGGAGGCCGCGTCGGCAGAGCTGACCGTGGTGTCGAAGACGATCTTGTCCGCGTATGCCTTTCGCGGATCGCCGTCGGAGTGGTATTCGGGCACCTTGGCCAGGGTCAGCTGCTTGCCCGGATCGAGGGACTCGATGAAGTACGGGCCGCTGGAGGCGTAGTTCTTGCGGAACTCCAGGCTGTCGGCGAAATACTTCGACACCACTTCCTCGGGCAGCGGGGTGACGAAGTTGAGGGTGAGGATGTCGAGGACATCACTGGCCGGCCGGGTCAGGGTGAGTTGTAATGTCTTGTCGTCCAGGGCCTTCAGTCCGCTGATCTGGTGGGTATCGATGAAGTTCTTGACCGCGGCCAGATCGCCGGTGGGAACCTTGGCGAACTCATCGGCGTATTCCTTGAACCCGTCGAACAGTGCGTTGTAGTAGGTGATGGCGCTGACCTGGGCGTTGGGGTCGGGGAAGCGCTTCACCGCGTACACGAAATCCTGCGCGGTGATCGGCCGGGTCGCGGCGCCCGAGTAGTTGATGTTGTCGCGCAGGTGGAAGGTGTAGGTCTTGCCGTCGGGGCTGACATCCCAGCTCTCAGCGAGATCGGGGACCACCTGGGTGTCCTTGCCGATGCTCTCCTTGTTGCCGGAATAGGTGACCAGCTGGCGGGTGGTCGCCCGGATCACCTGCCAGGATTCGGCAGAGTAGGCGATCAGCGGGTCGAGTGCGTCGACGTCACCGACGGAGGCGATCTGCAGCGTCCCGCCGTAGAGGCTGTTGGGGTCGGTCGGCGATGCCGACTCGCCCTTGTCGGTACCGCATGCGGCGACGAGCAGTGCGGTCGTCGTGATCAAGGCGCCGACCACTGTCCGTGGTGTGCTCATTGTGCTCCTCATTTGTGTTGTGGGACGGCCTATTTGCCGCTGCGGGCTGCGGTGATGACGTCGATGACGAATGTGGACACGACGAAGATGACAGCGCCGAGCAAGGTGCAGCCGATCACGACGGGCGCATCCCCGTTGTTCGCGGCACTGACGGCCAGACGCCCCACCCCGTCGAGACCGAAGATCTGCTCGGTGATGATGGCGCCGCCCAGTATCGCGGCGAACTCGATGGCGCCGAGGGTCAGGATCGGATTGAGTGCTGCCGACAGGGCGTGGTTGAAGTAAACCCCATGTGGGGCTACTCCTTTCGCGCGTGCCGTGCGGATGTAGTCCTTGTTGGCGACCTCCAGGACCGAGGCGCGAACCACCCGCTGGAACAGGCCGAGCTCGGCGAGCACCAGGGTCAGCCACGGCAGCAGCAGGTGCCGGGCCCACTCGGTGGGTGAGGCGGTCAACGCCACGTACCCGCCACTGGGAAACCACTTCAGGCCGGCCAGGGAGAGCTGGTAGTACAGCAAGAACAACAGGATCACGCCGGTGACGAAGGTCGGGATCGACAAGAACACGTAGGAGAACCCGGAGGTGACGGCGTCGAACACGCTGCCGGGCGAACGAGCTGCGTAGACTCCGAGCAGGATCGACAAGGCGATCCACAACACCAGTGCACCGACGGCCAGGCTCAGCGTGGCCGGGATCTTCTCCAGGATGAGATCGGTGACCGGACGTTGTTCTCGGTACGAGTACCCGAGGCTCGGCGGCCAGTTCAGCAATCCGGTGGGTGTTCCCTTGATCTCCGGACCGCGCACAACGTAATGCCAGAGCTGGACGAACCAGGGGTCGTTGAGCCGCAGGCTGTTGGCGATGGCATCGACGGTCTGCTGGGACGCGTTCTCCGGGGCCAACATCCGGGCCGGGTTCTGGTAGGCGACCTTGGTGAGCCCGAACGTCACCAGTACCACGGCGAACACCGTCAGCACCATGCGTGCCGAACGCCAGAGCAGGGTTCGCGTCATCGGGCGGCACCCGGGTCGAAGCGATTGCGCAGCGCCGTGCTGAGCACGTTGAAGCCGAGCACGGTGAGGAACAGTGCCCCCGCGGGGGCGATGAGCATCAGCGGCTGAGTCTGGTAGAGCGCGGAATCCTGGGCGTTGGCGATCATCGTGCCCCAGCTCGGTGTGGGCGGTCTGATCCCGACGCCGAGGTAGGACAACGATGCCTCCGCGATGATGTTGATCGGAAGTTGCACGGCCCAGTAGATGACGACGGTCGGTGCGATGTTCGGCAGGATCTCGCGCAGGATCACCCGGGTCGGTGAACTGCCCGCGCCGATCGCGGCGAGCACGAACGGCTTGGACTTGATCTCGACCACCGAATTGCGCACCAGTCGAGCGAAATACGTCCACGAGAACAGCGCGATGATGCCGATCACCACGATGATCGGGTCAACTACGGTCGAGCCGGCCGTGCCGCGGTTGAGCGTCACCACGCTGAGTGCCGTCACCAGAAAGGGAAAAGCCAGCGCGATGTTGGTCACCTCGGAGAGCGCGGCGTCGATCCGGCCGCCGAAGTACCCTCCGGTGAGCCCCACCACGAGTCCGACGAGCATGGCGATGGTGGTGGCGGGAATCCCGATGGCCAGGGACACCCGCGCCCCGTAGAGCGTGCGGATGAGCACATCTCGACCGCTCCCGTCGGCCCCCAACAGGAATCCGTGTCCACCGGTGATCGGCAGCCCGGCCGCGTCGAGAGTTTCATCGGGGAATTGTTCATTGGGGCCGTGGCCCACAGCGGCGGCGATCAGGGGTGCCACGAGTGCGGCCAGCAGGACGAGGCCGACCAGGGCCGAACCCACCACGAGGCCGGGGTCACGCAGGAATGAGTGCAGCCGACCGCGGCGTACGGGTTCCGGGATGCCAATGGCGACAGACGGTTTGAACAGCAGATCGGTCATGAGGCCTTCAGACGTGGGATCGCGTCGAGCAGCTTGCGGGTATAGGCCGAGCGTGGGTTCGCGAAGACCTCGGAGGTGACGCCGCTTTCCTGCACCCCGTCCGGTCCCAGCACGATCACCCGGTGTGCGATCGAAGACACCACGCCCAGGTCGTGAGTGATGAACAGGAATGCGGTGTGCTGCTCCCGGACAAGCTGGCGGACGAGCGAAATGATCTCGCTCTGGGTGGTGACGTCCAGGGAGGACAAGGCCTCGTCGGCGACGATCAACCGGGGCTGCAAGACCAGTGCCCGGGCGATCGCGGCACGCTGCCGTTGTCCACCGGACAATTCGGCAGGGTAGCGGTCCAGCAGCGAACGGGACAGCTTCGCGTCGTCGGCCGCGCGCCGCACCCGGGCGGCGATGGCGGCCTCGTCAACCCGCTGCGCCCGCAGCGGTTCGGCGAGAGACCGGGCCACCGTACGGCGCGGATTCAGGCTGGAGTAGGGATCCTGGAACACCAGCTGCACGTCACGGCGCGCAGCGGGGGGCAAGGCCGGTACGCCGTCGCCGAACCCGGTCGGGAAACGCGCTCCGGACAACGTGATCTCACCGGAATCGGCATACTGCAGCCCGGCGACGATCCGCCCGACCGTCGACTTACCGGAACCCGATTCACCGACCAGGCCGACGATCTCAGCGGGCCCGATGGTGAAGTCGAGCGCATCCACCACGGTCCGGCGCTCCCGTCGGCTCCGGGTGGGATAACTCTTGCGCAGGCCACGCACGGACAGCAGGGGTTCGGCCGAACCGGCTGGTTCGACCGCCCGCGCCAGGTGGCCGGTATCCACGGTGTGCAGCAGCGATGCCGACAACAGGTCGCGGGTGTACTGCTCCTGGGGCTGTTCGTAGATCCTTTCTCGTGGACCGCTTTCCACCACCCGTCCGTCCTTGACGACGGTGACGGTGTCAGCGATCTCGTGCACCACGCCCAGGTCGTGACTGACGAACAGGATCGCGGTGCCATGCTCGCGCTGCAGCCGTTTGAGCAGGCTCAGAATGTCGGCTTGCACGCTCACGTCGAGCGCGGTGGTCGGCTCGTCGGCGATGAGCAGCGCCGGATTCAGCGCGATGGCCATCGCGATCATTGCCCGCTGGCGCATTCCGCCGGAGAACTCTGCGGGATAGCTGCTGAAGGCACCGGAGGGATCGGCGATGCCCACCTCGTCCAGCAGCTCCTCGACCCGCCGGCGCCGCTGCCCGCGACCCGTCCGGGTATGGATCCGCAATACCTCGTCGATCTGGTGACCGATGGTCTTGAACGGGTGCAGATTGCTCTGCGGGTCCTGGAACACGAAACCGATATCTTTGCCGAGGATCCGGCGCAGCACCTTCTCCCGCAGCCCGAGGAGATCGTGGCCGGCGAATCGAACCGAACCGGTGACCTCGGCCTGCGGCCCGAGCAGGCGGGTGGCCGCCAGCAGTGAAACGCTCTTACCGGAACCGGATTCACCGACGATGGCCGCGGTCTGGCCGGGCTCGACCGAGAAACTGATCCGCTCGACCGCCCTCACCGCTCGCCGACCGCGAGCCCGGTTACCGGTGTGAAGTGTGACGGCGAGATCGGTGACGTCAAACAGCGTCATCGTGCGTGTGTTGCTGCGCGGGCGCCGATCTCATGAGGAACATCCTTTGCCAGGATGATCTGGTGGACAACGGTTTCGATCAGTCCGAAGTTATCGGCACTCAACTCCACGTCAGAAGTAGATCCCGGTGTGCGGCTGCACCGGAACGTTGAACAGGCGGTCCGCGGTGGCGAGCGCGGTCGGGTCGTTGACCCTCACCAATCCACTCAGCGCGAGGGCGCGCCACGACGCGGCACCCAGCAGCACCGCCGCCACCGCGCCGGTGCCGGCTTCCAGCTGCGCCGGTCCTTCCACGCGTTGCGCGCCTCCCGCCGAGATCGCATAGGTTCCGGAATTCTCCTGCAGCAGCGGGTCGTCCAGCTCAAGGGTGAGCTCTCCCTGGTCGGGGTAACTGCGGCCGCCCAGGGCAGCCGGGGCGTCGATGACCCGCAGCCAGGTCTCGTCGCGGGTACCGGCGACCCGCGCCGCGCGCCGGTCGGTGAGCAGCCAGGGCAGGGGGTCATCGGTCGGCAGCATCTGGAAGACCAGGCGGTCGATGAGGTCGAGGTCGAGAAGGTAGCGAAGCAGGCCCAGGTATGCGTCGTCGGTGGGGGCGAAGAAATCATCCACCACCACGGTTCGTTGCTCGCTGACGAACCATGTCTCGGTTTCCACCGGGTGGTACCTGACGAACCCCGTTTCAGACCCCGGTTCACCGTGGACCGCGACATAACTGGGCCCGGTGGAACTCTCGGCCCGTAGCCGCTGGGACTGCCACCACACCGCCGGACGGTCGATGGTGCCCGGTCGTTCGGGACGGTTGACCGCGAAGATCTGCGGTAACAGCTGCCAGGATTCGTCCGGTCCGATCAGCCGGACCGGCCCGCCGTGGCCGACGCCCGGCCGCAAGCCGGCCCGTCTGGTCAGCACTTCGACGGTGGTGGAGAAGCTGGCGACGGCGTATCCGAAACGCCCGTAGATGGTGGCCTCTGAGGCCCGTAGTGTCGCCACCGCCTCACCGCGGTCACGAATATCGCGAAGTTGGTGGCGCATGAGGTCGGTGGCGATCCCGCGCCGGGTATACGACGGTAGGACGCCGACGTGGGTCACCGCCGCGTGGCCCACGATCTTGCCGCCGGGCAGGGTGAGCGAGCTGGACGCCGAGTCGGTGGTGCCGGCCAGTTCTCCGCCGACGAACGCCCCCAACGTGCGTCCCGGCTCGAGGATCTGGTGGATACGTCCCGAGGACAACCCGGTCAGCTGCGGGAAACCGACCATCGCGGCCCGGAACACGTTGAGCGCCTTGGTCAGATCCTGTTCGGTGTCGAGCACCCGGATGTCGGTGCTGCCGCGGCTCACACCAGACCCCGTTCTCTCAGAATGGATCCGGCGCCCTCGGCGAACCAGAAGGCTTCCTCGACATGGGGTTGCCCGGACAGGATGAAGTGGTCGATGCCCAGATCGTGGTACTCGCTGATGCGGTCGGCGACCTCGGTGTGGCTGCCGACGAGCGCGGTGCCCGCACCGCCGCGGACCAGGCCGTAGCCGGCCCACAGGTTGGGGGAGATCTCAAGGTCGGCCGTGCTGCCCTCATGCAGCGCGGTCATCCGTTGTTGTCCCACCGATTCGGTGCGGGCCAGCACCTCTTGAGCGGATCTGATCCGCTCCTCGCTGATCGCGCCCAGTAGCCGCTCGGCATGTGCCCACGCCTGTTCCGAGGTGTCCCGGCTGATCACGTGCAGCCGGATACCGAACTGCAGGGTCCGGCCGTGAGCCGCTGAACGGGCCCGCAACCGCTGCAGCCGCTCGGTGATCTGGGCCGGCGTCTCGCCCCAGGCCAGATAGGTGTCGACATACCGGGCGGCGACCTCCTCTGCCGCCGGTGAGGCACCGCCGAAGAAGATCTGCGGCGGATCCCAGTCGCCGAAGTCGATGCGGGCGCCGGAAATTCGGTAGTGCTGCCCGTCGAAGTCGAAGGCGGCTCCCGCCGGGGCGGTGCTGACACCGCGCACCACGTTGAGAAACTCGCCGGTTCGCCGGTACCGCTCGTCGTGGCCGAGGTGGTCACCGAAGCGGGCCTGTTCCACCGGGTCGCCACCGGTGACGATGTTCAGCAGGAGCCGTCCACCGGAGATGCGCTGGAAGGTCGCGGCCTGGTGCGCCGCCAGCGTGGGCGAGATGAATCCGGGACGGAACGCCACCAGGAATTTGAGGCGGGTGGTGGCCTGGCTCAGCGCCGCTGTGGTGATCCAGGCGTCTTCACACCAGGTCCCGGTGGGCGTCAGTACCGCTTCGAAGCCGAGAAGTTCTGCCGTGCGGGCGACTTCGGTCAGGTATTCGATTGTCGGTGGCCGGATTCTGCTGGACGACGGACCGACCGCCAGGTGCGAATCGTCGCCGGACCCGACGATATCGCGGCTGTCTCCGTTGGTGGGTAGGTACCAGTGCAGGTGAATGCTCATCAGCCTGGCAACGCTGCCACCGGAGCCGGCCGCAGACAACCGATAAACCAGCCGTGAATCTAACCCGTCCGCGTCTGGCGGCTCGCGTCGGCGGACAGGGCGTCCCGGTAGCGTGCCGCCGGGTGATCGTCGCGCACCCTGGCCCGCCCGCCGATCCTGCCGCGAAGAGTGGCCGGGGCGGCCGGTGTGGGGCGCACCCGACCGCGCCGGTCCAGCTCGGGCACAACGAGTTCGGCGAAGTCCCGATAGCTCTCCGGATTGACGATGTGGATCAGGTTGATGCCCTGTGTTCCGGTGTCGCGCAACCACTGCTCCAACTGGTCGGCGACCGATGGGGCATCCCCGACCAGGGTGTGGGACCGGCCGAATCCCGTGTCCGGGGCCAGTGCGCGGCGCAGGGTCCAGGCCTTGTCGGCGTCGGCGAACATCGACAGCAGCGAGCGGTTCGAATCGGTGTCGTGGTGGCCGATCACGGTGTCGAGGTCCTGACCGGAGAAATCCACGCCGGTACTCGCCGAGTAGTGCGCCAACGCCCCTTCGACATCGAAATACCGTTGATAGTCGGCGAGTTTGGCTGCGGCGCCCGCCGCGGTGTCGTCCACCACCACCGACAGCGCGCTGACGAAGCTCAGGGAGTCGGGATCGCGCCCGTAGTGGGCCGCCAACCCGCGGATGGTTTCGACGTTGCGCCGGATTCCGGGGGCGTCGGCCCCGGCCACGAACACCACTTCGGCGTGTTTGGCGGCGAAGTGCTGGCCACGCGGCGAGCCGCCGGCTTGTAGGAGCAGCGGGGTGCGTTGCGGGCTCGGCTCGGACAGGTGGGCGTCGGGCACGCTGAAGTGCCGTCCGCGGTGGGCGATCCCGTGCACTTTGCCCGGATCGGTGTAGACGTTGCGGTCACGGTCGCGCACCACGGCGTCGTCCTCCCAGGACCCCTCCCACAGCTTGTAGGCGACGTCGAGGAACTCGTCCGCGCGCTCGTAGCGCTCGTCGTGGGGAATCTGGGTGTCCAGGCCCAGATTGCGTGCGGCACTGTCGAGTTGGGACGTGACGATGTTCCAGGCCACTCGGCCGCCGGTGAGATGGTCCAGGGTCGTGAACTTGCGGGCCAGCAGATACGGATGCTCGTAGGTGGTCGACACCGTGACACCGAATCCGAGATGCGTGGTTCCCGCGGCGAGGGCTGAAACCAGTAACAGCGGATCGCTCAGCGGAGATTGAGTGCCCGTCCGCAACGATGTGGCCGCGCTGCCGCCGTAAGTGTCGAGCAGGCCGACCGCATCGGCGAGGAAGAACGTGTCGAACCGCCCCTCGTCGAGGATGCATGCCAGCTCGAGCCAATAGGCGATGGTGTTGTAGCGGTGGGTCTGGTCGCGGGGGTGGCGCCACAGGCCGTAGTTGACGTGGGAGACCGCGTCCATCGAGAAACCGTTGAGGATGATCGGCCCATCGGTGGCCGGCGACTGCGCGGTCACTGGGCGGTGTTGACCGGCACCCGCCGGGCCTGCGCCAGCAGTTCACCCCAGGCGTTGAAGGCCTCGGCATATTCGGCCGTGGTGCCCGATCTGCCACCGGCGAGGTCGACCAACGCCCGTGCGATGCTGCCGATTCCGATGCCGGTGCGCTGCACCACCCGCACCAGCTCGGCGAACGCCTGATCGGGCGCGCAACCGCGCAGGGCGACCAGAACACCGATCGCCACGTCGATCTTGATGCGTGAGGTGTCGTCTGCACGGAGGCGGTTGTAGCTCATGGTCCGATGGTGCCGTGCCGGCAACGGTGGATCCAGAGATCGGCGCACGGTGATTTCTCCCGTGAGCAGACGCAAAACTGCCCCAAATCATCGGATTTGGGGCAGTTTTACGTCTGCTCGCGCAGTTAGGGTGAGCCCTCGGCGATCCGGCGCACCGCGTCGATGAACACGTCGATCTCCTCGAAGGTGTTGTAGAACGCGAACGACGGTCGCACCGTGGCTTCCAGGCCCAGGCGACGCAGGATCGGCTGGGCGCAATGATGCCCGGCCCGCACCGCGATGCCCTCGGCGTTGAGCGCCTTGCCCACCTCCAGCGGTTCATGCCCGGCCAGCACGAACGACAGCACGCTCGCCTTCTCGTCGGCGGTTCCGACGAGTCGCACGCCCGGGATGGCGGCCAGTCGCGGGGTGGCGTACTCCAGCAACGCGTGCTCGTAGGCCGCGATGCGTTCGATACCGACCCGCTCCACGTACCGCAGTGCCTCACCGAGTCCGACCGCGTCGGCGATGTTGCCGGTGCCGGCCTCGTACTTGTTCGGCGGGCCCTGATACAACGACCGGTCCAGGGTGACATCGGCGATCATGTTGCCGCCGCCCTGCCACGGCGGGGTTTCGGCGAGCACGTCCTCGCGGCCGTACAGGGCACCGATTCCGGTGGGTCCGTAGATCTTGTGGCCGGAGAACACGAAGAAGTCGGCCCCGAGTTCGGCCACGTCGATCGGGATGTGCGGAATGGACTGGGCCCCGTCGATCAGCACTCTGGCGCCGTAGCGGTGCCCGAGCTCGACGATGGTCTTGACCGGGGTCACCGTGCCCAGCGCGTTGGACACCTGCGTGGCGGCAACGAGTTTCGTCCGGGGCCCGAGCAGATCCTCGAACTCACTGAGCAACAGGTTGCCCGCGTCGTCCACCGGCGCCACCCTCAGCACCGCGCCGGTCTGCTGTGAGATCAGCTGCCACGGCACGATATTGGCGTGGTGCTCGAGGTGGGTGATGACGATCTCGTCACCCGGGCCCAGATGCTTGCCGCCCCATGCGTAGGCCACCAGATTGATCGCCTCGGTGGTGCCGCGGACGAAGATGATCTCCTCGGCCTTCGCCGCGCCGATGAAGCGGCGCACCGATTCCCGCGCGTCCTCATAGGCATCGGTGGCGCGGGCCGCCAGTTCGTGGGCGGCCCGGTGGATGTTGGAGTTCTCGTGCGCGTAGAAGTACGACAGCCGGTCGATGACCGACTGGGGCTTCTGGGTGGTGGCGGCGTTGTCGAACCAGATCAGCGGCTTGCCGTTGACGGTCTCCCGCAGGATCGGGAAGTCCGCGCGGATCGCGTTGACGTCGAAGATCTCGTGGTCGTCTTGGATTGCCGGGACCGGCTCGGTTGCAACGGGATCGGTAGGAGCCTGCAGGAAGTAGTAGCTCCCCGCATCCTCGGAAACTGCCGGCGTGTCCGACCACCCGAGATGCGGTACGTCCGGCACCGCGCCCGGCCACGTCGGCGCCGATCCACGGGGCGCCACCGGTGCCGACGGGGGAGCGCTTGCCAGCACGCCGGGCACCTTCGGGACCAGGCCCGTGGGGACCGCGAACGCCTCCAGCCCACCGATGGGGGCGATGGGACTGGCCGCACCACCGCGGGGCGCTACCGGGACCACGCCCGGAATGCCTTCCGGCTCAGGTGTGCTCGGTGCCGGAACGAAAACCTCCGGCACCGACACGAACTCGGCCGGAGTGCCCGGATGTGCCAGGCCGGCCGCGGCTGAGCCCGCCGACGCCGCCGAGGTGGTATCCGGTGCCACCCCGCGCGGGGCGACCTGTGTGGCCGCGGGCGGGCTGTCGGGCCCGGGCCGGATGCTGGTCGCGTACAGCTGGGTGGCCAGCGCGGCCAGTTCGGCTTCAGTGAACGGCTGATCGCTTGCCCGTCCTTCTGGGCCTAGCGGCTCGAACTCACTTGTACTCATGGAAGTGGTCCACTCCGACGTCCTCGAGGACCGCCAGCGCGTCGTCGGTGAGCACAGCCAGCGACGAGTACAGGGTCACCAGGTAGGACGCGATCGCCGACCGGTTGATGCCGGTGAAGCGCACCGACAGGCCCGGGGCCTGCTCGCCGACCAGTCCCGGCTGGAACAGGCCGACGACGCCCTGACGCTCCTCGCCGGTGCGCACCAGGATGAACTTGGTCTTGCCCTTCTCGACGGGAACCTTGTCCGAGGGCACGATCGGGATGCCGCGCCAGGTGATGAACTGGGCGCCGAACAGGCTGACGACTGGCGGCGGCACCCCGCGGCGGGTGGCCTCGCGGCCGAACGCCGCCACTCCGAGCGGATTGGTAAGGAAGAACGCCGGGGTCTTCCACACCTTGGTGATGAGCGAATCCAGGTCATCGGGGGTGGGAGTGCCGCGCAGGGTCTGGATGGTCTGCTCCGGCGTCACCTGCGACAGCAACCCGTACTCGGGGTTGTTGACCAGCTCGAACTCCTGGCGCTCCTTGATCGTCTCGATGGTCAGCCGCAGCTGCTGGGCGACCTGGTCGTGCGGGCTGGAGTACAGGTCCGACACCCGGGTGTGCACGTCGAGCAGCGTCGAGATCGAGCGCAGCGTGTATTCGCGCGGGCTGGTCTCGTAGTCGACGTAGGTCTCGGGCAGCGGCTCTTCGGTGCCCGCGCCTTCCTCCGAGTGGATCGCCACCTGATCGGGGTTGACCACCCGGTTGACCCGGTAGATGCCTGCCTCGACGGGCACCCAGCTCAGCAGGTGCAGCAGGAACCGCGGGGTGATGGTGGACAGCTGGGGAACGGTCTTGGTGGCATTCGCCAGCTGGCGGGCGGCGAGATCGCCGAGTGCCTGTGATTCGTTCTGTGCGGACGTCACGGGGTCCTACCTCCAACCGATGAATGTGAGTGTGGGCGGCAACGATACGGCCAAAATCTGTCCACGACAGTGTTTAGTGCGCGGACGATTCAAATCTGTCACCACGATGTGAACTGGGCATTGCTGTCCACTTGCCGTATGGTGGGCCCCATGCAACACGTCGAATCGCTGCGCGTCGCCATCGTGCGCTGCCTCGACGTGCGTTGTTGTTGTTGATTTTCTGACGCCCTCCTCTGCGTCGTCCGCCCGCCTTTCTCGCGGTGCGTTGATGCGCGCGTATCCGGCCTTCAAGAAAGTCAACCCGTCATGTCTGTCCTGTCTGTTGCTGATTCCCGCGGCGAACTCCCAATGGATTCCCAGGGGGTGTCCGGCCCGGTGGCCGTACGCACCCGGATACGTCCCCGCCGGACCGACCCGGTAACGATGACCCGGTATCGCGGTGGCACCTATTCGCACACCGTGGACACCGTGGTGTTCACCGACGGCACCTCGGCTCGCACCGATCTGATCAGGCTCAATCCCAACGTCGAGGCCTACTCGCTGGACTTCGCCGGCATCGCGCCCACCCGACCGTCGCGGTATGAGGCCGCCACGTGGTCGGCGGTGCGCAACCTGCGCGCCCGGTCCTATGAGGCCGAGGTGGACTGGATCGTCCGCAACTCGTTTCCCACCCTCGGCACGGCCGAGTTGAGCCGCCGGGTGCGGGCGGCCGGGGTGCCGCTGGGGTCGGCCAACCTGGCCGAACACGAGGCGATCGCGGCCACTCAGGCGGCCATCTGGTTGTTCACCAACGGGCTGGCGCTGGACAACCGGGCGCGCAACGAACCGGCGAGGGCTTACCCCGATGCCGACGGCATCGTGTTCGACTTCGACGGGGCTCCCCAGTTGGGCGGCTACACGGTCGAATTGGAATCGACCGCCGCGGTGTCGTTGGTGCTGCAGAAGTCGAACGACGGCGTGCTGTGGGAGGACGTGGCGGCCTCGGGACTCAATATCGCCGCGGGCCGTGGCACGCATCGCCGGACTCTCGGCGTCGGCAGCACGGTGTCCTCGACCCGGCCCGGCCGCGGGCCGGAGGGCTACCGGTACTACCGGCTGGCCGTCCTGTCCGATCGTGACGCGCTGGTTCGGGTCACCGATATCCGGTTCTGGCTCAACGGTTCTGGCGCGTACGCCAACTCCGACCGCGTGGTGCATCTGTACAACTATCTGACCGCCGGGGCCCGGGCGGCCCGGCGGGCCACGACGTCCCCCGCATTGTCGGCCGAGGAGGCGGTGGTCGAGGCCGGGGTGATCGGGCCGTTCCGGTTGCGGGCCACCGACAGTGCGGCGCTCGAGGTGTCGCACGGGGTCGTCGTCGATCGCGCCGGCCGGGAACTGAGCGGCGCGGTGCAACCCGGTGACGAGTTCTTTCTGCGGGTGCCCCCGGGCGTCGATCAGGTCACGCTGACCGTGCGCGTCCCGGCCACCCCGGACGGATTCGGCGGGCGCGTGATCACAGCGATCGCCCAGTCCCCGGGGAGCGGCACTGCGAGCGGACTCACGCCGGTGGTACTGGTGACCCCGGCCCAGTTGGAGGTCGAGTTCGACGTCCAGTTCGGCGCCGTGTCGACGGACACGCTGACCCGCAGCGCCTAGCTGTAGCGGCTACATCTGTAGAACGTAGGCCTCCGGCCTACATCGGCGCGTTGGCGGGCTGGAAGACCCCGGAACTGTCGGACTCCTCCTCGGCCCGGATGACGTGCACCACGGCGTTGATCAGGGCCAGGTGGGTGAACGCCTGCGGGAAGTTGCCCAGGTGGCGGCCCGTGCGTGGCTCGATCTCCTCTGCGTACAGATGCAGCGGGCTGGCGAACGACAGCAACCGCTCCAGCAGATGCTTGGCCCGGCTCACCTCGCCGATCTCGACCAAAGCGGACACCAGCCAGAACGAACAGATGGTGAAGGTGCCCTCCTCGCCGGACAGGCCGTCGTCGGTCTCCTCGACCCGGTAGCGCAGCACCAGGCCGTCCTCGGTGAGTTCGTCGGCGATCGCCAGCACCGTGGCCCGTACCCGCGGGTCATCCGAGGGCAGGAACCGAGTCAACACCGCCAGCAGCAGTGACGCGTCCAGTGCGTCGTCGCCGTACCGCTGGGTCAGCACGCCGCGGGAGTCGACCCCGCGAGCCAGGATGTCGGCCTTGATCTCCTCGGCCGTCGCGCGCCACTGTTGCGCGTAGCTCTTCTCGCCCTGCAGTTCGGCCAGCTTCGAACCACGGTCCAGTGCCACCCAGCACATGATCTTGCTTGAGGTGAAGTGCTGCGGTTCGCCGCGCACCTCCCAGATGCCCCGGTCGGGTTCCTTCCAGTGCTTGATGGCTTCCTCGACCTGGTTCTTCAGCACCGGCCACAGCGCCTCGGGAATCTGCTCGCGCGACTTGGCGTGCAGGTACACCGAATCGAGCATGGTGCCCCAGATGTCGTGCTGCATCTGGTTGTAGGCGCCGTTGCCGATGCGCACGGGCCGGGCGTTGTCGTAACCCGAGAGGTGGTGCAGTTCTTCCTCGACCAGGCTGCGCTCGCCGCCGACCCCGTACATCACCTGCAGCGGGTGCCGTTCGCCGTTGTTGGCGCCGGAGACGTCGGCGATGAACGAGAAGAAATCGTCGGCTTCCCGGTCCAGGCCGAGTGTGTACAAACCCCACAGCGCGAAGGTGGAATCCCGGATCCACGAATAGCGGTAGTCCCAGTTACGTTCGCCGTGAGGGGTTTCCGGCAGCGACGTGGTGGGCGCGGCCAGCAGGGCGCCGGTCGGCGAGTAGGTCAGGCCCTTGAGCGTCAGCGCGCTGCGCTGCAGGTACGACCGCCACGGGTGATCGGGGAAGTCGCCGATGTTGATCCATTGCCGCCATGATTCGCTGGTCTTCCACATCTTCTCGGCGGCCTCTTCGTAGGTCTGAGGGGCCGGGTGCTTGGACCAGCTGAGCGCGACGAACACGTTGTCGCCCTCGGTGAGCCGGGTGCGGGCGCGGGCCTCGCGGCCCTCGATGCCGATCCGCAGATTGGTGGTGAGCCGCAGTGTGGGGTGCGAATCCGGGTTCCGGCTGGCGCGGGCGATGGCCTCGCCGTAGGCCGGTCCGGAGTACTCCCACGACGCGCTGACCCGGTGGTAGTCGAACGCCGGCTCGCAGTTCATCACCAGTTCGACGGTGCCGCTGACACACCGCACGGTGCGCAACAGGATGTGCTCGGCGTCCCAGTCCATCGGGGTGCGCCGGTGTGTGCGGGAGCGGGTGTCGATGTCGTGCCATGGGCCCATCACCAGCGCGTCGCGCACGATCAGCCAGCCGGTGTGGGTCTGCCAGGTGGTCTCCAGGATGAGGCTGCCCGGCAGATAGCGCCGCGCCGCCGGAACGGTCACGCCGTAGGGACCGAGCCGGAAATGGCCCGCGCTGCGGTCCAGGATCGCGCCGAACACGCTGGGGGAGTCGGGCCGGGGGACACACAGCCACTCCACCGATCCGGCCGAGGAGATCAGGCAGGTGTTCTCGCAGTCGGACAGGAAGCCGTAGTCGGCGATCGGCGGGAACGGGTTCCGCAGTGCCCCGCCGGACGAGTACGGCACCGGGGCGGTGACCGTCAACGGTGCCTCGGGCGCCTTGGGAGTGTCCGATGCCTTGTCGAGTGCCGCGACGACATCCGTGGGCTCGGTGTGTTGCAGAACCATCCGCACATCATCGTGCGTGGATACAGGTGTCGTCTACCCAAGACACGCGTGTCGAATGTTACGGGCGGGACGGGACTAATAACGGGCCCACTTGTCGATCGCCTACGCTTGCCCCATGGCGGCAATCCTGAACTGGTGGGACGGCGTCGAACTGTGGCTGACCGGGCTGCCGTTCGTCGTGCAGACCGCTGTCGTGATGCCGGTGGTTCTGGCGCTGGCCTATGGCAGTGCGCTGGTGCTCGACGGCGCGCTGGGCTGGGGAATCACCGGGTTGCACCGACTGCGCCACGCCCCGGCAGACGAGGTGGAATCCGAGTGAACGGTATGCCACGCTCACGTGTCACCCTGATCTTGATTCTGCTGGTCGTCCTGGTCATCGTGATGTGGTTGCTGACCCGCTGACACGGACACAGATCGCTCGGCGGGCACGACGCCGGAATTCTGTTATTCTTCGCGCCATGCATTCAGCGTCCGGCAAGACCGAGAGCCATGTCTTGGCTCTCATTGCCGTGGGTTCATGCGCTGTTGCTGACGTCGCCTGTTGTCGCTGACTCCAACCCGTCCGCGGTTTGGTGTCGGTGGCGGTCCTGTGCCCGGATGCTCTTTTCTCGCCTGCCACGCCTCCCTAGCCTTTCCGCATGACGGACCTCGTTTTGTCCGCTGTCCGTAAGAAAGGTCATCAGTGCCCATTTACAAGTCCAACGTCAACAAGTTCTGGCGAACTGCCACCGTCCTGGCTGCCACCGGCGTGCTCGCCGTCGGTTGCGGTGGGGGCGCCAGCGACGTCGCCGGCGGTGACCACGGTGCCGCGGGCGCCGACACCACGCTGACACTCGTCGCCTACGCGGTGCCCGAGCCGGGCTGGAGCAAGATCATCCCGGCATTCGCCGCCACGGAAGAGGGCAAGGGCGTTGCGGTCACCACGTCGTACGGCGCGTCGGGAGATCAGTCCCGCGCCGTCGCCGACGGCAAGCCGGCCGACATCGTGAACTTCTCGGTGGAACCCGACGTCACCCGGCTGGTGAAGGCCGACAAGGTGGCCGACGACTGGAGTGCGGGCAATACGAAGGGCGTCCCGTTCGGTTCTGTGGTGTCATTGGTGGTGCGCAAGGGTAACCCCAAGGGCATCAAAGACTGGGATGACCTGCTGCAGCCCGGGCTCGAGGTAGTCACCCCGAGCCCGCTGAGTTCGGGTTCGGCCAAGTGGAACCTGCTGGCCCCGTATGCGGCAAAGAGCAACGGCGGCAAGGATTCCGCGGCCGGTCTCGACTTCATCAACAAGTTGGTGACCGAGCACGTCAAGACCCGCCCAGGTTCGGGCCGTGAGGCCACCGATGTGTTCCTGCAGGGCACCGGCGACGTGTTGATCAGCTACGAGAACGAGGCGATCAACGTCGAGCGGCAGGGCAAGCCCGTCGAGCACATCAACCCGCCGCAGACCTTCAAGATCGAGAACCCGGTGGCCGTCGTCAAGACCAGTGCCCACGCCGACAAGGCCAAGGCCCTGGAGAACTTCCTGTTCACCGCCGAAGGCCAGAAGCTGTGGGCCGAAGCCGGCTTCCGTCCGGTCGACCCGGCGGTGGCGGCGGACTTCGCCAAGGATTTCCCGACGCCGGAGAAGCTGTGGACGATCGCTGATCTCGGCGGATGGAAAGAGACCGACCCGGCGTTGTTCGACAAGGAAAACGGCTCGATCACCAAGATCTACAAGCAGGCGACTGGATGACTTCAGTAACGCAGACCGATGCAGCCGAGCCTGATTCGGCTGCGCCCGCGCCGGGGGATCCCACCCCCGGCGCGCGGCCCGGCCGCTACGGCAGCACCTCGCTGCGCGTCGGGGCGGCGTCGATCTGGTTGAGCGTCATCGTGCTGCTGCCGTTGGCGGCGATCCTGTGGCAGGCGGCCGGCGGCGGGTGGAACGCCTTTTGGCTGGCCGTCACCTCCAACGCGGCGCTGGAGTCGTTCCGGGTCACCCTGACCATCTCGGCCGGTGTGACTGTGGTGAACCTGTTCTTCGGGCTGATCGTGGCCTGGGTGCTGACCCGTGACGACTTCCCCGGCAAGCGGCTGGTCGACTCCGTGATCGACCTGCCGTTCGCCCTGCCGACCATCGTGGCGAGCCTGGTGATGCTGGCGCTGTACGGCCCGGCCAGCCCGGTCGGCCTGCACCTGCAGCACACCAAATGGGGTGTCGGTGTCGCGTTGCTGTTCGTCACGTTGCCGTTCGTGGTGCGCTCGGTGCAGCCGGTGCTGTTGGAACTGGACCGTGATGTGGAGGAGGCCGCGGCATCGCTCGGCGCCAACACCTTCACCATCCTGACCAAGATCATCCTGCCCGCGTTGCTGCCCTCATTGCTGTCCGGTGCCGGGCTGGCGTTTTCTCGTGCCATCGGCGAGTTCGGCTCGGTGGTGCTGATCGGTGGCGCGGTTCCCGGCGAGACCGAGGTGTCCTCGCAGTGGATCCGGACCCTGATCGAGAACGACGACCGGACCGGTGCCGCGGCGATCTCCATTGTGCTGCTGGTGATCTCGTTCGTGGTGCTGTTCGTGCTGCGGGCGGTGGGTTCGCGTGCGGCCAAACGTGAGGAGCTTTCGGCATGACGCTCTCACCGTCGGTGCGTTACCTGCTGCGCTTTCTGGCGCTTGCCTATGTGGCGGTGCTGGTGGTGGTGCCGGTCGGCCTGATCCTGTGGCGGACCTTCAGCCCTGGTGTCGGAGCGTTCTTCGCATCGGTGGGCACGCCCGCCGCGGTCTCCGCGCTGCAGCTGTCGCTTCTTGTGGTGGCGATCGTGGTGCCGCTGAACGTGTTGTTCGGTGTTCCCACGGCCCTGGTGCTGGCGCGCAACCGCTTCCGCGGCAAGAGTGCGCTGCAGGCGATCATCGACCTTCCGTTCGCGGTGTCGCCGGTGGTCGTGGGTGTCGCGCTGATCCTGCTGTGGGGTTCGGCGGGGCTGCTCGGGTTCGTCGAGAACAACCTCGGCTTCAAGATCATCTTCGGGTTCCCCGGCATCGTGCTGGCCAGCATCTTCGTCACGGTCCCGTTCGTGATCCGTGAGGTCGAGCCGGTGTTGCACGAGATCGGCACCGATCAGGAGGAAGCCGCCGCGACGCTGGGTTCGACCTGGTGGCAGACGTTCTGGCGGATCACGCTGCCGTCGATCCGGTGGGGACTGACGTACGGCATCGTGCTGACCATCGCCCGCACGCTGGGGGAGTTCGGTGCGGTGATCATGGTGTCCTCGAACCTGCCGGGCACCTCCCAGACGCTGACGCTGCTGGTGGCCGACCGCTACAACCGCGGTACCGCCGAATCGGTGTACGGGGCGTACGCCATCTCGACATTGCTCATGGCTGTCGCCGTGATCGTCCTGGTCGTCCAGGTGATCCTCGACCGACGCCGAACCAAGGCCGCGCAGTAGGCCCGAGAAGGAGACAAGAGCTATGACCGACGCGATCGTGGTTCGGGGCGCCAACAAGCATTACGGCGATTTTGCGGCACTCGACAACATCGACTTCGAGGTGCCGTCAGGTTCGTTGACCGCACTGCTTGGCCCCAGTGGGTCGGGCAAGTCCACCCTGCTGCGCGCCATCGCGGGCCTGGACCAGCCCGACACCGGGACCATCACCATCAACGGGCGCGACGTCACCGGGGTGCCGCCGCAGCGCCGCGGTATCGGGTTCGTGTTCCAGCACTACGCGGCGTTCAAGCACCTGACCGTCCGCGACAACGTGGCGTTCGGCCTCAAGATCCGTAAGCGTCCCAAGGCCGAGGTCAAGGAGAAGGTCGACAACCTGCTGGAAGTGGTGGGGCTGGCCGGTTTTCAGACCCGTTACCCCAACCAGCTGTCCGGTGGTCAGCGTCAGCGCATGGCATTGGCGCGGGCCTTGGCGGTGGATCCGCAGGTGCTTCTGCTCGACGAGCCGTTCGGGGCGCTGGATGCCAAGGTGCGTGACGACCTGCGCACCTGGCTGCGTCGCCTGCACGACGAGGTGCACGTCACCACAGTGCTGGTGACCCACGACCAGGCCGAGGCGCTCGACGTGGCGGACCGGATCGCGGTGCTCAACAAGGGGCGCATCGAGCAGGTCGGCTCACCGACCGTGGTGTACGACGAGCCGGCGAACGCGTTCGTGATGTCGTTCCTGGGTGCGGTCTCGGAGCTGAACGGGATCTTGGTGCGCCCGCACGATATTCGGGTCGGGCGCAATCCGGAGCTGGCCGTTGCCGCCGGGGACGGCACCGCCGAGGCCACCGGGGTACTGCGGGCCACCATCGATCGGATCGTGATGCTCGGCTTCGAGGTGCGGGTCGAATTGACCGGTGCCGCAACGCATGTCCCGTTCACCGCACAGATCACCCGCGGTGACGCCGAGGCGCTGGGGCTGCGTGAGGGTGACACGGTCTATGTGCGGGCGACGCGCGTTCCTCAGATCGCCGGGGGCGTGCAGATTCCGGCGCGTGGCGACGAACCATCGAAGGATTCTGAGAAGACCAACGACGAGGATGAGGCGCTGACCGTCAGCTGACGGTCAGGCCCACCCGGTCAGGCCAGGGTCAGGAACAGCCGTTCCAGCTCGGCGACATCCATGGTTTCGTCACTGTTGCCGTTGATGCATTCGCGCAGGCTGGTTGCGACGATCTTGAATCCGGCGCGGTCCAGCGCGCGGGACACCGCGGCGAGCTGGGTGACGACATCCTTGCAGTCGCGGCCCTGCTCGATCATGGAGATGACGCCTGAGAGCTGTCCTTGCGCGCGCTTGAGCCGGTTCAGGATGGCGGCGATCGATTCCTCGTCGCAGATCATGTTGTCCCCCTTAAAGAGCGGTTTCGCGGTTGGGTCCTCTGATTCTCATCATACCCGTGGGGGTATGTTTCTGGCGTCATGTTGTCGTAGCAGGTGGACCGAAAATCCACCGCAGCGGACACCATCCGAGCCGGGCACAGCTCAGGTTGCCGAGGCCGGCCAGCACAGTCAGTCCGGCGGCGGTGAGCCCGATGGCGGGGTGGACTTCCTGGCCGAGGATCAGCGACGCCATGAGTAACACGAACCAGCCGAAGGCCCGGCGCACCGCGTCGGGGTCGACGCGCGCGGTCAGGCGGGTGCCCAGCAGGCTGCCCAGCACCGCCGCGGCGGTGACTGCGCCGGCGATCGTCCAGTCGATCGGCACGGTGCTGAGATGTCCGGCCAGACCTGCGGCCGAGTTCATCGTGATCACCAGCAGAGAGGTTCCCACCGCGACGGGCATGGGCAGACCACCCAGCAGCGCCAGGGCGGGCACCACCAGGAACCCACCGCCGGCTCCGACGGCTCCGGTCACCACGCCGACCCCCAGCCCCATCAGCAGGACCTTGACCACGGGCATCGTCCGAGTCGTCTGATCGCACGCCTTGCGTCCCTTGATCATTGCGATACCCGTGGCGATCATCACGACCGTGAAGGCGGTCAGCAGTACCGATCCGGGCACGACATAACTCAGCAGTCCGCCCAGGTACGCGCCGACCATGCCGGCCGCCCCGAACATCAGGCCACTGCGCCATTGCACCCGGCCGGCGCGCGCATGCGACAAGGTGCTGACCGCGCTGGTCACCCCGACGACCAGCAGCGACGTGGCGATCGCCTGCTTGGCCTCCATGCCGGCCACATATGCCAGCAGCGGAACGGTCAGGATCGAGCCGCCCCCGCCGAGGAGTCCGAGGGACACCCCGACCAGGACGGCCAGCGCGACAGCGACGGCGATCATGCCAACGCGCCGGAAGGTGTTTGCGTGGAACCGATCAGCTGCTCGACGACGCTCTGGGCATCACAGGACGCACCGCGGTTGTACGGCAGCTTGGCCAGCATCATGCCCATGGCGCAAGTGTTCGTCAGCGCGGCGGTGGTCAACCCGGCTCCGATCGCCGCGGCGACCCACTTCAGCTTCGGGGAGGCGATGCTGCCCAGGACACTGCTCAGCACGATCGACCCGGCAACCAGGCGGACCTGGCGTTCCAGGTCCCAGCGCTGCGCGCCACGGCGCACCCCGAATCCCTTGTCGTGCCAGGCGGTCATGCCGCCCTCGAGGATCGAGACGTTCGGCAGACCGGCGTCGCGCAGGGTCTGGCCGGCGGTGCTCGCCCGCTGCCCGGAGCGGCAGATCAGCACGACGTTCTCGTCGAGGTGCTGGGCGATCTCGTCCCGATGTTCCTGCAGCAGATCCAGTGGCACGTTGTAAGAGCCTGGGATGTGGGCGGTTTCAAACTCGCCGGGCGTGCGGACATCGATGAGCCGCGGGCCGTTACCGGTCTGCTTGAGTTCGTTCAGTTCGGCGGCGTCGATGATCGACGAGGTGGACATCAGGCAAGACCTTTCAACATCAGGTTCCAGTACATGGCGGGTAGTCCGTACTTCTTCAGGTACCAGTACGGCCGGTGTGGTTTCACCGGATCGAGCAGGGGGAAGGAGGGTTTGAGGGCGAAGTCGTAGTCGAACTCGGCCAGCAACATGTCGTGTGAGGACGTCACGATGGGGCAGGACGCATAGCCGTCGTAGGATCCCGACAGCGGGCGTCCGCTCAGGACCGCACCGATGTTCTCGACCACGGCGGGTGCCTGCTTGCGAATGGCCGCACCGGTTTTCGAGTTCGGGGACGATCCCGCATCGCCGAGTGCGAATACATTCGGGTAGCGCACGTGCTGCATCGTGTGCTTGTCGATGTCGACATACCCGTTGGCGTCCCCACCGACATGGCTCGTGGACAGCGGGCTGGTCTTGATCCAGTCCGGCGCCGACTGGTGCGGGACCGCGTGGAGTACGTCGTAGGGGAGCGTGGTCTCGATTCCCTCCGCAATGTTGGTCATCGTGACCTTGCGCGCCGCCGAATCAATGGACCGCACTTCACTTCCGGTGTGCAACGTGATGCCGTAGTCGGCGATGACCTTGTCCAGGTTGTCGGCGATCGCGGGGATACCGAAGATCCGCGGGGTCGGGACCACCAGGTGCACGTCGATCTTGTCGAGCACACCCTGGCGCCGCCAGTGGTCGCAGGCCAGGTAGGCAATCTTCTGCGGTGCACCCGCGCACTTGATCGGTCCCGACGGCATGGTGAACACGGCCGTCCCGGACCGGGTGTTGCGAATGAACTCCCAAGTGCGCGGCGCCAGGTCGAACAGATAGTTCGACGAGACGCCGTCCTTGCCAAGGGTGTCGGACAGACCCTCGGTGCGTTCCCAGTCCAGCTGGATGCCCGGCGCCACCACCAGTACGTCATAGCCGTAGGTGGCTCCGTCGGCACACGTGACCGTGTTGGCATCCGGGTCGACGGCCGTGACCGCACTCTTGATCCAGGTGGCGCCGCGTGGCACGACCGAGCCTTCGGCGCGCTCGGTTTCGGCGGCCGTAGCCTGGCCGCCGCCCACCAGCGTCCACAGCGGCTGGTAGTAGTGCTTGTCGGACGGCTCGATGATCGCCACGTCGCGGTAGTGCTTGCGCAGCAATCGGGCCGCCACGGTGATCCCGGCCGTGCCGCCGCCGATGATCAGGACCTCGTGCTTGACTGGGGTCGACATGCTTGTTGTGTTTTCCTGTCTCTCAGAGGGTGTGCGCGGTTTCAGGCGGCGTGGGTGCTGTCAGCCCAGGCGCCGTAGCCGCCCAGGATGTCGCTGACATCGGTGAAGCCGCGCTGACGCAGCAGGCTGGCCGCCACAGAAGAGCGGTAGCCGCCGGCGCAGTAGACCACGGTCGGGCGGGTGCGATCCAATTCGTCGGTCCGATCCGCCAGCTGACCCACCGGGATGTTGACCGCGCCCGGGATCATGCCCGCCTCGGTCTCACCAGGATTGCGCACGTCGACGATCTGCAGGTCTGCGACTGCGGCCGCCCGCTCGTCGAAGGCGCTGGCGGTCAACCGTGAGGCGACCGTCACATCGTCGCGGTTCTCGAACATCGTCCGCTCCGGATTGTCGAGGTAACCCAGCACCCTGTCGAACCCGATGCGCGCCAGGCGATTCTTGCCCTCGCGCTCCTCGCCCGGGTCGGTGACCAGCACGATGTCGGCGTCGGGTTTGACCACCGATCCGGCGAATTCGGCGTAGCGCCCGGCCAGCCCGATGTTGACTGCGTTGCGCAAATGACCCAGCGCGAAATCCTCGGGGCTGCGGCCGTCGATCAGCATGGCCCCGTTCGCGACGGCGTCCGTGGCCTGACCGTAGTCCAGCGCTTTCGGCATCGCCTCCTCGTCGAGCAGTGCGCGGTCCTTGCGGTTGAGGATCGCGTCGTAGACGAAGTAGCCCGGGGCGGGCGGTTGTCCGGCGGTGACCAGCTCGATGAAGGACTGCTTGTCCGGTGCGCGCAGCGCGTAGTTGGTCTGTTTCTGCTCACCCATGGTGGACGACAGCTCGGTGGACAGGTTCTTGCCGCAGGCCGAACCCGCGCCGTGGGCCGGGAAGACCCGCGTGGCATCGGGCAGCGGCAGCAGCTTCTCGTGCAGCGAGTGGTAGAGCTTGTCGGCCAGCTCGTCGCGGGTGAAGCCGATCGAGGCCAGCAGGTCGGGCCGACCGACGTCGCCGATGAACAGGGTGTCACCGGTCAGGACGCCGTAGGGCACGTCGTCGCCGGCGTGCTCGTAGACCACGATGCTCATCGATTCGGGGGTGTGACCGGGGGTGTGCCGGAATTCCAGCACCACCTCGCCGAATGAAATGCGTTGGCCGTCTTCGACTCCCATGTGGTCGAACTCCGGCTGGGCGACCGACGAGTACACGATCGCGGCGCCGGTGGCCTCGGCCAGCTCGAGGTGGCCGGACAGGAAGTCGGCGTGGAAGTGGGTTTCGATCACGTGGGTGATCTGCATGCCGAGCTTCTCGGCGTCGGCGACGTACTCGGCGACGTCGCGCTGCGGGTCGACGACGACGGCGCGCCCGGACGACTCATCGCCGATCAGGTACGACGCGTGCGACAGACAGTCCAGGTAGTACTGGATGAACTTCATTGTTCGACTCCTTGACGGGTGGATCTGTATACCTAGGGGGGTATACCAATACCGTCGAATATACCCCTTGGGGTATAGGAGTCAAGCCAATGAAGGCGCCCCCGGGCGGTACCCAGGGGCGCGATTGCTCTGAATGGTGCGGGGGTCAGGCGGCGAAGCCGGCGCTGCGTGCGGCGAGCGCCTCTTCGTAGCGATCGAGCACCGTGGCCGCCACCAGGCGATGCGCGCCAAGCGGTTCAGCCATCGGAATGCCTGCGGTACAGGCGAATTCGGCAACCCGGTCGGTGATCCGGCCGTGTGCCAGGAACCAGGGGGCGATCACCAGGCGGCGCGCGCCGCGTTGCCGCAAACGCTCGACGGCCTCCGGCAGGGACGGGGTCTGCCCTGTGGCGAACGCCACGTGGGTGCCAACCCAGCGGGTGCCCTCTGCCAGCGCTGCGGTAAGTGCGGCGGTGCGCGCATTGGCGGCCGGATGTGACGAGCCGACCCCGGCGAGGATCACGCCGAGGTCCGCGTCGAACCGGGACACGCCCACCGCGGTCAGCCGCTCCCGCACCACCTGCAACAGACGGGGATCATCGCCGAGCACATCGGCCTGGGTCACCTCGGCACCCGAGTCGGCGATCAGCCCAGGAATGTCGATCCGGGCGTGATAGGCGCTGCCCAGCAGCAACGGCACCACAACGGCGCCGGGCTCCACGCCGGGCAGCACCTCGGTGAGGTTGGGTGCGTTCTGTTCACAGAACGCGACCCGTACCTCGGTGTCGGACAGCAGGCGACGCAGATGCCCGCCGATGGCATGCGCATTCGCCGCCGAACGCGGGTCCGCGCTGCCGTGTGCTGTGAGAACGAGCGTCACCGAAACCTCACGAGGCGTGCAGCCCGCACTCCGTCTTGGCCTGGCCGGCCCACCGGCCGCTGCGCGGATCGGCGCCTTCGGCCGGCTTGGTCGTGCACGGGGCGCACCCAATGGACGGATAGCCGTCGTACACAAGGGGATTGACCAGGATGTCGTTGGCCTCGATGTAGGCCTGCATCTCGTCGTCGGACCAGGCCGCGATCGGGTTGATCTTCACCAGGCCGAAGGCGGCATCCCAGCTGATCAGCGGGGCGTTGGCGCGCGTCGGCGCCTCCACCCGGCGGATACCGGTGACCCACGCGCTGTAGCCCGCCAGGGCCTTGCCCAGCGGTTCGACCTTGCGCATCCGGCAGCAGGCGGCGGCATCGCGGGCGAACAGGTCCTTACCGTGCAGCGCGTCCTGCTGGGCGACGGTGTTCTCGGGATGCACGTTTACCACGTTCACGCCGTACACCTGTTCCACGGCGTCGCGGGTACCGATGGTCTCGGCGAAGTGGTAGCCGGTGTCAAGGAACAGCACGTCCACGCCCGGGCGCACCTTGGCCGCCATCTCGACGAGCACGGCATCCTGCATGTTGGACGCTACGACGTAGTTGCCGCCGAAGTGCTTGTCGGTCCAGCGCAGGAGTTCCTCGGCGCCGGCGTCGGCCAGCTCGGCCGCACCGCGCTCGGCCAGCTCGATCAATTCCGCTTCAGTCAATGCGCTCATCTCGCGATCTACCTCAAGTCCGCCTCGTCGGCCCGAACGGCCCACTGGGCGAAACGCTCGCCGTCCTCGCGTTGTTTCACGAAGTTGCGGACGACCCGCTCGACGTAGTCACCGAGTTCGGTGGACAACACCTTGTGCTGGCGCAACTTGCGGCCGAATCCGCTGTCCAGGCCGAGGCTGCCGCCCAGATGCACCTGGAAGCCCTCCTCGGGCCCGTCGCCGTCGTCGATCATCTGCCCCTTGAAGCCGATATCGGCGATCTGGATGCGGGCGCACGAGTTCGGGCAGCCGTTGAGGTTGACCGTCACCGGCACGTCCAGCGTCGAGTTCAGGTCGGCGAGGCGCTCCTCCAGATCGGGTACCAGGCTCTGTGCCCGCACCCGGGTCTCGGCGAAGGACAGCTTGCAGTACTCGATGCCGGTGCAGGCCATCACGTTCTGCCGCCAGCGCGACGGGGTCGAGGACAGTCCCAGCGCATCGAGACCGGCGCGCAGTTCGGCGAGCTTGTCATCGGGCACGTCGAGCACGATCAGCTTCTGGTACGGGGTCAACCGGATCCGATCGGACCCGGCGGCCTCGGCCAGATCGGCGACCTTGGTCAGGATGGTGCCGGACACCCGACCGGCGATCGGTGCGACGCCGACGGCGTTCAGACCGTTCTTGAGCTTCTGTACGCCGACATGGTCGATGTTGTGGGGCACCTGCTCGGGCGCAGGACCGTCGATCAGCTTGCGCTTGAGGTACTCGGTCTCCAGCACCTCGCGGAACTTCTGCGGGCCCCAGTCCTTGACCAGGAACTTCAGCCGGGCCTTGTTGCGCAGGCGGCGGTAGCCGTAGTCGCGGAAGATCGAGGTGACGCCCTCCCAGACGTCGGGCACCTCGTCCAGCGGCACCCAGACGCCCAGGCGCTGGGCCAGCATCGGGTTGGTGGACAGGCCACCTCCGACCCACACGTCGAGGCCGGGGCCGTGCTCGGGGTGATTGACCCCGATGAACGCCACGTCGTTGATCTCGTGCGCCACGTCTTGCAGGCCCGAGATCGCGGTCTTGAACTTGCGCGGCAGGTTCGACAGCAGCGGGTTGCCGATGTAGCGGCGGACGATCTCTTCCAGCGCGGGCGTCGGATCGAGTACCTCGTCGAGGGATTCACCGGCCAGCGGCGAACCCAGGACGACGCGGGGGCAGTCGCCGCAGGCCTCGGTGGTCTGCAGACCGACCTCTTCGAGCCGGCGCCAGATCTCCGGTACGTCCTCGATGCGGATCCAGTGGTACTGGATGTTCTCCCGGTCGGTGATGTCAGCGGTGTCCCTGGCAAATTCGGTCGAAATCTCGCCGAGCGTGCGCAGCGACTTGGCGGTCAGCGCGCCGCCGTCGGAGCGCACCCGCATCATGAAGAACGGGGCCTCCAACAGTTCGGCGTTGTCGTCACCGGTGAAGGTGCCGTCATAGCCCTGCTCACGCTGGGTGTACAGGCCCATCCAGCGCATCCGGCCGCGCAGGTCGGTCTTGTCGATGCTGTCGAAGCCCTGCTTGGAGTAGACGTCGAGGATGCGGGCCCGGACGTTGAGGGCGTCATCCTCCTGTTTGAACACCTCGTTGGGGTTCAGGGGATCGCGGCTACCCAGCGCCCACTGACCCTCGTCGCGAGTCTTCGCGGGTCGCGGCTGGGCTTGAACCTCGGTCATTGCTTGGCTCCTCTTATGGAACCGACCGCTGGAATGCGCTTATCGCCGGTGGGGCTGTCCGGCGGCGCAGATCCGGCGGCCAGCTGAATGTATTGGGCGGGCGGGTTCCGAAATCAACGCACGATTAAGGCAGACAGCAACAGCTACAGACGCGCTTGAAATCGACATGCCGACGGGCCACCAGCTGAATGCGGGTGGTGCTGTTGTGGGCGGCAGTCACGACGCCATTGTGCCACGATTGTCGCCACCTGCCCTAACCGGGCCATATTTGCGCTCACGGTGAGCAAAAGTCCGCGCTGGACAGTCTGGGAAAATCAAAACCATGAACACCCGTACCGCGCCTGTCGGCCAACCCGAGTTGGCCCACCTGCCAGGTCGCGCGTTCGGCATCTACATCCACGTTCCGTTCTGCGCGACGCGGTGCGGATACTGCGACTTCAACACCTACACACCCGCCGAACTGGGTGGTGCGAACCCCGACGGCTGGCTGGCCGCGTTGCGCGTCGAACTGCGGCTGGCGGCCCAAAGGGTCGGTTCCGTGCCCGTGCAGACGGTGTTCGTCGGCGGCGGCACGCCCTCGCTGCTCGGCGGTACCGGCCTGGCCGCGGTGCTCGGAGCCGTCCGCGACAACTTCGACCTGGCGGTCGGCGCCGAGGTGACCACCGAAGCCAACCCGGAGTCCACCTCGCCGGAGATGTTCGCGACGTTGCGCGAGGCCGGTTACACCCGGGTGTCCCTTGGCATGCAGTCGGCGGCGCCGCAGGTGCTGGCGGTGCTGGACCGCACGCACTCCCCGGGGCGCGCGCCGGCGGCGGCAGTGGAGGCCAGGGACGCGGGGTTCGAACACGTCAACATCGATCTCATCTACGGCACGCCGGGGGAGACCGACGACGATCTGCGGCGCTCGATCGACGTCGCGGTGGGTGCCGGTGTCGACCACGTGTCCGCGTATTCGCTGATCGTCGAGGACGGCACCGCCCTGGCCCGCCGCGTGCGCCGTGGCGAGATCGCCCGGCCCGACGACGACGTGCTCGCGCAGCGCTACGAACTGCTCGACAGCCGGCTCTCGGCGGCGGGCCTGCACTGGTACGAGGTGTCGAACTGGAGCGCCCAAGGCGGGGAATGCCGGCACAACCTCGGCTACTGGGGTGGTGGCGAGTGGTGGGGCGCCGGCCCCGGAGCGCACGGCTTCCTCGGGGACACCCGGTGGTGGAATGTCAAGCACCCCAATGCTTATGCGCAGACTTTGGCTGAAGACCGGTTGCCCATCGCCGATTTCGAGAAGCTCGATGCTCGCGACCGGCATGTGGAGGAAGTGATGCTGCGGGTCAGGCTTCGTGACGGTCTCCCGGTGACACTGCTCGATGCCGACGAACAGGTTCGCGCCGAAACTCTCTGTGGTGAAGGACTTCTCCTCCGGCAGCGAGAAGTCCTGGTGCTGACCGACCGGGGCCGCCTGCTCGCGGACGGGGTCGTCCGGGACTTACTCGGGTAGCGGCGAACACCGCCGCGCTCCTGTGGAGTGTCTGTGAGTCGGCTGTGTTCGTATGTGTGTCGTCTATGCGGATGATGTTGAATCCGTAGTAAATACGTAGGTCTGTGCAATGGAAACCATCGGGCTAACCTTTGCCGAATGCTCACAAGGAACGACCAAGCTGACTGCAATGCTTCGGCCGCGCTCGCCTCGTTCGAGCTGCCTGCGGGTGACAACTCGACCGGCCCGGCCGACCTGGTCGCCGAGATCGCTCGCGCGCTGTCCGGCGACGGCAGTGATTACGTGGTGTACGAGCGGGGAAACCGGTGGATTCTGGCTTCCGGAGCGCAATGCGGTGTCGAGTTGGACAGCGATGAACTGCGGCTCACCCGGGATGGAGCCGTAGCTGCCCGTCGGCCATGGACCGGTAGGCCGGGCGCCGTGCTCGGCGAAGCGGTGGATTTGATGCTCGCGGACTCCGAAACCCACGCTGACACCGCATTCGGTTGGGTCGCATTCGAATTCGGCGCGTTCAAGTTCGGTCTCGAAGACCGATTGCCGCCGAAGACGCCACTGGCGCGGGTCTTCAGTCCGCTGACCCAGATCGAGGTCACCGCGGAACGGGTCACCGTGCTCGGTGGCCGCGAGAGCGACCACGATGTCGTGCGGCGACTGATCACCGAGGGCCTCCCGCCCACGGCCGACCCTCGCGGCGTCGACATCCGGCAGGACGGTAGTGGCTACCGTGACCGGGTGGCATCGGCGATCGACGAGATCGGCCGGGGGCAGTATCAGAAGGTCATTCTGTCGCGGCGCTTCGACGTGCCGTTCCGGCTCGACTTCCCGTCGACCTACCGGCTGGGGCGCCGGCACAACAACCCGGCACGGTCATTCCTGTTGCGGCTCGGCTCACTTCGTGCGCTCGGATACAGCCCCGAACTCGTCGCAGCTGTGCACCAGGACGGGCTCGTGGTGACCGAACCACTGGCCGGAACCCGGGCGCTCGGTCGCGGCGCAGCCAACGATCAGGCAGCCCGCGACGATCTTGAGTCCAACTCCAAGGAAATCGTCGAACATGCGATATCCGTGCGCAGTTCGCTCAAGGAGATTGCCGAGGTCGCCGAACCCGGCACGGCGACGGTCACCGACTTCATGACCATTCGTGAGCGAGGAAGCGTGCAGCACCTGGGGTCCACGGTGGGTGCTCGCCTCGACCCGTCGATGGATCGCATGGACGCGCTGGAAGCGCTGTTCCCGGCGGTGACGGCATCGGGAATTCCCAAGGCCGAGGGCGTCGACGCGATCCTGCGCCACGACGAACTGCCCCGTGGGCTGTATTCGGGGGCGGTGGCGATGTTCTCGGCCGACGGTTCCCTGGACGCAGCGCTCGCGCTACGGGCGGCGTATGAAGCGGACGGACACACCTGGCTGCGGGCCGGCGCCGGCATCATCGCCGAGTCCACGCCCGACCGCGAGTTCGAGGAGACCTGCGAGAAGCTGAGCACCTTGTCGCCGTACCTCATCGAGGGAGCCGAGCCGACATGTGAGTGAGCTAACACGCCGACGGCGGTCGCCCGCGAGGGCGAACGGGTGGTCAAAACCGCCGACTCGACCGGCAAACCTGCACGTCATCGCCACCTGAGGGCCTCCCAGGAGATTCACAGCTGGTTCTGATGTAGAACTCCTGCTCTCTCGGATCGTGTGCCACTATGGTCCGCATGTCGGCAGCGTATTTAGGCAAGCCTATCCAGACTTTCCTTCCGTCGAGGTCCTGCTGACATGGCATCCGAGACTTCGACCCCGGAGCCCATCGCCGTCATCGGACTGGGTTGCCGGGTGGCCGGCAGCGTCGCCACTCCTGCGGACTTCTGGAATTTCCTGGTGGAGGGCCATAGCCACGTCACCGAGGTGCCCGAGCAACGCTGGGAGCCCTACCTGCGGCGCGATCCGCGCAATGCCGCAGTGCTGCGTGAAGTGACCCGGCTGGGCACCTTCCTCGACGACCTGGCCGGATTCGACGCCGAGTTCTTCGGTGTGTCACCGCGCGAGGCCGAGGTGATGGACCCTCAGCAGCGCTTGGCCCTCGAGGTCAGCTGGGAGGCGCTCGAACATGCCGGCGTCTCGCCGAAGGCGCTGGCCGGCAGCGACACCGCGGTGCTGATGGGTGTCAACTCCGACGACTACGGCAAATTGATCATGGAAGACCTGACCGGCATCGACGCGTGGACCGGAATCGGGACCTCGCTGTGTGGAATCGCCAACCGGGTCTCGCATCTGCTGGACCTCCGGGGCCCGAGTGTGGCGCTGGACGCCGCGTGTGCGGCCTCGCTCGTCGCGGTGCACCAGGCGTGCCAGATGCTGCGGGCCGGCGAGACATCGCTGGCGCTGGCCGGTGGGGTCAGCGCACTGATCGGCCCGGGCCTGACCCGGGTGCTCGACGAGGCCGGGGCAACCGCCCCCGACGGCCGCTGCAAGACCTTCGACGCCGCCGCGGACGGCTACGGGCGCGGCGAGGGCGCCGGCGTCGTGGTGCTCAAGCGACTCGCCGACGCCGAACGCGACGGTGACCGCATCCTGGCCGTGGTGCGCGGTGGTGCCACGGCCCAGGACGGGCGCACCGTCGGCATCATGTCGCCGAACGGCGCCGCCCAGGCGGACATGTTCCGGCTCGCGTGCCGGATGTCGGGTGTCGACCCGGCCGGCGTCGGCTATGTCGAGGCGCACGGAACGGGCACTCCCACAGGCGATCCCACCGAGGTCGGGGCGCTGGCCGAGGTGTACGGCGCCGGGCGGGCCGGCGGGGACCGCTGCCGGATCGGCTCGGTCAAGCCCAACATCGGCCACCTGGAGGGTGGCGCCGGGGTGATGGGCCTGATCAAGACGGTCCTGGCCCTGCACCATGAGGCGATCCCGCCCACCGCCGGCCTGCGGGAGCTCACCGGTGCGGTGGACTGGGCAAACAGCGGACTCCGGGTGCCCACCGAGGTAGAACCGTGGGCCCGCGCCGATACGCCCCGTCAGGCCGCGGTGTGCAGCTACGGCTACGGCGGCACGATCGCGCATATCCTGCTCGAAGAGGCTCCGGCACAACAGGACACGACGTCGCACGATGTGCCCGGTCCGCTGATCGTCCCGCTGTCCGCACGGTCCGGACAGCGCCTGGCCCGTCAGGCCGAAGCGCTCGGCGATCACCTCCGGGCCGGGCACCAGGAGATGGCGCCGGTGGCCGCCACGCTGTGGGCACGGCGCGGGCACGAGCCGGTCCGGGCCGCGGTCGTCGCCGAGCATCGCCATGAACTGATCGCCGGCCTCGACGCACTCGCGCGAGGGGAATCCGGCGCCGGGCTGGTCACCGGGGAGGTTCCGGGCGGCCAGGCCCGGGACGCGGTGTGGGTGTTCTCCGGACACGGGTCGCACTGGTCCGGTATGGGACGCGAACTGCTCACGGCGGAACCGGCTTTCGCCCGTATCATCGACGAGATCGACGAGGTCTTCGGGCGCGAGCTCGGATTCTCCGCCCGCGAGGCGCTGAGCACCGGCGAACTCGGCGGCACCGACGGCATCCAGGCGCTGACCTTCGCGATGCAGGTCGGGCTGGCCGCGGTCCTGCGCGAGCGGGGGGTGCGGCCTGCCGCGGTGATCGGGCACTCGGTGGGTGAGGTCGCGGCGTGCGTGGTATCCGGGGTGTTCGAGTTGCGCCAGGGCGCGGCCGTGGCGTGCTATCGGGCCCGCGGGTTCCGCTCCGTAATGGGATGCGGTGCCATGGCTTTGGTGAGACTGCCGTTCGCCGAGGCCGAACAGCGGCTGACCGGCCGCACCGATGTGGTGGCGGCCATCAGCGCGTCTGCCGAATCATGTGTCATCTCGGGGATCACCGACGCGGTGGAGGAGATCTGCCGGTCCTGGGGCGAGCAGGGCGTCGTGGTGCGCCGGGTCAACACCGACGTGGCATTCCACAGCCCCGCGATGGACGACCTCACCGGCGCTCTCGCCGAGAACGTCGCCGGGCTGGACCCGGCCCGGGGTGCGGTGATCCCGCTCTACACCACAGCTTTGCCTGATCCCCGCTCCGCCGCGTCGCGGAACGCCGACTACTGGGTGCACAACCTGCGCGGGCAGGTCCGGTTCGCCGAGGCCGTCACGGCCGCCGCCGAGGACGGGCACCGGCTGTTCCTGGAGGTATCCGCGCATCCGGTGGTGTCGCACTCGATCGTCGAGACCCTGCTGCACCTGGGTATCGAGGACCACGCCGTCGTCCCGCTGCTGCGTCGCGATACGCCCGAGTCGCCGGCCGTCATGACCGCGGTCGCCTCGCTGTACTGCTACGGCGCCGACATCGAACACGGTTTCGCCGAGACCGATCCGTGGGCCGCCGACCTCCCGGTCACCCAATGGCAGCACCGGCACTTCTGGCGGGTGCCCTCTGCCGCGCCCGGTGGGCGCGCGGTACACGACACCACCAGCCATACCCTGCTGGGTGGACGCACAGACGTGGCCGGAACCGTCGCCACCCGGATCTGGCAGACGCGGCTGGACTTCGACACCCGGCCGTATCCCGGCGACCATCCGGTCCAGGGCACCGAGATCGTGCCGGCCGCAGTGCTGTTGAACACGTTCCTGACGGCGGCCGGAAACGGCGCCGGGCTGACCGACATCAGGTTGCGCACGCCCGTGGCCCCCGCGCGCGCCCGGGATCTTCAGGTGGTGCTGGCCGACCGGGAACTGACGCTGGCCTCACGGCTGGCCGACGCCGAGGACCAGGACGGCGGATGGCTGACGCACAGCAGTGCGGTGGTGGATCCGGCTCCCGCCGAGGTTGCCGATGTCGATCTCGATGCCGCGCGGTCGCGTTGCCCCGAGCAGCTGCCGCCGCGCCACGTGATCGACACCCTGGCCGAACTCGGGGTCGCTGCCATGGGATTCGGTTGGGACATCACGGATCTGCGCCGCGGTGAAGGTGAACTGCTAGCCACGGTGAGTTCTGAACCCGACGGCGCGCAGCCGAGCACCTGGGCCTCGCTGGTGGACGCGGCCACCTCGGCCGCCTCGACGAGTTTCGACGGTTCGCCCCGGCTGCGGATGCCTGCGCGGATCGAACGGGTTGACGTCCATGGCGCGCCGCCGGCAGTCGCGATGCTGTCTGTGCGGCGCAGGCCCGGCACCACTACCACCGATGTGGCGATCACCGACGAGTCCGGATCGGTGCTGGTGTCGATCGGCGGCATGGCCTTCGAGGAACTAGAGAATTCCGGGCGGGAGTCATCGGGGACCGACGTCCGCAGGATCGTGCATCAGGTGTCGTGGCATCCGGTGTCGGCTCGCGGCGAGCGGCGCCCCAGCGGTGTGGTTCTGGTCGGCGGGGATGTCGATCGGCTGGAAGCCGCGGTTGACGACCTGACGACGGCGGCGGTGCCGTACGTGGCAGTGGAAGATCCGGCCGAACTGGAATCGATCGTCGACTTCGGCTCGCTGCCAATCGAACTCGGCGACCATCCGGTCGTGCTTGTGCTGCCGCGCGACGATGACGCACCCGAGGTGGCCGTCGACCTCGTGACGCGGACGCTGGCGTTGCAACACCGCCTGGGACTGTCGGCGCGGCTGTGGGCGCTCACCGTCGGCGTCCACGAGGGAGCCAACGTGACCCACGCGCCGCTGTGGGGACTGGGCCGGGTCGCGGCCGCCGAGCATCCGCAGCTGTGGGGCGGTGTCGTGGACGTGGCCGACGGGCGCATCCCGCTGGACGTCCTGGGGTCGCTGCCCGGGCACGGTGTGCTCGTGGTCCGCGACGGCGTTGCCCTGGCCGCCCGCCTCTCGGCATCGGCCGGTGCGGCGCAGGCGACCCCGATGCGGTGTGAGCCGGGCGGCACCTATCTGATCACCGGCGGTACCGGCGTGCTCGGTCTGCGGATGGCTCAGCACCTGGCCGATCTGGGTGCGCGCCGTCTCGTGCTGCTGTCCCGCTCGGGCCTGGGCGACCGTTCGGCCTGGACGGGCGGCGAGCAGTCGGCGGCAGTCCGTGCGGTGACCGCGCTTGAGGAGCGTGGGGTGTCGGTCACTGTCGCCGCAGTGGACGTCGGAGCACCGGGATCGGCCGACGCCCTGCGGGACGTGCTGCGCCCGCTCCCGCCGGTGCGTGGCGTCATCCACGCAGCCGGCGTGGAAGCCGGTGCGCTGCTGATGAATACGACCTCCGACGAGTTCGCCGCCGCCATGCATCCGAAGGTGCGGGGGACCCTTGTGCTGCACGAGGTGTTCCCGCCCGAGCGGCTCGACTGGATGGTGCTGTTCTCCTCCTGCGGCTACCTCGCCGGCTTCCCGGGACAGGGCGCCTACGGCTGCGCCAACGCGTTCCTGGACGGAATGGCCCGGCGCCGGCGCGGTCTCGGCGACCGCACCACGGCCATCGCGTGGACGGCGTGGCGTGGGTTGGGGATGGGGTCGGCGTCGGAGTTCGTGGCCGCACAACTCGATGCGCTCGGCATGGGCACGGTCGGCGCGGACGACGCGATACGCGCACTGGACCTGGCGATGCGTGAGGACGCGGCCAACGTCGTGGTGCTGCCGGTGTTGCCCGCGGCTGCGGCCGTGCCCATCCTGGCGGAGGTGGCGCCCGAGGAAGAGCCCGATGACGCCGCGGAGCCGGTCGCGGGGGAGTTCGACCCCGAACAACTCGCGTCTCACGTATTGACGGCGGTGGCAAGCCAATTGGGGCTCGCGGAGTCCGAAGTGAACGTCGACCTTCCGCTGGTCGAACTGGGCGTCGACTCGATCATGACGGTCCGGCTGCGCCGGCAGCTGGAGAAGCAGACCGGGCTGTCACTGCCGCCGACACTGCTGTGGGAGCACCCCACCGCCGCGGCCGTGACAGCCAGGATCATCGAGCTGCTGGCGCCTCCCGTGGAGTGTGAGATCAAGGCGTAGCCGCGCTCCATCCGGTCAGACCGATGATCTCCTCGGCGATATCGGAGACGGTGCGGTTGTCGGTCGGGATTCGGTGTGTGCCTGGCGCGACGCCGGTTCGCAGGCGGGTGTCCATCCGGGCACTGGACGCGATGTGTTGGTCGAGTGTCGAGCCGATCTCGCGCCTGCCGAGCCGGGCTCGCGCCGTGGCGTCGGTGCACGTGAGCAGGACCGTGCGAACCTCGGGATTGTCGCCCATCGCGGTGGTGAGGTCGTGCACCACGTCGGGTAGAACGCAAGCGGTGTTGGTGTAGATCAACCGGCGATGACCCACAGCGCGGTAGTTCGCCCACATCGCTGCGAGGTTCTGCTCGGCGAGCTGGTGTTCCGACGGGGCGGGGTATGCCATGTCGAGGAAGTCTCCGTCGATCAGACAGTGTGCGACGCCGGCGACGCTCAGCATGGCGTGCATCTCGAAACCGGTGCTGGTCTTGCCCGTCCCCGAACGCCCGCCGATGAACACCACCTCGCTGGTCATGTCGGGCAGTGTCGTCCATGGCGCCGTGAAGGTCGAGACATTTTCACCCGAGGGACAGCGACGTCACCAGCTTCTTCTTGTCGACCTTGCCGACCGCGGTGGCCGGCAGCGTCGACATCGGTACCAGTACGTCGGGCCGGGCGTGGGCCGATGCGCCACGTTCGTCGAGGAACTCGTTGAGCTGGACCAGGGTGATCGGTGTTCCCTTGAACACCACTGCGGCACAGATCTTCTCGCCGAGGTAATCGTCGGGCAACCCCACTGCCGCGGCCGCGAAGACAGCCGGGTGGGCCAGCAGGTGGTCCTCGAGGTCGGTGGCCGACACCGTCTCGCCGCCCCGGTGGATGACGTCCTTGATCCGGCCGGTCACCTCGACATAGCCGGCGCGGGGTCCGTCGGTGAAGATCCGGACCCGGTCGCCGGTGCGGAAGAACCCGTCGGGGCTGAAGGACCGGGCATTGGCTTCCTCGGCGCGGTAGTAGCCGTTGAGCGTGTACGGCCCGCGCACCAGGAGCTCACCCTCCTGCCCGGGGGCGACCTCGTGACCGTCCTCGTCGACCACCCGCATCTCGTCGTGGGGCGACATGGGCCGGCCCTGGGTGTGCTCCACCACGTCCACCGGATCGCCCGGCCGGGTGAAATTCAGCATCCCTTCGGCCATTCCGAAGATCTGCTGCAGCCCCGAGCTCAGGCCCTGATGCACGAACCGGGCCTCGTCCGGGGACATCCGCGATCCACCCACCTGGACCACCCGCAGCGACGTCGGCAGGACCGGTTCCCAGTCGCAGGCCTGGGCCCATAGCTTGGCCAGGGCGTTGACGAGTCCGGTCACCGTGACGCCGTGGGTGTTGATCAGGGCGAAGGCCGATTCGGGGCTGGGGTCGTCGGTGTAGACGGTGGTGGCGCCGACCGTCATCGAGCCGAGCAGGCCGGGGCAGGCGAACGGGAAATTGTGGCCGGCCGGCAGCACTGCCAGATACACGTCGTCGTGCACCATCTCGCAGGCCTGGGCGCAGGCCGCGGCGTTGTAGAGGTAGTCGTCGTGGGTGCGGGGGATGAGTTTGGGTAGTCCCGTCGTCCCCCCGGACACCAGCAGTACGGCCGGGCCGCTGGTGTCGACGGTGATGTTCAGCGGGCTGCCCTCGAAATCCTTGAGGGCCGACCAGGATTGGAAGGCGCCCGCATCCCCGTCGACGAGGATGTGACGCAATCGTGGATGTTCGGCGACGAGTTGCTCCGCCAGGTCGCGGTAGTCGAATCCGGCGATGACGTCGGCGATGATGAGGCCGACGGCTCCGCTCACCTGGGCGAAGTGACCCAGCTCGGCCGACCGGTGGCCGGGTAGACACAACACCGGGACCACCCCGGCGCGAAGCAGACCGAAGGTGGCGACCGCGAACTCGCGGGTGTTCGGCAGCTGCACCAGGATGCGGTCGCCGGGGACGATGCCCTGGGCGGCCAGAGCGGCGCCGATGCGGTCGGCGAGTGCGTCCAGTTCGGCGAACGTGTGACTGCCGGTGGCGTCGACGACGGCCGGCTTGTCCGGCCAACGCTGCGCTCCCTCGCGCAGGATGCTGTCCAGCGCTTTGCCCTGCCAGTACCCGGCCTGGCGGTATACCTCGGCGCGGTCCTCGGGGAAGGGTGTGAATCCGTTTGCCAGTACGTCCTGTTCGCGGTCAAAACCGGTGGTCATCGGTGGTCTCGGCTCCCGTCGGGTGGGTGTGTCAGCAGATCGAATATAGGGTAACCTCCACTAAGTTAGGGCAGCCTGTACTAATTGTTTGGAGGATGAAGCGTGGTGGCGACGAGTTCCCGGACGGTCCGCGACGAGGTTGCCGAACTCCTGGGGGTCAGCGCAGACGACGTCGATCCCAACGCCGACCTGATCGCATCCGGTCTCGACTCGATCCGGATGATGTCGCTGTCGGGGCGGTGGCGTAAGCAGGGCATCAATGTCGGATTCGCCGCTCTGGCAGCCAATCCCACCGTCGCCGCCTGGATCGACCTGGTCGCTGAGCACACTCCCGACGCCCCGGTCCAAGACTCCGTCCCCGAAACCGCGGGTCACGTCGCCGATGATGCGGGCGAACCCTTCCCGCTGGCGCCCATCCAGCACGCCTTCTGGGTTGGACGCAACCAGGATCAGCAACTGGGCGGAGTCGGCGCCCATCTGTACGTCGAATTCGACGGCGACGGTGTCGATCCACAGCGACTGCAGGCGGCCGCGGCGAAACTGGCCGCGCGCCACCCGATGCTGCGGGTGGAGATCCTGCCCGACGGCACACAGCGGATCGGTGACCGGTCGCTGCCGGTCACCGTCTACGACCTCCGCGACCTGGATGAGGCTGCGGCACAAGCGCAGTTGGAATTGACCAGAGAATCCAAGTCGCATCAGATGCTGCACGACGAGGTGCTGCAGCTGAGCCTGTCTCTGCTGCCAGACGGCCGCACGCGTCTTCACGTCGACATGGACATGCAGTGCGCCGATGCGGTGAGTTACCGCAACTTCATGGCCGACCTGGCGGCGTTCTACGGCGGCGCCGACCTGCCCGATCTCGGCTACACCTACCGCGAGTACCGGGCGCAGCTGACAGCTTCGGTGCCGCCGCCCTCGGAGCAGGACCTGCAATGGTGGGCCGAACGGGTCCCGGATCTGCCGGATCCGCCTGCGCTGCCGCTGGTTCCGCTGTCCGATCAGCGCAACCCACACCGCAGCATCCGGCTGTGGGAAACCCTTGACGTGGCGACCCGCGACGCGTTGTTCGCGGCGGCGCACCGGCGCGGCATCACCCCGGCCATGGCGGTCGGGGCGTCGTACGCCAATGCGCTCGCGCACTGGTCGACGCAGTCGCGGTTCCTGCTCAACCTGCCGATGTTCGGCAGGGAGCTGTATCACCCCGATGTGGACAAGCTGGTCGGTGACTTCACCTCCTCGCTGTTGCTCGACATCGACCTGACCGGAGCCGAAACCGCCGCGGCCCGGGCCCGGGTCGTGCAGGAGACGCTGCACGCCACCGCCGCGCATTCGTCGGTGTCCGGGCTCGATGTGCTGCGCGACATGAGCCGCCATCGCGGCAGCCAGACACTGGCCACCATCGTCTACACCAGCGCGCTCGGGCTGGGCGATCTGTTCGCCGGTGACGTCACCGATCACTTCGGAGCGCCGGTGTGGACCATCTCGCAGGGACCCCAGGTGCTCATCGATGCCCAGGCGACCCCGATCGCCGAGGGCCTGATGATCAACTGGGACGTCCGGGTCGAGGCGTTCAGGCCGGGTGTGGCCGAGGCCATGTTCGCCTACCACCTGGACGAACTGCGCCGCCTGGCCACCGACGACTCCGCCTGGGATGCCCCGGACCCGCCTGCGGCGTCCGAGCAGCAGCGCCGGGTGCGGGCCGAGCTGAACGCGACGGCCTCGACGCCCAGCGGCGACGTGCTGCACACCGGTTTCCTGGCGAACGCGGCCGCCACTCCGGACGCGCCTGCGGTGTTCTGCAGCGCCGGGAATCTCACCTACGGCGAGCTGCGGGAGAAGGTGCTGGCCGTGGCGGCCGCACTGCAGTCTCGCGGGGTGTGCCACGGCGAGTTGGTCGCGGTACTGGGTCCGAAGAGTGTCGAGCAGGTCATCGCGCTGCTGGCCATCTCGATGGTCGGCGCCGCGTACCTGCCGGTCGGGGTGGATCAGCCCGCCGATCGGGCCGCGCGCATCCTGCACACCGGCGGGGTGGACTTCGCCCTGGTGTGTGGTTCGGGGTCGGAGCATCCGGATCTGCCGCACCTGACCGTTGCCGACGCCGAGATCATCGGTGACCCAGAAGATTTCGAGCCGGTCGAGGTCGCTCTCTCGGACCTGGCATATGTGTTGTTCACGTCGGGCTCCACCGGCGAGCCCAAGGGCGTCGAGATCACCCACGACGCGGCGATGAACACCATCGAATTCATCAACGACCATTTCGAGATCGGTCCGGCGGATCGTTGCCTGGCGCTGTCGCACCTGGAGTGCGACCTGTCGGTGATCGATGTCTACGGGACATTGCGTTCGGGCGGCTCGATGGTGGTCGTCGACGAGGAAAACCGCCGCGATCCCGACGTCTGGGTCAAGCTGATCGACGAGCACCAGGTCAGCGTCCTGCACTTCCTGACCGGCTGGCTGGAGATGCTGGTGGCCGCGACTGACGGGGCATCGTTGTCTTCATTGCGGGTGGTGCCCACCGGCGGTGACTGGGTGCGTCCGGACATGGTGCGCGCGTTGCGTGCCGCGTCGCCCCGGGTGCGGTTCGCCGGGCTGGGCGGGGCCACGGAGACCGCGACGCACAACACCATCTTCGAAGTCGGATCCGGTGACGACGCGCTGCCGCCGCACTGGACCTCGGTGCCGTTCGGCGTCCCGCTGACCAACAACTGCTGCCGGGTGGTCGACTCTCGTGGAGAGGACTGCCCCGACTGGGTTCCGGGTGAGCTGTGGGTCGGTGGTCGCGGCATCGCCCGCGGGTACCGCGGCCGCCCCGACCTGACCGCCGAACGGTTCGTCGAGCACGACGGGCGCCGCTGGTACCGCACCGGGGACCTGGTGCGGTCCTGGCCCGACGGCACGCTGGAATTCGTGGGCCGGGCCGATCACCGGATCAAGGTGAGTGGCTTCCGTATCGAGCTGGGTGAGGTCGAGGGCGCCTTGTGCCGGGTTCCCGGCGTGGACGCGGCCGTCGCGGTGCTGGTGCCCGTCGACGGCGGCCACGATCTGCTCGGCGCGGTGGTCCGCGCGGATCAGGACGGTCAGGATGCCGGCCTCGACCCTCAGGCGGTGACGACCGCACTGGCCGAGCTGGTGCCCGCGCACATGATTCCGCAGGTGCTCCTGGTCGCCGACGAGATTCCCTACGCCAGGGGCAAGACCGACCGCACCGCGGTAGTCCGGATGCTCTCGGCGGTGGGCGCCCCCGAGGCCAGGGGCTACCGGGCGCCGTCGGACCCGCTGGAAACGGCGTTGTGTGCGATCGTCGGCGACGTTCTCGGGCAGTCCGGCGTCGGTGTCGACGACGATTTCTTCGCCCTCGGCGGGGACTCGGTGCTGGGCACACAGCTGGTGGCCCGGATCAGGGACTGGCTGGACACCTCGACCGTCATGGTCGCAGACGTCTTCGCGGCCCGGACAGTCGCCGAGATGGCTGCGCTGTTGGTCGGCCGGGAGGCGGGCTCGGACCGTCTGCAGCTGGTTTCCGAGCTGTATCTCGAGGTCGCGGGCATGGACAGCGCAGATGTGGCGTCCGAGTTGGAACGCACGGCCCCAGAACCCGCGTTCGGCAACTAAGGTTAGAGTTACTTCAGTTAGGGCAGGCTTTGCTTATCGTCAGGAGGTCGTTGTGGACGCCGTAGGTCGCACGACTACACAGACCATGCACGCGGTGGCGGCCGAGCCGCTCCACCAGGGGTTTTTCACACATGCGCAGGTTGCGCCCGACGATATCGCGGTGATCGGCCCGACCGTTCGCTGGACCTATGGGCAACTGCGTGACCAGGCGCTATCGGTGTCCGGTGCGCTGGCTGTGGCCGGGGTACGCGTCGGTGACCGGGTCGCGGTCGTGGGGCCCACCGGCCTGGACACCGTGATCGCCACGCTGGCAATCCTGGCGGCAGGCGGCGTGTGCGTCCCGATCGACACCGTCGAGCCGGCCGAGCCGGTCCTGGAGCACGCGGGCGTGCGGATGGCGCTGTTCACCGGAGACGGACCACCCAACTGGCTACCTGCACTCACCGTGTCCGAGGCGCTGCGGATCGGCGCCCGCACATGTGACGTCACCCCGGTGCGCTCCGCGCCGGCCGATCCCGCTTTCCTGGGATCGATCGACGAGACGGGATATGCGGTGGTGACTCACGCCGCCGCCCATGATGCCGTGATGGAACTCAGCGTCCGGCTGGGCGTCACCGGCGACGACCGCATCGGCGCGTTCGCGGCTACCGGTGCTGCGGCTCCGATCCTCATGATGCTGATGGCACTTACCGCGGGCGCAGCCGTCGTCGTCGCCGATGATGCGCCGCGACGCAACCTCGAGCGGGGGATGAACGGCTTCGCCCTCGCTGTGCGGCATCGGGATGCGGTGGCTGCTCTCGACACCGCAATGCCATCGTGACTGGGCCGGATACCCAGATCACGGTCAAGCCCTGGGTGAAGCGCTACTCAGGGTCCGAAAGCACAACAGCCACACTGGTATTCCCGCACGCCGGCGGAGCGGCACTGGCCTACCGCGGATTCGGTATGGCATTGGCCGCAGCCGGGTCTGATGCCTACGTCATGCAGTACCCCCAACGCGGCGACCGACTGTCGCATCCGGCCGCGCCCACGGTGGGCGATCTGGCCAAAGATCTGTTCGACGCGGCTGATTGGGCCGGTATCGGATCGATCCGGCTGTTCGGACACTGCATGGGCGCAGTGGTGGCCTTCGAATTCGCACGGATCGCAGAACGCAACGGTGTGGCGATCGATGCCCTGTGGGTGTCGGCCAGCGAGGCGCCGTCAGCGGTGGCGGCCGCGCCCGCGCTGCCGATGGCCGAGTCCGAGATCCTCGCCGAGATGGTCGATCTCGGCGGCACCGATGAGGCGCTGCTCGCCGACGAGGATTTCGTCGAACTGCTGCTGATGGCGGTGCGGGCCGATTACGCGGCGTTTAACCGGTACTCGTGTGAGGCCGACGTGACGATCGCCGCCGACATCTACGCCCTTGGTGGCGACCGCGACCACCGCATCAGCGAGGACATGTTGCGGCGCTGGGAATCTCACACCGCCGGTGCCTTCACGTGCTCGATGTTCGACGGCGGGCATTTCTATCTCAACGCCCAGCTCGAGGATGTGGCGGAGCTGGTCAATGAGCTCTAGCGGGCATCAACCCGGGCCAGACGCCGCCGACCCGGTGGTGATCGTGGGGATGGCGCTGGAAGCTCCCGGTGGGATCGACACCGCCGCCGGCTACTGGTCGCTGCTGACCGAGCAGCGTGAGGCGCTGGGCCGATTTCCCACCGACCGAGGATGGTCAGTGCGCGAACTGTTCGACGGCTCCCGTCGCGACGGATTCAAGCGCATTCACGACCTCGGCGGATTCCTGTCCAGCGCAGGTGCATTCGACCCCGCGTTCTTCGGGATCTCACCGCGTGAGGCGGTGGCGATGGATCCGCAGCAACGCATCGGACTGCGGATCGCGTGGCGCGCGCTGGAGCACAGCGGCATCAACCCCGACGACCTCGCCGGGCACGACGTGGGTTGCTACGTCGGTGCGTCCGGCCTGGAGTACGGGCCGCCACTGTCGGAGTTCTCCCACCACAGCGGTCATCTGATCACCGGCACCTCGCTGGGCGTCATCTCCGGCCGGATCGCCTACACACTCGACCTGTGCGGTCCGGCGTTGACCATCGACACCTCGTGTTCGTCGGCGTTGACCGCGTTCCACACCGCTGTGGCCGCGGTACGGGTGGGGGACTGCGACATGGCGCTGGCCGGCGGTGTCTGTGTGATGGGCACACCCGGGTACTTCGTCGAATTCTCCAAACAGCACGCATTGTCCGACGACGGGCACTGCAGGCCCTACAGCGCACACGCGAGCGGGACGGTGTGGGCCGAGGGTGCGGCGATGTTCGTATTGCAGCGCAGATCCGCCGCCCTGCGGAACGGTCGGCGCATCCTGGCCGAGGTGCGCGCCACCGCCGTCAACCAGGACGGCCGGACCACCGGTCTGACCGCGCCCAGTGGCGGCGCCCAGCAGCGGTTGTTCGCCAAGGCGATCGAGCAGGCGGGCGTGCGGCCCGAGGACGTCGGCATGATCGAAGGCCACGGCACCGGCACCCGCCTCGGCGACCGGACCGAATTACGTTCGCTGGCACAGACATACGGCGCCACATCCCCGGGCGCCGGCGCCCTGTTGGGGTCGGTGAAATCCAACGTCGGCCACTCGCAGGCCGCCGCCGGTGGGCTCGGCCTGGCCAAGGTCATCCTGGCCGCCGAGCATGCGTCGATCCCCGCCACCCTGCACGTCGACGAGGTCAGCCGGGAGATCGACTGGGATGCCCAGGGTTTGCGATTGGCCACCAAGCTGACTCATTGGTCCGCGGTCGACGGGCAGCGCATCGGCGCGGTCTCGGCCTTCGGGATGAGCGGCACCAATGCCCACGCGATCATCTCGGTTCCCGAGGCTGCGGCATGAGCGAAGCTTGCGAGCGAATCGTGCTTCCTGGGTCCGAAGTCGATTGTCTCCCCGACGGGCGCACACCCGTCCTGCTCAGCGCGCACGCAGAGGACCTGATCGGCACCGATGCCGCCGCCATCCTGCGCTATCTGGATTCGCGTCCCGAGGTGAACGCCGGCGACGTCGCCGCCACCCTGCTGTCCACGCGGCGCCTGCGCCGTCACCGCGCTGTGGTCCGGGCCACCGATCGTGACGAACTTGCCGCGGGTCTGCGTGCTCTCACCGAGGACGCGGATCATCCGCTGGTCACCCGGGTACAGGGCGGGTCTGCGGCACCGGGGTCGAGTGCGCGCATCGCGTTCGTGTTCCCGGGTCAGGGCAGCCAGTGGCCATCGATGGGTGTGCAGGCCTACGACCGGCTGCCGGTCTACCGGGCCGAGGTCGACAAGTGCGCGGCCGAGTTCGATACTGCCGGTGCGGCCTCCCCACTGGATTACCTACTGGCCGATCCGGATTCGGGTGCGGTCACCAACGATTTCTCTCAGGTGCAGATTCAGGGTGCCCAGTTCGTCCACGGTGTGGCGCTGGCCCGGGTGTGGCGTTCCTGTGGCGTGCTGCCCGATATCACCGTGGGCCACAGCCTGGGTGAGATCGGGGCGGCCTACGTGGCGGGCAGCATCAGCCTGCCGGAGGCCGTGGCCGTGGTGGTCGCCCGCGCGACCGTCCTCGACCGTCTGACGGGCCCCTACCGGGTCGCGGTGCTCGGGATCACGCCCGACGAAGCGTCGAAAGTCGTTGCCGACACACCGGGCTGGCTCGAACTGTCGGTGGTGAACTCACGGTCATCGGTCGCGGTGTCTGGGGATACCGATGCGGTGGCCGCGGCGGTGGCCGCTGTGTCCGGCCGCGGATCGTTCGCCAAGGAAATCGAGATGTGGTTCCCGGCGCACACCACCGCGCTCGACTCGGCTCGCGCCGATCTGGAATCGATGCTTCCCGCAGCGCAATTCAGTGAGTCGCCGGTGCAGTTCATCGGCTCGGCCACCGCTGATGTGGTCGAGGCAGGCACCGGTTTCGCCGACTACTGGTACACGAATCTGCGCAGCACCGTGCGCTTCGACCGGGCCATCGAGACCGCGGCCCGGCGCGGCGCCCGGATCTTCGTGGAACTCTCCGCGCATCCGGCGCTGCTGTTCGCCATGGGGGATCTGCTCGACGACGCGGCCGAACTCACCGGTGGTCCGGTGGTGATGGTGGGATCGGGCCGGCGCGACGAACCGATCACCGAACGGCTCAGTGCCAACATCGTCTCGGTGGCGATGGCCGACACCGGCTATCGCTGGGGCGACCTCCCGAACCACGGCGCCACATCGCTTCGCGACTTCCCGTTCGCGCCGATGCGGACCGAACATCTCTGGGCGACACCGCAACCGCTACCTCCGGTCGCCGGTGTGACGGTGGGTGTGGAGCACTGGGAGAAGGTGCCCCCGCTCAACGTACCGGCCGGCCAGCGCCGCGTCGCGGTGCTGGACCTGGCTGCCGGGCAGGGATCGGCGGGCGCGTTGGGCCGCGCGATCGAGGAGATCACCGAGACCACCGCTGCCGCACCCGCCGACGCCGACCTACTGGTCGTGGTCGCGCCGGTGTCCGACGAGGTCGACACCGTGACCGCGGCAGAAACCTTGAGCCGCCGCATCGATGACGGACTGCTGGGCTATGCCGGGGCGATCGCCGCCGAGACCCGCGACGTGTGGCTGGTCACCGTCGGCGGGGAGCAGCTCCCCGGCGACGACTCATCGCGACCCGAGGCTGCGGCGCTGGCCGCGATGCACCGCAGCCTGGGCTACGAACATCCCGACCAGACGTTCCGGCATCTGGACCTGTCGCCTGGAACCCTCGGCACGGCCGCCGCAACCGCGGCCGTCACCGCGATGCTGACGACCGCGCGCGATATCGCCCTGCGGGACAACGGGTCCGGGCCGACCCTCTGGCAGCGGGGGATGCGCGACGACACCTCAGAGGTCCGGTCGTGGACTGCGGAGTCGGGGATCTTCGACGAGGTGGTCATCACCGGCGGCGCCGGCGCGGTGGGTCTGCACTATGCCCGCCACCTGGTCGAGCAGGGGGCGCGACGTATCGTGCTGCTCAGCCGCAGTGGACTCGACGATCAGCAGGTGGCCGCACTGTCCGCCGACGGGGCCGAGATCCTCGCGCCCCGATGCGATCTCACGGACCCGGCGCAGATCGCGGCAACCATCGCCGAGCTGGCGGTCGGCCCGGCATCGCTGGTGATCCACGCGGCCGCATCAGCCACCCTCGCCCCCGGCGGCGAGCTGACCGGCGCGACGGTGCGGGATACGTTCGCGGCCAAGGTCAGCGGCCTGGCCAACCTGACGATGGCATGGCCGCTGCGCCCGGATGCCCGGATCGTGTTGTGTTCCTCGGTATCCGGCCTGTGGGGCGGATACGGCCACGCCGCCTATTCAGCGGCCAACCGGCTGCTGGACGCGCTCGGCGGGCAACTGAAGGCCGAGGGCCGGCACTGCACCGCGGTGCGGTGGGGACTGTGGCAAGGCGACGGCATCATCGACTCGGCTGAGGTCAGCAGGGTGGAGAAGTCCGGGCTGCGGGCCATGGCGCCCGACCTTGCGGTCGAGGCCGGGCTGCGGGACTACCCGGCCGATCCGCTGGTGTTCACCGCCGACGCCGACCGGCTGCGGACGTTTCTCGGCGACACCGAAGAACGTGCCGTTGCGGCCCTCGGTGACACCCCCGAGGCGGCGGACAGCGATGCGGCTGACGCCACGGGCGCGATGCGGATCGCACTGGGGTCGGTGCTGAAGCTGACCGACACCACCGCACTTGATTTCGACACGTCGTTACTGGATCTCGGAGTCGACTCTCTGTTGGCGATCGATCTGCGCAAGAAGCTCAAGAAGGCCACCGGCCGATCAGTGCCGCTGGCCACCATCCTCGGTGGCGCCACCGCCGCCGAATTGATCGGGCATTTGGAAAGACCTGAAAAGGAAGCATTTTCGCGTGACTGACATGGTTAGTGCCGACTCGGCAGCCCCCCGCACCTCCGATGAGCGTCTGGAGCTGATGCGGCGCAGGCTTGCCGAACGGGGCCTGGCCTCGGCGTCGGGTGCGGAATCAGGGCAAGCCGCCGCGGGCAGCGAAAGCTCGCCGGTCGATCCGACCGTGCTGTCGGACGGGCAACGCCGGATGTGGTTCGTGCAGGGATTCGACCCGAGCGGGGTACTGCTCAACATCTGCCTGTCCTACCGGCTCAGTGGGGTGATCGACGCCGAGCGGCTGCACGATGCCCTGAATGCGGTGGCACGCCGGCACCCGATCCTGCGCACCACCTATCGGGCCGACGAGAACGGCGAGCCCACCGCGACGGTCCACGATGACCTGACCCCGGGCTGGACGGTCCACGATCTGTCCGACAAATCCGAGCGGGCCCGCAAGCTGCGGCTGGAGGTGCTGGCGCAGCGCGAGTTCGGCACGGCCTTCGATCTGAGCAGCGACTCCCCGCTACGGATCTCGCTGATCAAGACCGGGCCCGCCGAACACGTGATGCTGCTCGTCGCGCACCACATCGCCTGGGACGACGGGTCGTGGCGGGTCTTCTTCGCCGACTTGACCCGGGCCTATTCCGGGGCGCAGCTTGCCGAGACGCCGCGTGTGACGGTGGCCGCCGCCGGGGACGGCGGCGAGGACCTGGCGTACTGGCGTGAGGTGCTGGCGAACCCACCGGAGCCGCTGGAGTTGCCCGGTCCGTCGGGGTCGGTGGTTCCCAACGGTTTTCGGTCCCAGCGCAGCGCGGTGCGGTTGTCCGCCGAGACGGTTGCCCGCGTATCGGCGCTCGCCCGCGAAACCGGTGCCACGCCGTACATGGTCCTACTGGCGGCCTTCGGCGCACTCATCCACCGCTACACCCATGCCGACGATTTCCTGATCGCCACCCCGGTGCTCAACCGCGACACCGACGAAACCATCGGCTATTACGGCAACACCGTGGCGATGCGGCTGCGACCGCAGGGCTCGGCCGGGTTCCGGGATCTCGTCGCGGCCACCCGGGACATCGCCATCGGTGCCTTCGCGCATCAACGGGTCAACCTCGACCGCGTGGTGGCCGAGCTCAACCCGGACCGCCGCCACGGGGCAGAGCGGATGACCCGGGTGAGTTTCGGGTTCCGCGAGCCCGACGGTGGCGGTTTCGCCCCGGAGGGCGTGACGAGCGAGCGTGCCGACCTGCGCGGCCAGCACACCCAGCTGCCACTGGGTTTCATGGTCGAACTCGACGCAGCCGGTGCGGTGGTGGAGGCCGAGCATCTCACCGAGGTGATGGATGCCGAGCTTGCCGCACAGATGCTGCGGCACTTCGTCGTGCTGCTGGACGGCGCGCTCGCCGAGCCCGGCCGGCCGCTGTCGCGGCTGGACCTGTTCACCCCCGAGGACGCCGAATGGGTGCGCGCGGTGTCCACCGGTGAGCAGTTCGAGACGCCGGCCACCACGTTGGCTGCGCTGGTCACCGAGCAGGCCGCCCGTACCCCCGCCGCCGTCGCGGTGGTCTACGAGGGCCGCCACTACACCTACCGCGAGATCAACGAGTCGGCGAACCGGTTGGCGCACTGGCTGATCGGGCAGGGCATCGGTACCGAGGACCGGGTGGCGGTGCTGCTGGAGAAGTCCCCAGAACTGGTCATCACGGCGCTGGGCATCGTCAAGGCCGGTGCGGTGTACCTGCCGGTCGACCCGACCTATCCCGAGGACCGGCTCACCTACATTCTCGAGGACTCCGATCCGAAAATCGTTCTGCGCGAGCCGGTCGACGGCCTGGAGAACTATCCGGCCACGGATCCGACCGACGCCGAGCGGGTCCGGCCGCTGCGCCCGGACAACACCGCGTATCTGATCTACACGTCGGGATCCACCGGCCTGCCCAAGGGCGTGCCGGTGCCGCACCGGCCGATCGCGGAGTACTTCGTCTGGTTCGGCGGCGATTACCAGGTCACCGAGGACGAACGCCTGCTGCAGGTGGCCTCGCAGAGCTTCGACGTGTCGATCGGCGAGATCTTCGGCATGCTCGCCGCCGGTGCGCGCCTGGTGATCCCGAAGCCGGGCGGCCTGGGCGACATCGGATACCTCACCGATCTGCTGCGCGACGAAGGCATCACCTCGATGCACTTCGTCCCGTCGCTGCTCGGGCTGTTCCTGTCGCTGCCCGGTGTCAACGAATGGCGCACGCTGCAGCGCGTGCCGATCGGTGGCGAGGCGCTGCCCGGGGAGATCGCCGACAAGTTCCTCGCCACGTTCGACTCCCTGCTGCACAACTTCTACGGGCCCACCGAAACGGTGCTCAACTGCACCCGGTACAAGGTGGAGGGCAAGCAGGGCGCACGGATCGTGCCGATCGGCACGCCGAAGATCAACACCACGATCCACCTGCTCGACGATGCGTTGCAGCCGGTCCCGGCCGGGGTGATCGGTGAGATCTACATCGGCGGAACACACGTCGCGCACGGCTATCACGACCGCCCGCGACTCACCGCGGAGCGGTTCGTCGCCGATCCGTTCAATCCCGGCGGCCGGATGTACCGGTCGGGTGACCTGGCCCGGCGCAACGCCGACGGTGACATCGAATTCGTCGGCCGTGCCGACGAGCAGGTCAAGGTCCGTGGCTTCCGAATCGAACTGGGCGAGGTCTCCGCGGCCATCTCCGTCGACCCGTCGGTGGGGCAGGCCGTGGTGGTGGTCAGCGACCTGCCGTCGCTGGGCAAGAGCCTGGTCGCCTACATCACGCCGGCCGCCGATGCCGAACAGGTGGAGATCGACCGCATCCGCGCCAGGGTGACCGCCGCGCTGCCCGAGTACATGATCCCGGCGGCGTTCGTCGAGCTGGCCGAGATCCCGATCACCGCGCACGGCAAGATCGATCGCCGGGCCCTGCCGGAGCCGGAGATCCGCTCGGCCACCGAATTCCGCGCGCCGGACACCGAAACCGAACACGAGATCGTCGCGCTGTTCGGCGAGTTGCTCGAGCGGGACGGCGTCGGCGCGGACGACTCGTTCTTCGATCTGGGCGGTCACTCGCTGCTGGCCACCAAACTGGTTGCCGCGGTACGGACTCGCTGCGGTGTCGAATTGGGCGTGGCCGATGTGTTCGAGAACGCCACGGTGGCGGGCTTGGCGGCCAAGGTCGACGAACTGCGCGCATCGGGCCTGGGTGCCGGCCTGCCTGCCATCGTCGCCACCAGCCATGACCGCCCGGCGCAGATGTCGGCGGCCCAGCACCGGCAGTGGTTCCAGTTCCGCATCGACGGACCCAACCCGGTCAACAACGTGCCCTTCGCCGCACGACTGACCGGCCCCTGCGATGTCGAGGCACTGGCCACCGCGGTGAGCGATGTGGTCGCCCGCCACGAGATCCTGCGCACCACCTATCGCGAAATCGACGGTGTGCCTTATCAGGTGGTCCATCCCGCCGCTCCGGTCGAGGTGCGCCGTGCCGACGGCGCGGGCGAGGATTGGGTGCAGAGCGAACTCGACGCCGAACGGCGGCACTGCTTCGACCTGGAGAACGAGTGGCCGGTCCGCGCCGCGATGTTGTCCACCCCAGACTCGCATGTGCTCTCGCTGATCGTGCACCACATCGCCGCCGATCACTGGTCGGGCACAGTGCTGTTCACCGACCTGCTGACCGCCTACCACGCCCGCCGGGCCGGACAGGCGCCAGAATGGGCAGCGCTGCCCGTGCAGTATGCCGACTTCGCGGCCTGGCAGGCCGAGGTGCTCTCGGGCGCCGAGGAGCGTGTCGAGGAGCAACGCGCCTACTGGACAAAGCAATTGGCGGGGCTGTCGGGGGAGCCGGACGTCGAGAACGGCCTGCAGCCCGACTTCCCGAGGCCGCCGGTTCCGACCGGTGAGGGCAAGGCACTCGACTTCACCATTGACGCGGCACTGCGGGCCAAGCTCATCGAGCTCAGCCGTGAACTCGAAGTCACCGAGTTCATGGTGTTGCAGGCGGCCGTCGCCATCGCTCTGCACAAGGCCGGTCAGGGCAGCGACATCGCGCTGGGTACCCCGGTGGCCGGGCGCACCGCGCCCGAACTCGACGCGCTGATCGGGTTCTTCATCAACATCGTGGTGCTGCGCAACGACCTGTCTGGGAACCCGACCCTGCGCGAGGTGCTGCGCCGTTCCCGTGACATGGCGCTGGCCGCCTACAAGCATCAGGACCTGCCGTTCGACCGGGTCGTCGACGCGGTGAGCCCGGTGCGTTCGCTGGCGCGCAACCCGCTGTTCGGAGTCGTGGTGCACGTGCGTGAGGACCTGCCGGCCGAGCAGGTCATCGACTCCGGTGCTGACGGTGAAACGCGTTTCACCGCACTGGAACCCACCTTCGATGTGGCCCACGCCGACCTGTCGCTCAACTTCTTCGCCGAAGCGGGCGCCGGATATCGGGCCACCGTCATCTACCGCACCGAGCTCTACGAGGCGGCCACCGCACAGCGTCTCGTGGGCTGGCTGCACCGCATCGCCGAGGCTTTCGCCGGCGACGCCGACCAGACGGTGCGCGATATCGCAGTCCTGGATGCGGCCGAACGCGACCTGCTGGTCGATGACTGGAGCCGCAAGGCGGTGCCGCCGGCCGGGCTGCCGCAGACCGAGGGTGCGGACCGCGTCTACCTGCTCGACGAGTGGCGTCAACCGGTGGCCATCGGTGTCACCGGGGACGTCTACTACGCCGGTGGTGCGGTGGACGAGGCCGCCCGGGCTGCCGTCGGGATTGCCGCACAGCGCTTCGCGCCCAATCCTTTTGGGGAGGGACTGCTGTACCGCACCGGGGACCGGGGCCGCTGGACCACCGACGGCCGGCTTGAGCCGATCATCACCGGTGAGCCCCGCCTGCAGGCCGCGCTGGAAGCGCTCGACGGCGTGGCGGTCGCGGCGACCAGACATTGGGACGGCCGTGGCGCCATCACATTGGCCGGCTACGTGGTGCTCGAGCCCGGAGTTGCTGGCACGGAAACCTTCCTGGACAACGCACGGACCGCGCTGCCCGAGGAGTTCGCCGGTGCCGTGCTCACCGTGGTCGACGGCATCGAACCGGCCACTCTGACCCGTCCTCGAGTCACCGCCTCAGCACCGTCCGAGCCGCCGGCCACCCCGACCGAGCACACGATGGCAGCGATGCTGGTGGATCTTCTCGGTGCCACCGAGGTGGGGCGGTACGACGACTTCTTCACCCTCGGCGGCGACAGCATCCTGGCCGTGCAGCTCGCGGCGCGGGCGCGCGATGCCGGTATGGCGATGACGGCACGCATGGTGTTCGAACATCCCGGGCTGGCCGACCTGGCTGCCGCGATCGACGCGGCTGGCGACGGCCCCGCGGCGGCCGACGTGCGCCATGAGCCGATGTCCGCATCAGGCCTGTCGCCCGACGAACTGGCCGCGCTGACCGCGGGTTGGGGCCAGGACCAGGGGATCTCGACATGACGACAACCGGAACGCCGCCCGGCGTCGAGGATGTCCTGGCGCTCAGCCCACTGCAGCAGGGGCTGTACTCCCTGGCCGGGCTGACCGAGGGGGACGACGGAGCCGATCCGTATGTCATCGCGATGGCCGCTGACGTCGACGGGGCGCTGGACCCGGAACTGCTGAGGACCTGCGCCGAGGCGATGCTGGTGCGTCATCCGAACCTGCGGGCCAGCTTCTTCCAGGGAAACCTGAGCCGCCCGGTGGCGGTGGTCCCGTCCGCCATCGAACTGCCCTGGCGGCATGTGCAGACCGATGAAGCGCAGGCGGTCACTCTGGAGGCCGAAGAACGCGCCCGGCGGTTCGACCTCGGACGCGGGCCGCTGATCCGTTTCCTGCTCATCGAAAAGCCGGGCCTGCATTGGCGTCTGGTGATCGTCGCCCATCACATCGCAATCGACGGCTGGTCTCTGCCGGTCTTCGTGGGCGAGCTCCTGGCGCTCTACGGGGCGAAGGGCGACGTCACCGCGCTGCCGTCCACGGTGCGCCCGTATCGCGATTACATCGGCTGGCTGGCCGGGCGCGACCAGCAGGCCAGCCGGGCACGGTGGCAGGCCCATCTGTACGGCCTGGATGCGCCCACACTGCTGTCTCCGGTGCTGTCCGGGCGGGAGACCCAGCCGGGCCTGCCTGCCCGCACCGAGGTGAACCTCGACGAACAGCAGTCCGCCGCGATCTTCGAGGCAGCCCGTCGCCGCGGCGTCACCGTCAACACCCTGTTCCAGATGGCCTGGGCAACAATTCTTTCCGTCTTCACCGACCGCACCGATGTGGTGTACGGCGTCACTGTGTCGGGGCGCCCGGACGAGCTGGCGGGCGTCGAGTCGATGGTCGGCCTGTTCATCAACACGGTGCCGCTGCGGGTCCGGGTCGACCCCAGCCTGCCGGTCGGCGGCCAGTGCCTTGCCCTGCAGCGCGAAGCCGCCGAACTGCGTGAGCACAGCTATCTCAGCCATACCGAGTTGCGTTCGCTCGGCGGCATCGGCGAGCTGTACGACACCTTGCTGGTCTACGAGAACTTCCCGCCCGGCGGGCTGGTCGGCAGCGACGAGTTCGATCTCGGCGGAGCGGTGCTGCGGCCGTCGGCGCTGGAGAGCCTGTCGCACTTCCCGGTCACCATCGCCGCACATCCCACCCACGGCCGGCTCACAGTGCTCGTCGAAACCCTCGACGGGGCACTGGGACTGCTCGATCCGCGTGCCCTGGGACTGCGGGTGCTGGCCGTCGTCCAGCGGCTGTTGGACGGCTGGGAGCATCCGCTGCGCGAGGTGGCCGTCACACTCGACGACGATCCGCGGCCGACCGGGGCACCAACCGTTGCCGGCGATGACCGATTCCACGCGGGCTTTCACATCGCGTTCAGTGAGACCGCCGAGGAGCGGCTCGGTTCGGTGGCATTGAGTTGGGACGGAGGAGAACTCAGCTATCGCGAGCTCGACGATGCCGCCGACCGCCTGGCCGCCGAGCTGATCCGCCGTGGTGTGGGCGCCGAGACTCCGGTCCCCATCCGGCTGCGCCGAGGGCCCGACTATGTCGTGGCGATGCTCGCAGTGCTCAAGGCGGGCGCGATGATCGTGCCGTTGGATCCGGCCATGCCCGAGGAACGGGTCGCCGAAATCCTGCGCCAGATCGGCGCAGCCCGGCCCGCGCAGCTCATCGTCGACGACGCGCTCCTGGCATCCGCCGGTTCCGAACCGGACGCCGACTACCGGCCCGCGCCGGTTCAGCCCGGCCAGGCCGCCTACATCGTGTTCACGTCCGGGACCACCGGAAAACCCAAGGGAGTCATCGGAACCCATCAGGCGCTGCGCGCCTATGCCGCCGATCACGCCCACCACGTGCTGCAGCCCGCGGCCAAGCGCCTCGGCCGCCCGTTGCGGGTGGCGCACGCCTGGTCGTTCACCTTCGATGCGGCCTGGCAGCCGTTGGCGGCCCTGCTCGACGGGCACACCGTGCACATCGTCTCCGACGAGGTGCAGCGCGACGCCGAGGCGCTCGTGGACACCATCGGGCAGTTCGCGATCGACATGATCGACACCACCCCGTCGATGTTCGCCTCGCTGCGCGCGGCAGGGCTGCTCAGCCGGGTGCCGCTGGCGGTCCTCGCGCTCGGTGGGGAGGCCATCGACACCGCCACCTGGCAGGGCATCCAGGCCGAGTGCGAGCGCACCTGGATGTCCGCGCACAACTGCTACGGACCCACCGAGACCACGGTGGAAGCCGTCGTCGCGGCGATCGCCGACCACGAGCAACCGTGCATCGGTCATCCCACGGATTCGACCGCGGCCTATGTGCTCGACCGCTGGCTGCGTCCGGTTCCCGACGGTGTGTACGGCGAACTGTACTTGGCCGGTGGCCAATTGACGCGCGGCTACCTCGGCCGGCCGGGGGAGACGGCGGGCAGGTTCGTCGCCGATCCGTTCACGCCGGGTGCCCGCATGTACCGCACCGGTGACGTGGTGCGCCGGAATCCGCAATCGGGTGCCATCGAGTTTCTCGGCCGCAGCGACGACCAGGTCAAGATCCGCGGCTTCCGCGTGGAGCCCGGAGAGGTGGCCGCGACGCTGCACACCCATCCCGGGGTGCGGCATGCCCACGTGGCGGTACGTCAGCACCGCAGCGGGCCGCGACTCGTCGCGTACGTCGTCACCGACAGTGCGGTCGCCGAGCTGCGCCGGATGCTGACCGCAACCCTGCCGAGACATCTGGTGCCACACCACATCGTCGTCGTCGACGAGATCCCGCTGACCACCAACGGCAAGGTCGACGATGCCGCGCTGGCCGCGGTCGGCACCGGTGGCTCTGCCGAGGGGTCCGAGCATCCGGCCACCGAAACCGAGCGGGTGCTCGCCGAGGTGCTGGCCGAAGTCCTGGGAACTCCCGAGGGATCGGGTGTCGACGTCACCGCCGACTTCCTCGATCTCGGTTTGGACAGCATCGTGGCGCTGTCGGTCGTGCAAGCCGTGCGGCGCCGAGGCGTGGCGCTGCGGGCCCGGTTGATGCTGGACTGCGCGACCGTTCGCGAACTCGCGGCCGCGATCGACGCCGATGCGGTCGCCGTCGAACACGCCGACGATGCGGCCGACGAACGGGCGGGGACATCGGGTCCGATCCCGCTCCTGCCGAACGCGCGGTGGCTCTACCAGTACGGTGACCCGCGCCGGCTCGCACAGACCGAGGTATTCCGGCTGCCTGCGGGCATCACCGGTGCGCAGCTGGAGACGCTGTTGCGCAACGTGATCGACGGACACGAGGTGCTGCGCACCCGGCTGGACCGTGAGGCCATGGCCCTGGTCGCGCACCCAAGGCGCGAGGTGCTTTCGGAGGCGACAGGTTCGGGTGATCTCAACGCCGCGGTGGCGGAGCAGGCCGAGCTCTCGGTGCAGCGCATGGATCCGGAGAACGGATCCATGCTCGACGCGGTCTGGTTGCATCACCCACAGGCTGAGGCCGGGCTGCTGATCCTGACCGCCCACGTTTTGGCCCTGGATCCGGCATCATGGCGGATCCTGGTCGGTGAGCTCGAAAATGCCTGGCATGCACTGGCTTCCGGGCGTGATCCGATGCCGGTCCGCGAACACACCCCGCTACGGCAGTGGTCACGTCTGCTCACCGAACGGGCGGCCGAGCTCGGAACGTGCGGTTTCTGGGAGCAGCAGTTCGAGGGCGACGATCCTGACATCGGCGCCCGCCGGATCGATCCCGCCACCGACCGAATGGCCGACGTGACGATCACGATGGCCTTCACCGATCCCGAGTTGACCGCTCGTTTGTTGACCGGCGCGGTCCCGGTGACCGACGTGCTCGCCGCTGCCACGGCTCGCGCCCTGACCGATTGGCGTCGGCACCGCCGCCAGCCGACCCCGGCGCCGTTGCTGGCGCTGGAGACCCACGGCAGGTCGGATGCGGTGGTGTCGGACCACGACGAGGTCGACACCGGCGACACCGCCGGTCTGCTCAGCATGATCTACCCGTTGCGCCTGGACGCCGATGGCGCCCGTGGTGTGGCCGCGCAGGTGGCAGCGATCCCCGGCGATGCCATCGACTACGGGCTGCTGCGTTACCTGCGCGAGGACACCGCTGAACGACTGGGAACTCATCGGGATCCACAGGTTCTGCTCAACTATCTGGGCCGGATCGAGCTGGATGCGTCCGACCACGCCCTGTTGCAGGACCGGTCATTGCAGACCGGAGTGACCCCGGTTCCCGAACCGAATGTCGCTGTGCGCCATGAACTGACGATCATGGCCGCGGTGATCGACCGCGACGGGTCAGCTGTGCTCGGTACCCAGTGGCGGTCCCTGCCAGACATTCTGTCCGCCGATGACGTCGCCGCCCTGCAGGCGATGTGGCAGGACGCATTGCGAGAGGTGTTGCGAGAGGTGACCCAATGAGCGCCCCATCGGCCCCCACCCTGGCCGTCATCGGAGCTGGACCCAAGGCCATCGCGGTGGCCGCCAAGGCCGCCGAGTTGCGGACGATGGGTGTGCCGGCCCCCGAGGTTGTCGTCGTCGAACGTGCCGGGGTGGCCGCCAACTGGCAGGCCGTCGGCGGCTGGACCGACGGCAACCATCGCCTCGGTACCGGACCCGAGAAGGACGTCGGCTTCCCTTACCGGTCGTCGCTGGTGCCGCGGCGCAACGCCGAACTCGATGAGCGGATGACCCGGCACAGTTGGCAGGCCTACCTGATCGCCACGGGTGGGTTCGCCGAATGGGTGGACCGCGGCAGACCCGCGCCGACCCACAGGCGCTGGAGCCAGTATCTGGGCTGGGTGGCCGATGACATCGGCATGACCGTGGTTTCCGGTGACGTGGAACGGATCTCGGTCGACGGTGATGCGCGCCGGTGGGTTCTGCACACCGCCGATGACACCGTCAGTGCCGACGGTCTGATGGTCACCGGGCCCGGTCAGGCGGAACGCTCGGTGCTGCCGGGCAACCCCCGGGTGATGTCGATCGCGCAGTTCTGGCATCAGGCCGGCAAGCACGAGTTGATCACCGCCGAGCGGGTGGCGGTGATCGGCGGTGGTGAGACCGCCGCGTCGATGCTCAACGAGCTGTTCCGCCACCGGGTTTCGACCATCACGGTGATCTCGCCGACGGTCACCCTGTTCACCCGCGGCGAGGGGTTCTTCGAGAACACCTTGTTCTCCGATCCGACCGGGTGGACCGGGCTCACCCTGGCCGAGCGCCGGGATGCGCTGGCCCGCACCGATCGTGGCGTGTTCTCGGCGCGCGTTCAGGATGCACTGCTGGCCGACGATCGGATCCGCCATCTTCGTGGCCGGGTCGCCCACGCGGTGGCTCGTGACGAGCGGATCCGGTTGACACTGTCCACCAACACCGGGGGCGAGGCGGTCGAGACCGTCCACGGCTTCGATCTGGTGATCGACGGGTCCGGCGCCGACGCGTTATGGTTCGCCCCATTGTTCAGCCAGGACGCCCTGGACCTGCTCGAGCTGGGTCTCGGCGGTCCGCTGAGCGGAGAATCCCTGCAGGAGCACATCGGTCACGACCTGGCTCTGACCGATGTCTTCCCGAAGTTGTTCCTTCCGGGGCTGGCCGGGCTCACCCAGGGCCCCGGCTTCCCGAACTTGAGCTGCCTTGGCCTGTTGTCCGACCGGGTGCTGGGTGCAGACCTGGCCCACCCCTCGATGAGGAGACTCGATGAGTTCCAATCCGTTCGATGACGAGAACGGCACGTTCCTTGTACTGGTCAACGATGAGGAGCAGCACAGCCTGTGGCCGGCGTTCGCAGATGTGCCGGCCGGCTGGCGCGTGGTCTTCGGTGAGGCCGGCCGCGACGAGTGCCTGAGCTACGTCGAGGCGAACTGGACGGATCTGCGGCCCGGCAGCCTGCGTGAGGCGATGGCGAACTAGGGGACAGCTGACCGACGGCGGTTACGCCGGGCTGGGCGCGAGCGCGTCCATGTCGAACACCCGGGCGTGCAGGATGGTGCGGTTCCGCAGCGCCGCGCGCACGGCCCGGTGCAGGCCGTCTTCCAGGTAGATGTCACCGCGCCACTTCACGGCGTGCGGGAACAGGTCGCCGTAGAACGTCGAGTCTTCGGACAACAGGCGATCCAGGGCCAGCACCGTGGTGGTGGTGACGAGCTCGTCGAGGCGCAACTGGCGCGGCGGGATACGGGACCAGTCCCGATAGGACAGCCCGTGTTCCGGGTAGGGTTTGCCCTCCTGGACGCCTTTGAAAATCATCGCCGGCCCGCGTCCGTCGCACTGTCGCGCGGTGTAGCCATCGGCATAGGTGCCTAGGCTAATACGTTCTCGGGTTGTTGCCTGCGCCGGTATCGCTCGGCGTATTTATCCCCAGCGCTCACTGCGAATCGGTAAACCCGCTGCTGATCAGTAAAATGAACCGAGCAAAATAAAGTCATCGCTGCTGTGAAGGGTAGGTGAACTGGTGGGGAGTGCCGACGAACGTCGATTCGAGGTGCTGCGCGCCATCGTCGCCGACTTCGTGGCCACCAAGGAGCCCATCGGCTCCAAGACGCTGGTGGAGCGTCACAACCTCGGAGTGTCCAGCGCCACTGTCCGCAATGACATGGCGGTGCTGGAAGCGGAGGGCTACATCGCCCAGCCGCACACCAGCTCGGGCCGGGTGCCGACCGAGAAGGGCTACCGGGAGTTCGTCGACCGGATCGACAACGTCAAGCCGTTGTCCTCGTCGGAACGTCGCGCGATCCTGTCGTTCCTGGAGTCCGGGGTCGACCTTGACGACGTGCTGCGGCGCGCGGTGCGGCTGCTCGCGCAGCTGACCCGGCAGGTCGCGATCGTGCAGTACCCGACACTTTCCACCTCGTCCGTGCGTCACCTCGAGGTGGTCGCGCTGACTCCGGCGCGGCTGCTGCTGGTGGTCATCACCGATTCGGGCCGGGTCGATCAGCGCATTGTGGAGCTCGGCGATGCCATTGACGAGCATGAGCTGGCAAAACTGCGCGAGATGTTGGGGCAGGCGCTCGAAGGCAAGCCGTTGACCGCGGCATCGATCGCGGTCAGCGATCTGGCCACGCACCTCAACGGACATGGTGCGCTGGCCGATGCTGTCGGCCGCTCGGCGACCGTGCTGGTCGAGACGCTCGTCGAGCACACCGAGGAACGACTGCTACTCGGCGGAACCGCCAACCTGACCCGCAACACCGCTGATTTCGGCGGATCGCTGCGGTCGGTGTTGGAGGCGCTGGAGGAGCAGGTGGTGGTGCTGAGGTTGTTGGCGGCCCAGCAGGAAGCGGGCAAGGTGACCGTGCGGATCGGTCATGAGACCGAGGCCGAACAGATGTTGGGAACGTCGGTGGTGAGCACGACGTACGGCAGTTCGGGCAAGGTGTACGGCGGAATGGGTGTGGTGGGCCCCACCCGAATGGACTATCCGGGAACCATTGCCAATGTCGCGGCGGTTGCTCTTTACATCGGCGAAGTCTTAGGTACCCGGTAAATCAGCCGGCTAGTCCGGCATAGAAAGGTCAGGCAAGGTCAGCGTGGCACGCGATTATTACGGCTTGCTCGGAGTGAGCAAAGGCGCGAGCGATTCGGAGGTCAAACGTGCCTACCGGCGGCTGGCGCGTGAGCTGCACCCCGACGTCAACCCCGACGAGGAAGCGCAGGCCCGGTTCACCGAGATCCAGGTCGCCTATGAGGTGCTCTCGGATCCGGAGAAGCGCCGCATCGTCGACATGGGCGGCGACCCGATGGAATCGGTGGGCGGAGCGCCCGGCGGGTTCAGCGGGTTCGGCGGTCTGGGGGACGTGTTCGAGGCGTTCTTCGGCGGCGGCACCGCGTCGCGCGGGCCGGTCGGCCGGGTGCGGCCCGGCGCCGATTCGCTGCTGCGGATGCGGCTGGACCTGGCGGAGTGTGCCACTGGCGTGACCAAGCAGGTGACCGTGGACACCGCGGTGTTGTGCGATCTGTGTCACGGCAAGGGCACCAACGGCAATTCCACTCCCGTCGCCTGCGACACCTGTGACGGCCGCGGTGAGATCCAGACCGTGCAGCGCTCGCTGCTCGGCCAGGTGATGACCACCCGGCCGTGCCCGGTCTGTGGGGGAATCGGTGAGGTGATTCCCGATCCGTGCCACCGCTGCGGCGGCGACGGCAGGGTGCGCGCCCGACGCGAGATCAGCGTCAAGATCCCGGCCGGTGTCGGCGACGGCATGCGGGTACGGCTGGCTGCGCAAGGCGAGGTCGGACCCGGCGGCGGGCCCGCCGGTGACCTCTACGTCGAGGTCCACGAGAAGCAGCACGAAATCTTCGTCCGCGACGGCGACGATCTGCACTGCACCGTCTCGGTGCCGATGGTCGACGCTGCGCTGGGCACCACGGTCTCCGTCGACGCCATTCTCGACGGACCCACCGAACTGACCATCGCCGCGGGCACCCAGCCCGGCTCGGTGACCACACTGCGGGGCCATGGCATGCCGCATCTGCGTTCGGGGGTGCGCGGTGACCTGCATGCCCACATCGACGTGGTGGTGCCGTCGCGGCTGGACAGCACCGATACCGACCTGCTGCGCAAGCTGAAGGAGAACCGCAGCCGCGACGCCGCGGAGGTGCGCTCGACGCAGGCCGCGGCGAGTTCCGGCGGTCTGTTCAGCCGGCTGCGCGAGACGTTCTCCGGCCGCTGACGCCGCGAGCTACCCGATGAGCGCAGCGCTTTTCTACGTCGACGCGCTGCCGGGCGCGGGGGAACTCGCCGTCGTCGACGGTGACGAGGGCTTCCACGCGTCCAACGTGCGCCGCATCCGCGTCGGCGAACAGATCGACCTCAGCGACGGCGCCGGAGTGCTGGCGCATTGTGTCGTCGAAGAGACCGCCAAGGGCCGGTTGTCGGCGCGGGTGACCGAGCGGGTCACCATCGTGGCCCCGCGCCCGACGGTCACCGTGGTGCAGGCGCTGCCCAAATCCGACCGGTCAGAGCTGGCTGTCGAGCTTGCGACGGAGGCCGGTGCCGACGGCTTTGTCGCCTGGCAGGCGACTCGGTGCGTGGCCCGCTGGGACGGCCCGAAGGTGGACAAGGGCCTGCGGCGGTGGGAGGCGGTGGCTCGTTCGGCGGCCCGGCAGTCGCGCCGCGCGTATGTCCCCGCCGTCGAGGGCGTGGTCTCGACGCCGGCGCTCACCCAGCGTGTCGCCGACGCCGCGGCAGCCGGCGCGGTGGTGCTGGCGTTGCACGAGTCGGCCACCGAGCCCATTGCCGAACTGCCTCTGGCCCAAGCGGATTCACTGATGCTCATCGTCGGGCCGGAGGGCGGGATCGCCGACGAGGAGATCGCAGCGCTGACCGGGGCCGGCGCGAAGACGGTCCGCCTGGGCCCGACGGTGCTGCGCACGTCGACAGCTGCGGCCGTGGCCCTGGGAGCGATCGGTGCTCTGACGGCGCGCTGGGAGATTTAGCGCCAACGGCGTGCCTGGCCAGGCATTACGCTCTATTTGTGAGTTTTCCGCCGCAAGGCCCGCAGCCGCCCTACGGACAGCCTCCTTACGGACAGCCTCCTTACGGACAGCCTCCCCCGCATTGGCCACCGTCGCAGGGGCAGCCGTGGCAGGGCCAAGCGTGGCACGGGCAGGCGGGTGCCCCGCCCCCATACGGCCAGCCGCCGCAGTGGTCGCCGGCGCGACCACCGATCCGGCCCAAGAAATCGGGACTCGCCATCGCGATCGTCGCCGTCATCGCTGTCGTAGGCATCTCGTTCGTCGGATTCATGGGGTACGAGATCGTCAAAGTTGCTGGTGAGGGGCAGGACCGGGTCGCCAGTTCGGCATCTGATTTCTCATATGTGTGCGAGAACGATCGGATCAGCAATTCCGCGGAATATGGCAAGCCGTACAACGTCGTGGCCTTCTTCAAGGGTCTCGGCATCGTGGACGAAATCTGGCTGCCGGTCGCTGCCGACAAATGGACCACGTCCGACCAGTTCTCCGAGATCAATGTCGTTGCCTGCCTGGATCGAAAAAAGGGCAGCGAGGTGAAATCCGCGTCGTGCGTCGACGACGATGACGGGGACCACGTCACCGTCGACTATTACTCGGTCGAATACGAGGTCACCTTCCGCGAGGCAAAGACCGGCACCGTGATCAAGAGCGGGGGAACAGTGCCCGGTACCGCCGGAAGTTGCCCCTTTATCGCCACCTACGATCGCGGGTCTCGGAAGATGTACGCCAGGCCCGACGAAGATGCGGTGCAGGCCAAGTTGGGCGCGTTCGCGGGCTGATCCGACGCCGATTCAGGTCCTGATGTCGGCCTCCGCGCGCTGCGACGAGGGTGCAGCTTCTTGAGCCGACGCGGCGGAAACGTCGCGACAGGCGCCACACTCGGCGCAGGGTCTGGCAGGTCGCATCACCGGGAGATTCGCGTGCCACCCGGATGGCCACGCCATCACGCTGACCTGTGTGTTCACCCGGCCGGCCAGTTCGGCCCGTCAACCGCGCGGTACCGATCGCCATCAGCCTGCTTAACCATTGGGGCGTGTCGTTGACCAGCGGTAAACTGGCAACAGTACGACGGCAGCCAGCCGTCTTGAAAACACGGAAAGCAGGCACAAACTTCACGTGACGCCCCGCGACACGACCGCTGACTCGTCGGCCACCGCATCGGAATCTGTCCGCAGCAGCATCACCGTTCCGCCCGACATCATCGTGGGCCTGCTCGGCTCCGCTGACGAGAACCTACGGGCACTCGAAAGACTTCTGACCGCTGACATTCACGCCCGCGGCAACGAGATCACCTTCACCGGCGAGCCGGCCGACGTGGCATTGGCCGAACGTGTGGTTGCCGAGCTGATCGCCGTCGCCTCCAGTGGACAGGCGGTGACGCCCGAGGCTGCGCGGCACAGCGTCGCGATCCTCACCGGCACCGAAGACGAGTCGCCGGCCGAGGTGCTGACGCTCGACATCCTGAGCCGCCGCGGCAAGACCATCCGGCCCAAGACGCTCAACCAGAAGCGCTATGTCGACGCCATCGATGCGCACACCGTCGTGTTCGGCATCGGCCCGGCCGGTACCGGCAAGACGTACCTGGCGATGGCCAAGGCGGTCAGCGCCCTGCAGACCAAGCAGGTCAGCCGGATCATCCTGACCCGCCCCGCGGTGGAAGCCGGTGAGCGCCTTGGTTTCCTGCCCGGCACGTTGAGCGAGAAGATCGACCCATACCTTCGGCCGCTGTATGACGCACTGCACGACATGATGGACCCTGAGCTCATTCCAAAACTGATGAGCGCCGGGGTGATCGAGGTCGCGCCGCTGGCGTACATGCGCGGCCGGACGTTGAATGACGCATTCATCATCCTCGACGAGGCGCAGAACACCACCGCCGAACAGATGAAGATGTTCCTGACCCGTCTCGGGTTCGGATCCAAAGTCGTTGTCACCGGCGACATTACGCAGGTCGACCTGCCCGGTGGCAACACCTCGGGCCTGCGCGCGGCGATGCACATCCTCGACGGTATCGACGACATCCATTTCGCCGAACTCACCAGTGCCGACGTGGTCCGCCACCGCCTGGTGTCCGAGATCGTTGACGCCTACGCCCGGCATGAGGAGCCCGCCCTGCTCAACCGTGCCCAACGCCGTTCGCCGAACGGGCGGCCCCGCCGATGAGCATCGAGGTATCCAACGAGTCGGGCATCGACGTCTCCGAGGACGAACTGATCAGCGTCGCGCGCTTCGTCATCGCCAAGATGGACGTGCACCCGGCGGCCGAGTTGTCGATGGTGCTGTTGGACAGTGCCGCGATGGCCGACCTGCACATGCGGTGGATGGACCTGCCGGGGCCCACCGACGTGATGAGCTTCCCGATGGACGAGCTGGAGCCGGGAGGCCGACCGGACTCACCTGAGCCGGGTCCGTCCATGCTCGGCGACATCGTGTTGTGCCCGGAATTCGCCGAGCAGCAGGCGACCAAGGCCGGGCACTCGCTCGGTCAGGAGCTGGCCCTGCTGACCGTGCACGGGGTGCTGCATCTGCTCGGCTACGACCATGCCGAGCCGGACGAGGAAAAGGAGATGTTCGCGCTGCAGCGTCAGCTCCTCGAGGAGTGGGTGGCTGATCAGGTCGAGGCCTATCACGCCGACCGGCAGAGCCAGAAAGATCAGCGCCTGCTGGACAAGTCCCGATACTTCAGTGATTTCAACTACGGCGACAATCAGTGAGTGGCATACTCCCGCTGCTCGGCGCCGTGGTGCTGGTCGGGTTCGGCGGCCTGTTCGCGGCCATCGACGCCGCACTGTCCACGGTCTCGATCGCGCGGATCGAAGAGCTCGTCCGCGACGAACGTCCCGGCGCCGCACGGCTCAGCCGGGTGGTCGCCGAACGGCCCCGCTATATCAATCTTGTTGTGCTGCTGCGGATCACCTGCGAGATCAGCGCGACGGTCCTCCTCGTGTCCTTCCTCGACGGGCACCTGGGTGTCAGTTGGGGTCTGGTTGCCTCGGCCGCGATCATGGTGGTGACGAGCTTCGTCGCCATCGGCGTCGGGCCGCGCACGGTCGGCAGGCAGAACGCCTACTCCATCGCGCTGATCTCGGCGCTTCCGCTGCAGGCGATCTCGGTGTTGCTCACCCCGATCAGCCGGCTGCTGGTGTTGATCGGTAACGCGCTGACTCCCGGCCGCGGCTTCCGCAACGGACCGTTCGCCTCCGAGATCGAGCTGCGTGAAGTCGTCGACCTGGCCCAGCAGCGCGGTGTGGTGGCCGACGAGGAACGCCGGATGATCCAGTCGGTGTTCGAGCTCGGCGATACCCCGGCCCGCGAGGTCATGGTGCCGCGCACCGAGATGGTGTGGATCGAAAGTGACAAATCGGCAGGCCAAGCGACGTCACTGGCGGTGCGCAGCGGACATTCCCGCATCCCGGTGATCGGGGAGAACGTCGACGACATCGTCGGCGTGGTCTACCTGAAAGACCTTGTCCAGCAGACCTATTACTCGACCAACGGCGGCCGTGACACCAACGTCGCGCAGGTGATGCGCCCGGCGGTGTTCGTCCCGGACTCCAAACCACTCGACGAACTGCTCAACGAGATGCAGCGCGACCGCAACCACATGGCCCTGCTCGTCGACGAGTACGGCGCGATCGCCGGCCTGGTCACGATCGAGGACGTGCTGGAGGAGATCGTCGGCGAGATCGTCGACGAGTACGACGCCGGCGAGGTGGTTCCGGTCGAAGACCTCGGTGACCGTCAGTACCGGGTGTCGGCACGGCTGCCGATCGAAGACCTCTGCGAACTCTACGAAATGGAGTTCGACGAGGATCTCGACGTGGACACTGTCGGCGGCTTGGTGGCCTTCGAATTGGGCCGGGTGCCGCTGCCCGGCGCCGAAGTCACGTGGGACGGCCTGAGGCTGCGCGCCGAGGGGGATTCCGACCATCGTGGACGAGTGCGGATCGGCACAATTCTGGTCAGCCCGGCTGAATCTGAGAAACAGGAGACCCGAGATACCGATGACTGAGCTCGACGCAGAAGACAACAAGCTCGTGGTGCTGGCCCGCGGCGCGATGGGCCGCGCCGAGGCGCCCGCGGGTGCGGCGGTGCGCGACCAGGACGGTCGTACCTATGCCGGCGCCCCGGTGACCCTGGCGGCGCTGCAGCTGACTGCGTTGCAAGCGGCGGTGGCGGCCGCGGTGTCCAGCGGTGCCACCGGCCTCGAGGCCGCGGTGCTGGTGGGCGGTGCCGCTGATGACGCGGGCGTCGCGGCGGTGCGGGAACTGTCCGCCGATGCCGCGGTGATCGTCACCGATCGGGCGGGAAAACCGCTGTGACACCGCCGAGACTGCGCACAGATCGCGTTTCTGGTGCAGATTGCGATCTCACCGCAGTTTCGGTGATAGGGGAGAACGATGACTGAGTTCCGTTCCGGCTTCGTCTGTTTCGTCGGCCGGCCCAACACCGGCAAGTCGACGCTGACCAACGCGCTGGTGGGTCAGAAGGTCGCGATCACCTCGAACCGGCCGCAGACCACCCGGCACACCATCCGCGGCATCGTGCATCGTGAGGACTTCCAGATCATCCTGGTCGACACCCCGGGGCTGCACCGTCCGCGCACCCTGCTCGGGCAGCGGCTCAACGACCTGGTCAAGGACACCTACTCCGAGGTGGACGTGATCGGTCTGTGCATCCCCGCCGATGAGCGCATCGGTCCCGGTGACCGCTGGATCTATCAGCAGATCCGCGCGGTCGCGCCCAAGACCACGCTGATCGCTGTCGTCACCAAGATCGACAAGGTGCCCAAGGACCGGGTCGCCGAACAACTGATGGCCGTCAGCGAACTCCTGGGACCCGATGCCGACATCGTGCCGGTCTCGGCCACCGCCAACGAGCAACTCGACGTTCTCACCGAAGTCCTCGTCTCGAAACTGCCACCGGGGCCTGCGTATTACCCCGACGGCGAGCTCACTGATGAGCCCGAGGAAGTACTGATGGCCGAGCTCATCCGCGAGGCTGCCCTGGAAGGTGTGCGCGACGAACTGCCGCATTCACTGGCTGTGGTCATCGAAGAGGTCGAAGAGCGTGAGGGACGTGACGATCTCATCGATGTGCACGCCATCCTGTACGTCGAGCGCGACAGCCAGAAGGGCATCGTGATCGGTAAGGGCGGCGCCCGGCTGCGTGAGGTCGGCACCGCCGCCCGCACCCAGATCGAAAAGCTGCTCGGCACAAAGGTTTATCTCGACCTTCGGGTCAAGATCGCCAAGAACTGGCAGCGCGATCCCAAGCAGCTCGGCCGGCTGGGCTTCTGACTGACCCAGCGTTTGTGACTCGCTATTTGCCGATCAACACGACAACTAGCATCAGAATCGCGAACCCGAGCATAGCGACGCCGAAGATAATCAGCTGGGTCTTGACACGGTCGCGTGCGGTACCGCCACGTTCCCCGGAGCCGCTGGCGAGAACCAACAGCGCGTCCATCATCCGCCAACCCCGCGAGTTGCCGTTGTCTCGCTCGGCCTCTGGCTGCGGGGGGACAGGCGGAGGCGGATAATACGGGGGTTGTGGCTGGGCGCCGTAGGGCTGAGCGGGCGGGTAACCACCGTTGGGTGACACGTTGGACGGATAACCGAATCCATGGGATCCAGGCGGGGCGGGCGGATATTGCCCCGGCGGAGGTTGCTGTTGGGGGTGGTACGGATCCGGATAGCTCATTGCGGCATTCCCCTTGCCCTATTCGATAGCCTGCGAAATCCTAACTGGCCGACGAACTGCTGACGGTCAACGTCCGCTTCGCAGATACTCTGCCATTGCCTCGGCTTGGGCAGCCTCGGACTGTGCCGGTGTGGGTAGATCGCTGATGTCGTCGATGAACTGCGCGGCCACGTCCTGGTCCATGCCCTGATGCATGAGCAGGCTCTGCACCATCGCGCGTTGAATTGCCCGGGCCTGGATGTTGGCCAGCTTGGCGGTGGACATGATGTCGCGCGCAAGGTCCGATTCGGTCATCGAGGTTGTGGCCGAGGACAACTCGATCCGATTGATCGCACCCGAGATGGTGGCTTGCGCCGTGATCGTCCCGGCCGGGTTGGTGATCCCGAACGTGACCGGCCCCGACGACTCATCGTCTGAGTCATCGTCCCCGGGCATCGTCGGCGCAGGCGCATCACCCGTTGGGTCGCTGAAGCTCTCGCTCGGGGCTTCGTCGGCAGTGAACCCGTCGAGCCCGGACCAGTCGTCTTCGTGGTCGTCATGGCCGTGTTGGTGGTCGTCGAAACCCAGCGCATCGAGGTCGCTCGGGAACTGTTCGTCTTCGGGACCGTCATCGTCCCAGGTGTGATCGGTCATGTGATCAGGAGTGCATGGTGCGGCCGAGGTTGCCGGATTCTTGTGCGTCGGTCTGGTCGTACTGCGAGGCCGCCGTGGTCAGGTTTCCGGCCAGTTCGTTGGACTTCTTCATCATCGCCTCGGATGCGGATTTGCGGGCCTCGTTCGCTTCGCACAAGGCTTGCTGCGACGACCAACAGATCGGACCATGCGTTGCCAGCACCTTCCATTCCACATACGACGTCGTATCGCCCGCCGCGGAGAATCCGGCCGCGGCCGCGTCATGCGTGGTCGACATGTCTCGGAGATCCGAAGTGAGAACGTTCAATTCGTCAGACAAGAAGTGCTCCTTTCGCGGTTACAGTTCGGTTGTGAGGCGCTGCGGCGCAGCATGGTTCGCGGTGTCGGCGCCAACCGATACATTGATCGGTGCGCGACCGGCCTGCGATTCGCCACCTGCCGCCGCACCGGGCTGGCCGCCATTCTGCGTGTTCGGGTCTTGCTGATCGGACTGCTCCACTGCCTGCATGACGGTGTCGACGATCTGGCCGGCGGCGCCCGCGAGACTGCCGAGCGTTCCGGCGCCACCGCCACCGGAACCGCCACCCATTTGAGGTAGCGATGGCATGCCGCCCATCCCGGCGCCACTGCTCGCGGCATTTGCGGCCCCGCTGGACATGCCGGTCGTGCTCGGCATCGATGCCGCAGCTCCGCCACCGCTCCCACTGCCCGATCCGCCACCGCTCCGGGAGCCGCCGCCGGCGCCGGCACTCGATCCGCCGCCGGCACCTGAACCGCCGCCCCTGGTCTGGCTACCCGAACTTCCGTTACCTGCCGGTTCGCTCTGGGTACCAGGAGTGTCCTGTCCGGACGGATTGTTCGGTTTTCCGGACCCGGACCCGGGGCCGTTGCCGCCGCCCGAGCCGGATGGTGAGGTAGGCGAACCTGTCCCTGACGGGCTCACCGCGCCCGCTTCGCGGTACTTGGTCGTGGCTTCCCGTATCTGGGCGGCATTGTCTTGCGCGTAGTTGCGCAGATTGTTTGCCGTGAGACCGGCGGCTGTGAGAGCTACAGCCACCGCAGCGACCTGGAGTGCAATCGACTCCGGAGCTCCCAGCACGGTGGCTTCCAACGCCAGCGCCACCGGAATCATTGCGGCCAAACCTTTTGACGCCCAGTCGACTTCCCTGCGGGCCTGGTCCACCTGGCCCGCCTGGGTAGACAGGATCCGAACGATGTCGTTGTCGGCTGCCAGCATGGTTGTCGCACGCTGGATCTGGTGCGAGTTCTGCGACATATAGGCGTCAGAAGCTGAACCGGACCACGTCTCGGTGGGGTAGGCGCCTTCGAGGCTCTTCCCGTTGGACTGGAACAGTTTGGCGCCGTCGCTGAAGTCGCCGCCACCGTCCGGGCTTCCCTCGCCCATGGTGACGCTGACTGCCGTCAGGGTCCACAAGCCGCCTTTGATCACCGGTGTGGCGGTCGCGGCGGGGGCGAGCGCCTGCGCCCATTTGCCGGCGTCGCCGAACAAGCCGACCGCGCCCTGCGGATCGCCTTCCATGAGTTTCTTGAGGTTGCCGTAGGTGCTCCAGGCGGTAGACGCTATGCCGGACTTGCTGGGTCCCTTGCTGGGCGCTCTGGTGCCCTCACCTTCCGATGACGATGACCCCGTCATTCAGAGGCCCGCGTATCGCCCATGGATGCATCAGTGTGCACGCCTCTTGACCCTCCCGACAGCTTGAACAATTTGTTCGCGGCCCCCACGCCGTGGATTCGAGCGTAGCAACGAGTGGCAGGCGTCAATTGCGGCAATTTTCAAAGCGATTCGACGGCTTCCTGCCAGGTGTGACCAGCTCTTCCGTCCTACCCGTCAAGCGAGTTGATCGCGGCGGCGGCCTGTGACGCGTCGGTCTGCGACGGGGTATTCCACCAGACCTCGGGTTGCTTGGCTGCCCAACCGGTGATCGCCTCCAACTCGGCGGCCAGTGAGATCAGCAGTGGCTCACTGTCGGCCGGCCCCATCAGCTGGATGCCGATCGGCAGCCCGCCAGAGGTGAAGCCGGCGGGCACATTGATCGATGGCCAGCCCAGCAGGTTCCACGGCCAGGTCACCGGGCAGGCGGCGATCGAGCTGCGTTCGGTGGCAGACCACCCGCGCCGGTCGAATTCGTGTGTGAGCGGCGGAGGTTGGGCGGTGGTCGGCGCGATGATGACGTCGACGAGGTTGAAGATCCAGGACATCCGCCGCTGTACGGCGGCCTCGTGTGCCCGGGCTTTGCGGAGGATGTGCTGGGACAACAGCCGACCGATCCTCATGTTGGCCAGAGTTCGTTCGTCATAGGACACGTCGCCGAGCCGGTCGGTCCAGTCCAGCAGGCCCGCGGTGGAGCGGGCCAGGAAGTCCCATGACATCCGCAGGCTGTAGTTGGGGTCTTTGGCCACCACGGTGTGACCCAGCTGCCCGAGTTGATCGGCCATGCCCTGCAGCGCGTCGCGGATCTCGGGGTGCAGCGTGGCAGGGAAACCGGTGAAGGGGAACTTCGTCGACATGGCCACCCGTAGCGGTCCGGGCGCGCGGGCAACATGTTCGGCGGCTTGGATCGGTGCCGGCTTGTGGAGATCGCCCTCGGCGTTACCCGATGCGGCGTCGAGCACCAGGGCCGCATCGGTGACGGTGCGGGCCAGCACTCCGTTGACCGTGATGCCGTTGAATGCCTCGGGCAGCGGCCAGGTGGAGATGCGTCCGCGCTGCGGCTTGATGCCGACCAGGTGCGTCCACGCCGCGGGGATGCGGACGCTGCCCGCACCGTCGGATCCGATGGCCGCGGTCACCAGGCCTGCGGCGACGGCCGCGGCGCTGCCACCCGAGGACCCACCCGGGCTGTGCTTGCGTGACCAGGGGTTACGAGTGTGCCCGAAGCCCGGACCGCCGGTGAACGGCCACTGCCCGAGTTCGCAGGTGTTGGTCTTGCCGACGATCACCGCGCCGGCGGCCTTCAGGCGGCGCACCACTTCGGCGTCAGCGGAGGCGACGCGGGTGGAGCCGTCGGTGCCGAACCGGGTGGGCACCCCGGCGACGTCGACATCGTCCTTGACCGCGATCGGGATTCCCAGCAGCGGGAGTTGTTTGCCGGCCGCGCGAGCCGTGTCGGCCTTGGCGGCGTCGGCCAGCGCCTGCTCGGTCAGTACGACGCGGAACGCGTTGAGGGTGGACTGGCTCGCGGTGATGGCATGCAAGGACTGACGTACCAGTTCGTCAGAAGTGACTGCACCGCTGGCAAGTTGGTAGAGCTGGTTGGTCAGGGTGGGAAATCGGGAGGAGCTCGGGTCGGAAGTCGCAGATTTGGCCATCACTTTCGAGAATATCGGCGGTGCATAACGGAACCTGTCCGGCCATGGTGCGACACTGTCACGATGCGGCTGTACCGGGACCGGGCGGTGGTGCTGCGCCAGCACAAGCTCGGCGAGGCCGACCGGATTGTCACCCTGCTCACCCGCGACCATGGTTTGGTGCGCGCGGTGGCCAAGGGGGTCCGGCGTACCCGCAGCAAGTTCGGCGCGCGGCTGGAGCCGTTTGCCCACATCGACGTGCAGCTGCATCCGGGACGCAACCTCGACATCGTCACCCAGGTGCAGGCCATCGACGCGTTCGCCGCCGACATCGTCAGTGACTACGGCCGCTACACCAGTGCGTGCGCGATGTTGGAGACCGCCGAGCGGCTGGCCGGCGAGGAGCGGGCACCGATGCCCGACCTGCACCGGCTCACAGTGGCCGCGCTGCGGGCCATCGCCGACGGGCGCCGGGCCCGTGAGCTGGTGCTGGATTCCTACCTGCTGCGGGCGATGACGATCGCCGGGTGGGCGCCGGCGCTGACCGAGTGCGCCCGCTGCGCCGCGCCGGGTCCCCACCGGGCATTCCACGTCGCCGTCGGAGGCAGTGTCTGCGTGCACTGCCGGCCCAGCGGATCCAGTACCCCGCCGCAGCCCGTATTGGAGCTGATGTCGGCGCTGCACGAAGGTGACTGGGAGTACGCCGAGGCCTCCTCATCGGGGCATCGCAGCCAGGCCAGTGGGCTGATCGCAGCGCATCTGCAGTGGCACCTGGAGCGCCAGCTGCGGACATTGCCTCTGGTCGAGCGGGTGTACCGCATCGATCGGACAGTCGCCGAACAGCGCTCGACGCTGGTCAGGCAGGATATGGGCCATGGCATTGACGAAGGACGGGAAGCGGGGCAAGTCGACCTACCCACAGCTGCCCCCGGCGCCTGAGGACTATCCGGTCTTCCCGGACACCTCGACCTGGCCCGTCGTCTTCCCGGAGATTCCGGCCGGCACCAACGGCCGCTTCGCCCGCCCGCCCCAGCACACGTCCAAGGCGGTCGCGCCCCGGATCCCAGCCGACCAGGTGCCCAATCACGTCGCCGTCGTGATGGACGGCAACGGTCGCTGGGCCACCCAGCGTGGTCTGGGCCGCACCGAGGGACACAAGATGGGCGAGGCGGTGCTGATCGACATCACCTGCGGCGCCATCGAACTGGGCATCAAACACCTCAGCGTCTACGCGTTCTCCACCGAGAACTGGAAGCGCAGCACCGAAGAGGTCCGGTTCCTGATGGGCTTCAACCGGGAGGTGGTGCGCCGCCGCCGGGAGAACCTGAACGCCATGGGCGTGAACATGCGCTGGGTCGGGTCGCGGCCCAGGATGTGGCGCAGCGTCATCAAGGAGTTCGACATCGCCGAGGAGATGACGGTCGGCAACGACGTCATCACGGTCAACTACTGCGTGAACTACGGCGGGCGCACCGAGATCGTCGAGGCCGCACAGGCGCTGGCCGCCGAAGCCGCCGAGGGCAAGATCAACCCGGGCCGGATCAGCGAGGCGTCCTTCGCCAAACATCTGCACCGTCCCGACATCCCCGATGTGGACCTGTTCATCCGGACGTCGGGGGAGCAGCGGGCCAGCAACTTCCTGCTGTGGCAGTCGGCCTACGCCGAGTTCGTGTTCCAGGACAAGCTGTGGCCGGATTACGACCGGCGCGACCTGTGGGCGGCGTGCGAGGAGTACGTGAACCGCAACCGTCGATTTGGCAGGGCCTGACATGCCCGGCCTCCTGCAGCGGCTGTCCTCGGCGCTCGGCGAGGTGATGTCCGTCGTCGAGGAAGAGGACGGCGCGTTGACGGTGACCGTCGACGGTTCGGTGGCCTCGGTGCGGGTGGTGGCCATCGCCGAGGACCTGGAGATGGTCTCGCTGACCCAGCCGCTGGCCTGGGATCTGCCCCTGAACAACAAGATTCGCGAACGGGTGTCCGACCATGCCAGCAAGACCATGCTGGGCACGGTGGTGTTGGTGGAGAAATTGGTCGAGACACCGACCAACGGCGCGACACCCAAGGGCGCTGCGCGCAAGCGGCCGGCCAAGAAGGTCGCCGACGTGATGCTGCGCTACAACTTCCCGGCGGCCGGGCTCACCGACGACGCGCTGCGCACGCTGATTCTCATGGTTCTGGCCACCGGCGCCGATGTCCGCCGGGACCTGATGTCGTGACTCCGCCGACGAACGCTCGCGCGAGGAGCCGAGGTGACCGCGTCATCCGCATCGTCGCCGCAGTGGTGCTCGACGAGCGTGAGCGGCTGCTGGTGGTCCGCAAGGGCGGCACGACGGCATTCATGCAGCCGGGCGGGAAGATCGAACCGGGGGAGAAGCCGATCGAGGCCCTGGCCCGGGAGGTCCGCGAGGAACTCGGGGTCGGATTCGCGCTGCCCGAAGCCGAAGAGCTCGGCCGCCACAGTGCGCCGGCAGCCAATGAACCCGGCCACTGCGTCGATGCGTGGCTCTACCTGGTGAGCCTGGACGGCGAGCCGCAGCCGCAGGCCGAGATCGCCGAGATGACCTGGATCGACCTCAATGCGCCCGGGGACATCGAGCTCGCCCCGCTGACCCGTGACACCGTGCTGGCCCTGGCGCGCGACCGGGTCTGAATCCGTCGCGTTCAAGTCGGAGAACCCCTGTAGGGCGGGCGCTTTCGTTCTCAGCACCCGCCGGTGCAAAGTCAGGTAGTCGACTACGCACGCCGTGGACGTTCTGAGGGCTGAAGGATCGGTGACGCATCTACTCAATGCCAACAGGGGGTTTTGAAATGGCGTTTCCGCTTCTCAAGCTGATGGACCTGACCGGGCCGTTGCAATTTCCCAAGCAGGTGAACTTCGTGGTGTTCCTCCCCAACGGCGACCGTTTCCTGCGAACCACCGTGCAGCTGGAGCCGAACGGCGAACTCGAGCGAAACCTCTTCGAGTTCGACAACCAGATGTTCGTGGGATTCACCAGCGATACGCAGATCCACATCGGCCTCACCGGGCCGGCCAACCAAGCACTCGGCGATCAGATCATCGAGGCCGTCGACATCAACAAACCCAACGAGAAGTTCCTCGATATCCCCGTCAACGGGGTGCCCGGGAGCATCGGTTACACGCTGGGTTACCGCGTCCTGTCGGGTTGAGCGTCGAGTCCGCCCTGCCTACTGGACCCCGTCGCCGCAGCCGCGGCACATCCCGAAGATCTCGATGGTGTGGCTGACGTCGGAAAAACCGTGCTCGCGGGCCACGTCAGCGGCCCAGGCTTCGACCTGGCCACCGGAAATCTCGACGGTCGCGCCGCACGCCCGGCACACCAGGTGGTGGTGATGGTCGTCCGAGCAACGCCGGTAGACCGACTCGCCCGTGTCGGTGCGCAACGTGTCGACGCTGCCGGTGGTGGCCATGGCCTGCAGGGTGCGGTACACCGTGGTCAGGCCGATGCCCTGGCCGCGGCGGCGTAGCTCGTCGTGCAGCTCCTGAGCTGAGCGGAATCCCTCGGTTTCGTTGAGCAGGTCGGCGATGGCCGCGCGCTGCCTGGTGGACCGGACCGCCCCCGTCACCGCTGTTCCTCGCTGGCGTGCGCGACCGCGTCGGCGACGATGTGGGCCAGGTGATGGTCGACGAGGCGATAAAGGACCTCACGTCCCGCGCGTTCGCTGGCCACCACCCCGGCCTGTTTGAGAATCCGCAGGTGCTGGCTCACCAGCGGCTGCGGCACGGCGAGTGCGTCGACCAATTCGTGGACGCAGCGCTGGGACTGTTGCAGCTGCAGGACGATGGCGATCCGCAGTGGCGCGGCCAGCGCACGCAGCAGCTCGCCTGCGGTGTCGAGGACCTCACGCGACGGCATCTCCGATGCCGGGGCGGCTTTGTGCTCGCGAGCGTCGTCGTGTTGATTTACCGTGATATTGGAAATCGTTTCCATTACGGGTCAGAATACATGCGCGATATCGCATGTCAAACGCTCCCGCGGTCGCGGCGGATTATCGCTGGCGGCACGCTGGTCGCTACGCTGATGCACCGTGGCATCCATCATCGATACCGTTGCGAACCTGGCGAAACGCCGTGGCCTGGTCTTCCAGTCCGGTGAGATCTACGGCGGCACCAAGTCCGCGTGGGATTACGGCCCGCTCGGTGTCGAGCTCAAGGAGAACATCAAGCGCCAGTGGTGGAAGTCCATGGTCACCGGACGCGACGACGTCGTCGGCCTGGACAGCGCGATCATTCTGCCGCGCCAGGTGTGGGTGGCCTCCGGCCACGTCGACGTCTTCAACGACCCGCTGGTGGAGTGCCTGAACTGCCACAAGCGGCACCGGCAGGACCACATGCAGGAGGCGTACGCGTTGAAGAAGGGTCTCGAGGACCCGGATTCGGTGCCGATGGACGAGATCGTCTGCCCTGACTGCGGCACCAAGGGTCAGTGGACCGAGCCGCGCGACTTCAACATGATGCTCAAGACCTACCTCGGCCCGATCGAGTCCGAGGAGGGGCTGCACTACCTGCGTCCGGAGACGGCCCAGGGCATCTTCGTGAACTTCGCGAACGTGGTCACCACCGCGCGCAAGAAGCCGCCGTTCGGCATCGGCCAGATCGGCAAGAGCTTCCGCAACGAGATCACGCCGGGCAACTTCATCTTCCGCACCCGCGAGTTCGAGCAGATGGAGATGGAATTCTTCGTCGAGCCCTCGACGGCGGGTGAGTGGCACAAGTACTGGATCGAGACCCGGCTGCAGTGGTACGTCGACCTCGGCATCAACCGGGACAACCTGCGCCTCTACGACCACCCCAAGGAGAAGTTGTCGCACTATTCCGACGGCACGGTCGACATCGAGTACAAGTTCGGTTTCGCCGGCAACCCGTGGGGTGAGCTGGAGGGCATCGCCAACCGCACGAACTTCGACTTGTCCACGCACTCAAAGCATTCCGGTGCCGACCTGTCGTTCTACGACCAGGGCACCGACACCCGCTACGTGCCCTACGTGATCGAGCCGGCGGCCGGCCTGACCCGCTCGCTGATGGCGTTCCTGGTCGACTCCTACACCGAGGACGAGGCTCCCAACGCCAAGGGCGGCGTGGACAAGCGCACCGTACTCAAGCTCGACCCGCGGCTGGCCCCGGTCAAGGCCGCGGTGCTGCCGTTGTCGCGCAACGCCGACCTGTCGCCCAAGGCCCGAGATCTGGCCGCCGAGCTCCGGAAGTACTGGAACGTCGAGTTCGATGACGCCGGCGCGATCGGCCGGCGCTACCGTCGCCAGGACGAGATCGGCACGCCGTATTGCGTGACAGTCGATTTCGACACCCTGGAGGACAACGCGGTCACCATCCGTGAGCGCGACGCCATGACCCAGGAGCGCATCGCGCTGGACAAGGTGTCGGATTACCTGGCCGTACGGCTCAAGGGGGCTTGACCCTTTCCCGCTGAGCAGACGCGAATGTGCCCCTAAACCATCGGTTTTGGGCACCTTCGCGTCTGCTCGCGCTGCTAACGGGTGACGACAACCTTCCCCACCATGCGGCCCGACTCCACATCGCGGTGGGCCTGCCGTAGCCCCTCGGCGTCGAAACTGGCGATGGTCTTGGTGACGGTGCTGCGCAGCTTCCCGTCGTCCACCAGCTGTGCTGTGCGCGTGAGCAACTCCTGCTGGTAGCTCATGTCGAAGCCGAACAACGACCGGGTGAACATCAGTTCCCAGTGCCAGGCGATGCTCTTCTCTTTCAGGGCGACCAGGTCCAGCCCCGGTGGCTCGTCGATTGCGGTGATGTGGCCGAATGGCCGCATGATTTCGGCGTAGGTGTCGACGTTGCCCGCCGAGTGGGGGGAGAACAGGTAGTCGATTCCGTCCGGTGCGGTCGCGAGTGCCTCGTCACGCAGATTGTGGTGGTTGATGACCACGTCGGCACCCAGATTGGTCGCCCAGGTGCGGGAGGGTTCGCGGCTCGCGGTCGCGATGACGCGGGTCTTGGTGAGTGTTTTCGCCAGTTGGATCATGATGGACCCGACGCCGCCGGCTGCGCCGAGCACCAGCAGGTCACCGGTCGAGCCGGCGGTCAAGGCGAAACGCTCGAACAGTGTCTCCCACGCCGTGATGGTGGTCAGCGGTAGCGCTGCGGCGTCCGCGAACGACAGCGACTGCGGCTTGCGGGCGGCGATGCGCTCGTCGACGGCGTGGAATTCAGCGTTGGTGCCGGGCCGGCTGATATCGCCGGCATACCAGACCTCGTCGCCGACGGCGAGAGTGGCCACCTCCGGGCCGACTGCCTCGACGACACCGGCTGCGTCGTAGCCGAGGATGGTCGGGGTAGCCGAAGCCGAAAGTCCGGCACGGCGTTTGATGTCGACGGGGTTGACCGAGACCGCCAAAACCCGCACCAGCACATCGTGCGGACGTAGCTCGGGAACGTCGGCGGTGATGTCCTGCAACGCCTGCGGGTCATCGACCGGCAGAGCGTTGAACGAGCCGATCGCGGACATGGTCGTCATGCCTGGTGTCCTTGCAGTTCCTCGGGGATGTCGCCGCCCAGCAGGCCGATCAGTGTTGCCAACAGCGCGTCGAGTTCCATTCCGACGGATGCGATTTCGGGTTTGTCATAGCTGGCGAACAGCAGGCTGGGCTGATCGACGGCGAACACGGTGCCGTCGGGGCTTTCGTAGAGCAGGGTGCGCAGCGGTGCGTGCAGCATGATGCCGGGATCGTGGCGATACATGCGTTCGGCGATCGTGTGATTGCCCATCAGGTATTGGGTGGCAGGCCAGGTTGCCGCCGATCCGAGCATCGTCGGGGCGATGTCGATGCGGAAGTAGCGCAGGAACCCGTGAGGGGCCTGAGCTTTCGCCTCGGCCAACACTTCGTCCCAGGTCGATGTCGCCGCGAAGGCCGCCATGTCGACTGCGGGAACGAGAGCTTCGTACCGGGTACGGGCTTGCTCGTAGTCGTCGGGCAGGCTGATCAACAGCCGCCGGTTCGGATGCTCGACGGTGGTACTCATCGGGCTCCGATCTCCAGGACCACCCGGAACCGCGCGTGACCGGACATCATGTGGTCAAAGGCCTTCGGTGCATCCTCGAACGGCATCGCTTCGACCATCGGGGCGATGCCGTTGTCCATGCTGAAAGCGAGATTGTCCTCGTTGTCGGCCGCCGAGCCGGTCAGGCTGCCGACGATGCTGCGCCCGCCGAAGATCAAGTCAGCGGTGTTGACCTCGATGGGATCCGGGGCGGCACCGACGACGACCAGTTGACCACGCGGACGCAGACCGGCCACGAGCGGACTCATGGAGGCGCCGCTGGCCGCGGTCGCGACGATGGCGGTCGCACCCCCCAGGGCGGTCAGCGCTGCACCTGGATCATCAGCCGCACTGTCGATATAGTGGTCGGCACCGAGAGTGGTTGCCAGTGCGGCCTTTTCCGATCCGCGTGCGATCGCTGCAACCCGGTACCCGAGCTTCTTGGCGTATTGCACACCCAGGTGGCCCAGGCCGCCCAGGCCCTGCACCGCGACCAGCGCATCAGGCTGGGCTGAGGTCCCGCGAAGCGCATTGAACACCGTGACACCCGCGCAGAGCAGGGGGGCAGCCACCGAGGCATCGAGTCCGTCGGGGACGCGTACCAGTCCGGTGGCGCGGGCGTAGACGATCTCCGCGTATCCGCCGTCCGTGCTGGTGCCCGGCAGCGGTTGATCGGTGCAGTTGACGAAGTCGCCGCGCCGACAGAAGTCGCACGAATTGCACTGTCCGCCGAGGAATCCCAATCCGACTCGGTCGCCCACAGCCCAGTTGCCCACCCCGTCACCAACCGCATCGATGATCCCGACGATCTCATGGCCAGGGACGATGGGCTGCTGCGGATCGGGTCGTTGGCCCTCAACCGCGAGGACGTCACTGTGGCACACGCCGCAGGTGAGCGTCCGGATCCGCACCTGGCCGGGCTCGGGCGGGACCAGCTGGCGTTCGACCAGCTCGAAATTGCGTTGGCCCGTCACTTGATAGGCCCGATACGTCGACATGACGGAGTTCTCCTACGAGGCCGCGAACAAGGGTGCGTGCACCTGACGGGTGAGGTCGTCGGCGAGTACTTCGGGCGCACCGGAGATGATTCCGTCGACGATCTGGCGTGCGACGTCAGCGGGGTCGTTCTTGGGTACGTCGAGGTCGGCGATCATGGAAGTGTCGGTGTAGCCGAGGTACGCCCCGATCACGTTGGTGCCTTGTTCGCGCAGTTCCAGGCGCAGCGAGTTGGTCGCCGACCACAGGGCGGCCTTCGACACTCCGTAGGAGCCAAAGCCGGGCAGCCATGACAGTACGGACGCGATGTTGACGATGGTGCCGCTGCGGCCGGCCAGTTTGGGTGCGAAAGCCTGAGTGACGCGCAGCGCGCCGAACAGGTTGGTCTCGAGCACCGCACGGATATCTTCAACGTCGTCGTGTAGCAACGACTGGCCGCCGAGCACTCCGGCGTTGTTCACCACAATGGTGGCGTCACCGGCGATCTCGACCAGCCGTCGCACCGAATCTCCATCGGTGACATCGGCTTCCACCACCGCGATTCGGGGGTCAGTCGCGGTTCCGGGGCGGCGACTGGTGGAGTACACCTTGGCCGCACCGGCTTCCAGCAACGCGTCGACGATAGCTTTGCCCAGGCCCTGCTGCCCGCCGGTCACCAGTGCCGTCGCACCTTCGACCGGGGTTGCCGTTGCTGTCATGTCGATCTCCTTTGATTCCGTGGCTCATCCGAGCACGTACGAATTGAGATGCGATCACGAGACCGACTATCGGCCACCCACGGGCGCTGTGATGCCCGCCCGGCCCTCGCCAGGGGTTTCCGCTCCGCTAGTTGAGAACGCGGCGTGCGTCTGGTGGCGACGGCCAACTCTGCTGACGGTCTCACTGTCACCTTCGCCAAGTTATCAGGCTGGGTTTGGATTGCCAACCCAGCTATGATGTGAGGATGCGCACGGATCCGTGGACTGACGACGCCTGCCCGATCGCCCGCACCATGTCGGTATTGGGGCAGCGGTGGGCCATCCTGATCATTCGGGAGGCGCTGCTGGGCCGGTCGCGGTTCTCCGAGTTCCGCCAGCACCTGGGGGTGGCTTCCGATGTGCTCAGCGCGCGCCTGTCCGAACTGGTGGCGGCCGGCATCCTCGAGGCCGTCGACTACCGGGAGCCGGGCGATCGCACCCGTAGCCGCTATGTTCTGACCGATGCCGGCCGAGATCTGGTGCCCGTGCTGGCGGCGATGGGGCAATGGGGCCACAAGCATTTGGCGCGGCCGCACGGCACCGGCTACCGCTTCATCGACACCGATACCGGGGAGCTCGCCCGGATCGGATTCCGCCGCGGCGACGGTACCTGGGTGCCCAAGGGCAATGTCACCCTCACGGAGAACTACGCCGGTTAGCTCCCGATCAAGCCGAGCAGACGTGAATGTCCCCCCGAAACCACGGATTGGGGGACATTGCTCGCGCGAAGAGCTGAATCAGAAGCGACCGCCACCGCCGCCGTAGCTGCGGCCCGACGAATGTGACGCGCCGCCATAGGACGTCGGGCGCCCCATGCCGCGGCCGCCCCCGTACCCTCCGCCGAAGCCGCCACCGAAACCGCCGCCGCCGCGCAGGACGTTGCCGATGAGGATGCCGCCGAGTACGGCGCCCATATCGGAGCCGCCCCCGCCGCCGTACTGCGTCGTGTACGACCGTTGCGCGGCCCGCACGTCATCATTGGCCAGGCCCTGCGCCTGGGCGGCCAGCGTCGAGGCCCCGTTGGCGTGCGCCACCGCTTCGTTGGGATTGCCGGCCCGCTTGGCTTCGGCGGCCTGAAGCTGCCGTTGCGCCTCGGCCAGCCGGGTGCGGGCCTCCGGTCCGATGCTGCCGCGCCGCGTCTCGATGAAGTCCGACACGGCCTTGATCCGGGACTGGGCGGTGAACAGGGCCTGCTCCAGCGCCCGGGCCAGCCGCTCGGCAGCTTCCTGCTGTTCGTGCACGCCGGCCAGCAGCTGATCGAGTTGGGCGTCGGCCTTGGTCAGCCGGGTGAACGTGCCCAGCGGGTCGGCCTTCCCGTTGGCCGTCGCATCGTCGGCAGCCTTCTTCGCGGCGTCACGGGCCGCACCGAGTTTGTCGGCCTGCGGCGTACCGGGTTGCCCCAGTAGAGAATTCGCCTGGTCGATACCGGCCTGAATATCGGTGATGGCCGCGGGCAGGTCGGCCAGTGCCCGATTGATATCGGAGGCCGCGCTGTCCACTGCGTCGAGCAGGGTGCGGGTCTGATCCAGGGCTGACTCGGCCGAGCGCACCGCGTCCACCAGTGCGGTCTGGTCGGTGGCCGGCCGGGATACCAGGCTGCGGGCCGAGGTGATGCTGCGATCGGCGAACGCCAGCCGCTCTTTGGCGGTGTCCACATTCGTCGCCACCGAAGTCAGAGCGGCCGCGTCGAACTGGGTGTGCAAGTTTTCCAGGGTCTGCCGGGATGGGTCGATGCGGGCGGTCAGGTCGACCATCTGCTGGGTCATGGCGTCCAGCCGCGTCGGGGCGTTGATCACCAGATCGCGCAGCTGCTCGAACGCCTGGCTCTGGGCGTCGAGCTCACGGTCGGCCGTGGCTGCCGACACCACCACCCGGGTCAGCATCTCCCGCTGTTGCAGCGGCGTCTCGGGCACGTCGTCATCGAGGGTCTGGCGTACGGTGAAGGCTTGGGCCAGGGCGGTTTTCGCGTTCGCCAGGGCCGCGGTGAACGGCTCGGTGCGCTTGGCCCCGAACTCCTCGACAGCCAGTTCGAGCTCGGCCTCACTGGTGCGCACGGCATTGTCGACGTCGACCACGATCGAGCGAGACAGCTGGTCGAGCGCCTCCAGCGGCACCGCGGCCAATGCGTTGGCGTCTGTCGGATCGACCCGCTTGGCGGCCTCGAACTCGGCGTGGCGGCGCTTGGTCCGGCGACGGCGCGACCACCACCACAGCAGACCGACCAGAACCAGCACCACCCCGAGGGCGATCAGCACGCCCGGCCACGAGATGCCGGGCGCGGCGGGGGATTCGGGTTCGGAGTTCAGCCCGTTGGCTGCTGCGATCGCCGCGCCGGCCCAGTCGTCACGGCGAAGGGCCGGGGTGATGCTGTCGCGCCGGATGTCATCGGCGCGGGCCGAGGTGGTGACGGTGGAGGGCACCTGGAAGGCGAACGCCCGGTCTACCGTGGCGACGGCGAGCAGCGCGTCGTCGTCACCGAAATCGCTCAGCTGCATGGTCTTCTGGGCCCAGGCCGCCTGGCCCTGCCCGGAGAAATCCTCGGTGAAGATCACCCACAGCTTGATGTGGCGATCCTCGTAGAGTCTGTCGATCGCGCGCTGGAGGTTGCCGCGCTGGGCCGCCGAGAGCGCCCCGGAGTTGTCGGTCAGTTGGGTGGCCAGCCGCAACGGCGGTTCGGCGGCCGCGCCGGGGGCGACCAGCAGTCCGGCAATCAGGATCGCGAGCAGCATGGACAGCACACGGGCGATACGCATGACCGTCAATCTAGTGCGCTGCGGGGTCTCAGCGTCGCTTCCTGGCAGACTGTGCGTCGGTGAACGGGGATACGCAGGCCTGCTACAGCGACTTCGACCGGCAACGTCTGGTGGTCGAGGCGCCCAAGGGTGCTGCGCTGCCCGGGACCGACTCCGAGCACCGGACCGCCTTCGCCCGCGACCGGGCCCGCGTGCTGCACAGCGCGGCGCTGCGGCGGCTAGCCGACAAGACCCAGGTGGTCGGTCCGCGGCACGGTGACACCCCGCGCACCCGGCTCACCCATTCACTTGAGGTGGCCCAGATCGGACGCGGCATGGCGATCGGGCTCGGCTGCGATCCCGACCTGGTCGACCTGGCCGGCTTGGCCCACGACATCGGCCACCCGCCCTACGGGCACAACGGCGAGCGTGCCCTCGACGAGATCGCCAAACCGTTCGGCGGGTTCGAGGGCAACGCGCAGAACTTCCGGATCCTCACCCGACTGGAGCCCAAAGTCCTTGATGCCGAGGGGCGTTCGGCCGGGCTCAACCTGACCCGGGCCGCACTGGACGCGGTCGCCAAGTATCCATGGCCCAGCTTCGGCACCCGCAAGAAGTACGGCTTCTACGACGACGACGCCGATGCCGCCGCCTGGGTGCGAGCCGGCGCACCCGCCGAGCGGCCGTGCCTGGAGGCCCAGGTGATGGACTGGGCCGACGACGTCGCCTATTCGGTGCACGACGTCGAGGACGGCGTCATCTCCGGACGCATCGACCTGCGGGTGCTCGGCGATCCCGATGCCGCCGCCTCGCTGGCGGATCTGGGCGCCAGGTCCTTTCCCACGGTCAGTCACGACGACCTGCTGGCCGCCGCCGAGCGGCTGTCACATGTTCCGGTGGTGGCCGCAGTAGGGAAGTACGACGGCACCCTGGCGTCCTCGGTGGCGCTGAAGACCCTGACCAGTGAACTCGTCGGCCGCTTTGCCAATGCGGCGATCACCCAGACCCGGGCGGTCGCCGGGGATCGCGGAGCGGTGCTACGTCGTTTTGATGCCGACCTGACCGTCCCGCCGCTGGTCCGCGCCGAGGTGGTGCTGCTCAAGATGCTGGCGCTGCAGTTCATCATGTCCGACCACCGGCACCTGCAGATCCAGGCCGATCAGCGCACGCTCATCCACGAAGTGGCCCTCGCATTGTGGGCGCAGGCGCCGGGCAGTCTGGACCCACAGTTCGCGCCCGAGTTCGACCTCGCGGCCGACGACGGCGCCCGGCTGCGCGTGGTGGTCGACCAGATTGCGTCCTACACCGAGAGCCGGCTGGAGCGAGTGCACGAGGCACGCTCGCCCAGGCCGATGTCCGACTAGGTTCTCAACCGGCGCAGCACCAGATCGGGGTACGCCCACAGCAACGCGCCGCCCACACCGTCGACGACGGTTCGACTGGCTCCGGGTATCCGGCCGGCCAGGGTGATGCCGAGATCGGGGGAGTGCACGGTGTCGTCGCTGCCGAACAACAACTGCACATCGGTGGCGGGAGTCAGCAGATGCGCCGGCCACGGTGTAGTCGCCAGCACGGTGTCGCGGGCGTATCCGGCCGGCCCCTGGGCGAATCCGTCGACAAGGGCCGCCCGCAACATGGTGCGAAAGCCGGGATCGTCGTAGACGACGCGGTCGGATACCGGATAGTCGGTCATGATCATGTCGAAGAGTGCGGTAGCGGTGTAGCCGGAGAGATCGTGCTCGGCGCCGTCCGGATCGGCGGCGATCGCCGTCACGAATTCGCGGTGTGGCGGGGTCAACAGCGCGGTCACCGGCGGATAGCCGAGATCATCGATCGGCGATACCAGCACCAGTCCGTCGATCCGCCCGGTCTCGGCCAGGGCGAGCGCGAACGGTGCGCCCTGAGAGTTGGCGACAACCGGCACCGGGACGCCCGCGACGGTATCGATCACCGCGGCCAAGTCCGCGGCGACACTGTCGAAAGTCTTGTCCGGGTCGGGACCAGACGCACCGATCCCGGGCCGGTCCACCGAGATCAACCGCACGTGGTGGTTCTCCAGGTGCTGTTCGCCGAACCTCATCAGCCGGCCGCATCCTGCACCGGCGATGAACAGCACCGGCATCCCGGAGTCGGGCCCGTAGGCGGTGAAGGCGACCCGGCGGTCGTCGCGTTCGATCCAGTCGGGTGGGAGTTTTGTCACCGCAGTTCACATCCTTCCCCAGGTGGCGGCGAACCCGCTCAACGCCGCCTCCGGGCACGCATAGACTAGGCCGGTGGCCGGCCGGATTTCAGATCGCGATATCGCGGCCATCCGTGAAAAGGTCCGGATCGAAGATGTCGTCGGCGACTACGTCCAGCTGAGGCGGGCCGGGGCCGACTCGATGAAGGGCCTTTGCCCGTTCCACGACGAGAAGTCCCCGTCGTTCCACGTGCGGCCGAACCACGGTCACTTCCATTGCTTCGGCTGTGGCGAGGGCGGCGACGTGTACGCCTTCATCCAGAAGATCGAGCACGTCACGTTCGTCGAGGCGGTCGAGTTGTTGGCCGACAAGGTCGGCTACACCGTCACCTACACCGGCGCGTCGACCACCAACGTCCAGCGCGACCGGGGCAGCCGCAGCAGGCTGCTGGCCGCCAACGCCGCGGCCCAGGAGTTCTACGCCGAGGCTTTGGCCTCAGACGAAGCCGCCGAGGCGCGCAAGTACCTCACCGAGCGCAATTTCGACGCCGCCGCGGCTGCCCAGTTCGGATGCGGCTTCGCGCCGTCGGGGTGGGACACGCTGACAAAGCACTTGCGGCGCTTGGGTTTCGAGTTCAAGGAGCTGGAGGCGGCCGGGCTGAGCCGGGAGGGCAAGCACGGGCCGATGGACCGGTTCCATCGCCGGTTGCTCTGGCCCATCCGGGTGTCCTCGGGCGAGACCATCGGCTTCGGCGCGCGCCGGTTGTTCGACGACGACCAGAACCAGGCCAAGTACGTCAACACCCCCGAGACCGTGCTGTACAAGAAGTCGCAGGTGCTCTTCGGGCTGGACCGCGCCAAACGTGACATCGCCAAGGGGCATCAGGCCGTCGTCGTCGAGGGCTACACCGATGTGATGGCCATGCACATGGCCGGGGTGACCACCGCGGTGGCGTCGTGTGGCACCGCGTTCGGTGAGCAGCACCTGTCGATGCTGCGCCGGCTGATGATGGACGACAGCTTCTTCCGTGGCGAGTTGATCTACGTGTTCGACGGTGACGCCGCCGGCCAGGCTGCCGCGGTGAAGGCGTTCGAGGGCGAGCAGAACCTGTCCGGGCAGTCGTTCGTGGCGGTGGCCCCCGACGGGATGGATCCGTGCGATCTTCGGTTGCGCTCCGGCGACGGCGCGGTGCGCGACCTGGTGGCGCGGCGAACTCCGTTGTTCGAGTTCGTGATTCGCAGCGCACTGGCCGAACATGACCTGGACAGCGCCGAGGGCCGGGTGGCGGCGCTGCGGCGCTGCGTGCCGATCGCGGCCCGCATCAAGGACCGGACCCTGCGCGACGAGTACGCCAGGCAGCTGGCCGGCTGGGTCGGCTGGGACAACGTCGCCCAGGTGATCGGGCGGGTGCGGGAGGACGCCAGTGGCGGCCGCAAGGACTCGCGGCGTCAGCCCGCCCGGCAACAGGCAAGACACAGGCAGACCCCGGTACCGGAACACATCGGCCGCCCCGATCCCACCGATCCGACGCTGTGGCCGCAGCGCGAGGCGCTCAAGGCCGCTCTGCAGTATCCGGCGATCGCCGGACCGGTGTTCGACTCGCTGACCGTCGAGAGCTTCACCCACACCGGGTACGCCGCGGTGCGGTCGGCGATCGAGGCGGCGGGCGGCGTGGCTTCGGGCAAATCCGGGGCGCAGTGGATCGAGGCCGTCCGCGAGCAGACCACATCGCCCGCGGCGGCCGGCCTGGTCAACGAGCTGGGCGTCGAGGCCATCAACGTCGAGGACGACGAGCACCTGCCGCGCTACATCAGCAGCGTGCTGGCCCGCCTGCAGGAAGTCTGGGTGGGCCGCCAGATCGCCGAGGTGAAGTCCAAGCTGCAACGTATGTCGCCGGTGGAGCAGGGAGACGAATATCACGCTCTGTTCGGTGACCTTGTGGCCATGGAGTCCTACCGACGCAGCCTGCTCGAACAGGCCAGCGGCGACGACCTGACTGCGTGATCACCCACATCGCGATAGGGTGAGCGCAGTCGGGCCCCTACACGCGAAAGAGGCAATCCCGGTGACACTGTTCAGCACGCAGACGCGGCGTTACGTTGCAGTCGGCGCATTCGCGCTGGTCGCAGGGGCGGCCGCGGCTGCCCCGGCGTTCCTCGCAACCTCCACCTCCGGCCCCGAGGTCTCGGCCCAGCCGGCCTGCCTGGCCTGGTTCGGGAACAAGGAGGACGGCAAGTGCCTGTCCTACTCCAACGGGATGCCCGCCAACGTGGGCACGCCGTGGGTCGGCGTCGGGCAGAACGGTGTGGTGACCGGCCCGCTGCTGCCGGGCACGTCGATCAACCAGGGGATCGGCTAGCCCCTACCGGCTACGTTTCGCTGACGCGTCGGTGGACTCCTTGGTGGAGTACACCGACGTTTCTGCGTCTATGGGGGTCAGCGTGAGGAACTGCGGGTCCGGTGACACCTGCTTGGCGATCTTGCGTCGTCCGGCGTCGATCACCGCTTTGGTGGCCGGATTGGCGGTCACCGCACGATAGGTACTGGCGATCTGCTCATAGCGGCGTCGCCCGGCCTTGGCGCCCAGCACGTAGCCGACGGCGATCACGGCGGCATAGCGGATCACAGCGTTCCCTCCCAGACGACAGGTGTTGTGCTCCATCCTGCCTCACCGCCGCCCCGACGCGCCCGTCTGGGAGCGAGTTGGCGGCGGCGGCGGTCCGTACGCTAGAGTCAACGCTCGGCCGCGGAGCTTCCGCGGAAGGTAGTCCCCTGTAGCTCAATTGGCAGAGCTCCCGACTGTTAATCGGGCGGTTATTGGTTCGAGTCCAATCGGGGGAGCAAGTTCTCCAAACCTCAGTCCCTAGGATTGGGGTCGGGTCTGGGCCTGACGGGCCGCCTGGGTAAGCGCCTCCACCAGTGGATTGGACGCCGACGCGAGAGCTTTCCGCTCCTCTTCGGACAGTTGGTAGAACGTCCACACGCCCCAAGCCGCAGGCCGCACGTACACCGTCACCTGTTGCCGGTTGTTCGCCAGTACGGCGGGGACGGGGACCGCGCGGTCGAGGGTGGCCGCGCTGGCCATCTCCTCGGCGATCTGTTGGACGTTGACTGATTCCTGCAGTTGGTACAGCACGGCCTTGTTGGCGGGGCCTTCCATGGCGAGGAACCAAGCCATCAGTGTCTCCTTGGGGTCAGTGGTCGCACGCGGTGGTCCTTTGACCGATCGCGATACGGATCGTGAGTCAGATCGCCAACAGTGTCACCTATCGACGCGCCGCCGTCAGCCCACTCGCTGAGCCGGTCTGATTGGCTACCCTTGGGGAGTGCACCCACGGCTGATCGCCATCGTCGCCTTCGTCGGTTTCCTCGCGGTTGGTTGCGGCTGGAGTCCGTCGTCCGCGCCGCCGCCGAAGCCCGATACCTGCGCGCCGTCGGACGGCCCCAGCGCCGACACGGTCGCCGATCAGATCGCCAAACTGCCCGCACCCGCAGCAGGCAAGGAATGGACCCAGATCGGCACCGGGCACACCAGCAACTGCCGGCTGTACTGGGTGCAGGTGGGCCAGACCAACCCCGATCCCAACAGCGTCGGGCAGCTGCTGTTCTTCGACCGGCAGACCCCCATCGGCCCGGCCACCCCGGAGCCGCGGCCCTACATCAACGTGGTCACCAACGCCGACGACAGCGTGGTGGTGAACTACCAGTGGCAGCAGGGCCACGACTCACCCAAGTCGCCTACCGGAATCGCCACCGTTCGGTTCCGGATCGGGGACGACGGCAAACTGGTTGCCGTCGACCCGATTCCGAAGCCATGAGGCGCCTCAGCCGTTGACCAGCTCGGCGGGGTCGAGCATCGCCGCGTAGCGCAACTGCTCGGGGATACCGAACCCGTCGACGAGCGTTTCGACGTGCGGGCGCAGTGAGCGGCATCGTTCGTTGATCCCGCGTGTCACGGCCTTGGCACGTTCGGTGGACAGGTAGCGGTGTTCGATGAACCAGGCCTTGTCGCCCTCGATCACCGACAGCGCGTACAGATCGCAGACATTGTTGAGGAGTTCGCGGGCGGTGTCGTCCTCGCAGGCGTCGATCCCGGCGACGAACGCTTCCAGGACGACCCGGTCGATGTGCGCCTGAGCGGCATGCAGCACGTGGTCCTGCACGGCGTTGAACGCGTCGAAGGCCGACATCTCCTTGGCCTTGCCCTGCAGCCGCCGCGCCACCGAGGCCAGGATGTACTCCTCGCGGTCCTCGAACATCTTGACCTGGGTGCCGCGGTTGAACAGGCTGCCTTCCTCCTCGTTGTCCTGACGGGCATCCAGGACGGTCTGGATGATGGTCTCCGCGGCAGTGCGTTTGAGTACGCGCTCGCCGGCGTAGTTGGCCGCGAACCGGACCCATTCGACCGGGCTCATGCCCTTGATGTCGTCGGCGTAGGCGGTGAGCAGCTCCTTGGCCACCAGTTGGGTGAGCACATGGTTGTCGCCCTCGAAGGTGGTGAACACGTCGGTGTCGGCGCGCAGGGCGATCAGCCGGTTCTCGGCGAGATAGCCTGCGCCGCCGCAGGCTTCGCGAGCCTCCTGGATGGCGCGGCTGGCGTGCCAGGTGTTGGCGGCTTTCAGGCCCGCCGCGCGGGCTTCCAGTTCGCGCTGCTCCTCGGCGTCGGGATCGTCGGAGGTCTGCAACTCATGGCATTTGGCCACCAGCTCGTTCTGGGCGAACTGCAGCGCGTAGGACTTGGCGATCAGCGGCAGCAGCCGGCGCTGGTGCACCAGGTAGTCCATGATGAGGACTTCCTCGGTGCTCTTCGGGGCTTCGAACTGCCTGCGTTCCAGCGCGTATCGGGTGGCGATGTCCAGTGCCACCCGCGCCGCCGCCGCGGCGCTGCCGCCGACGGTGACCCGGCCGCGGATCAGGGTCCCCAGCATCGTGAAGAACCGGCGCCCCGGGTTCTCGATCGGTGAGGTGTACGTGCCGTCGGGCGCGACATCGGCGTAGCGGTTCAGCAGGTTCTCCCGCGGAACCCGTACGTGGTCGAACACGATGCGGCCGTTGTCGACGCCAGGTAGGCCGCCCTTGTAGTGGCAGTCCGACGTCGTCACCCCGGGCATGTCGTTGCCCATGTCGTCACGGATCGGCACCACCAAACAGTGCACCCCGTGGCCTTCACCGTCCGGGGTGATCAGCTGTGCGAAAACCGCTGCAACTCTGGCAGTCTCGGCGGCGCCGCCGATATAGTCCTTGCGCGCGGTGGGGGTTGGGGAGTGAATGACGAATTCCTGGGTCGCCGCATCGTAGGTCGCGGTGGTCTCCAGGGATTGCACGTCGCTGCCGTGGCCGGTTTCGGTCATCGCGAAACAGCCCAGCACGTCCAGGTCGATCAGCCGGCGCACATAGGCCTTGTGGTGGCGTTCGGTGCCCAGGTTCTCGATGGCTCCGCCGAACAGGCCCCACTGCACCCCGGCCTTGACCATCAGGGACAGGTCGCTCATGGCCAGCATCTCGATCTGGGTGATGGCTGCGCCGACGTCGCCGTTGCCGCCGTGCTCCTTGCGGAACCCATCTTCGGCAGCCCCGGCCGCCGCCATGATCTTGAGTTGCTCGGTCACCTTGGCCCGGGCGATCACTGTATTGGGGGTGTAGTGCGGTCGGAAGATCTCGTCCGACAGCGTGGTCCGCATGGCGTTCTTGACGTCGCGCCAACGGCCGTCCAGCGTGTTTCGCAGATGCTCGGCAGTGGAGGTCATATCCGACGGTAACGCGTGTGGCGGTGGTTATACGACGGTTGCCCCTGGATCTGTTCAGGAAGGCAAGCCTTCCTGGACAACCTCGACCTCGCCGCGAAAGACTGGCGGCATGCCGGACTCGGTCGGTAAGTCACTGTCTCCCACCGGCTTGCCCCATGTGAGTCATCACAGGCATGCGGATGTGACGGGCGGGTGGCTACGCGCGGCGACCTTCGGGGCCATGGACGGTCTGGTCAGCAACACCGCGTTGATCGCCGGTGTCGGGGCCAGCGCCTCGGCCCAGACCGTGGTGCTCAGTGGCGTGGCCGGCCTGCTGGCCGGCGCCTTCTCGATGGCGCTGGGCGAATACACCTCGGTGACCACCGCCAACGAGCAGGTCGATTCCGAGGTCAAGGTCGAGCGCAGGTCGTTCCGCAAGTACCCCGAGGCCGAGCAGGCCGAACTGGTGGCCATGCTCCAAGAGATGGGGATGACGCCCGAAACCGCGGTGAAGGCGAGCGAGGAGATCCACCGCGACGAGCACCGGGCCCTGAACTTTCATCTCGTGCAGGAACTGGGAGTCCACCCGACGGAGAAGCCGTCGCCGTGGATAGCCGGCGGCTCGTCGTTCGTGTTGTTCGCGATCGGCGCGATCATCCCGCTCATCCCGTATCTGCTCGGCTTCGAGTCGTTGTGGGCCGGGCTGGCCTGCGGCGGGGTGGGTCTGTTGATCGCCGGCGGGGTGGCGGCGACGTTCACCCGCAAGCCGGTGGCCATCGCGGGGCTGCGGCAACTGCTGTTCGGGGCGGTCGCGATCGCGGCCACCTATGCCGCCGGCATCCTGGTCGGCGCCGTCATCACCTGATGCTGCGTCGAATCCTGTTGGCCGGCGCCCTGGTGCTGTCGGCATGTGGTCCGGCGCACGCCACGCCGCAACTGGACTACCTCGGCCAGCGACAGGTGCCTTCCGGCGCGGTGCTGGACGGCACGGTGATCGGCGGATTGTCGGGAATCAGCTATGACCAGGCCGCCGACCTGTACTACGTCATCAGCGACGACCGCTCCGCCAAAGGCCCCGCACGGTTCTACACCGCGCGGATCACGCTGTTGGACAACGGTATCGGTGACGTCGAGTTCGTCGCCACCCGTCCGTTGCTGGACCGTGACGCACAGCCGTTCGGCCCGTTGAACATCGATGCACAGCCACCGGTGGTGCCGCCCGACCCCGAGGCCATCGCCTTCGATGCGCGCAGACAGCGGTTGTACTGGACCAGCGAGGGGGAGCGGCGGGTCGAGGGGCCGGGTGCGCCGATCCTGCTGGACCCGTGGGTGCGGACCGCAGGCCTCGACGGCAGCTTCATCGGCGGGTTCGCCCTTCCCGACGGGTTTCGGATGTCGGCCGCCGAACACGGTCCGCGACGCAACAGCACGCTGGAAGGGCTCACGCTCACACCGGATGGGCGGTATCTCTGGGCGGCGATGGAGGGCCCCGGCTACGACGACGGTCCGCCACCGGATGAGCAGCACGGTGCGCGCACCCGCGTCGTCCGCTTCGACGCGGAGTCCGGGGCGGTCGACGGCCAGTACACCTATCCGTTGGACCCGGTCAGCGCCGGGCCGCGTGGGGACAACGGGTTGTCGGATCTGGTCGCGCTCGACGACAGCAGCTTTCTGGTGATCGAGCGTGGTTACGGCACGCACGTCGCGGTGCGCATCTACCGGGCCGACGTCGTCGAGGGCTCCACAGAGATGACCAAGACGCTGCTGGCTGATCTGACCACCACGCCAGGTCTGACACCTCTGGACAACATCGAGGGAATCACGTTGGGGCCCAAGCTGGCCGACGGTCGGCAGTCGGTGATCGCGGTCAGCGACGACAATTTCTCGCCGACCCAGGTGACGCAGTTCCTGTTGTTCGCGTTGTAGGCGGGTGTGGCGCGTCGAGATTGACGTGAGGGTCGTGAATCTCGCCGAATCACGACCCTCACGTCAATCGCGGCGAGCGGGCCAAAGAACAGCGGGCCGACTCCGCGCGCTATTTCAACAACGCGTGACGATCGAAGTAGAAATACGTGTACGCCGCGGTGATCGCACAGACGACGGTGGCCACCAGCAGCATCTGCGAACCGCTCACCACCACGCTGATGAAGCCACCGATGACGGCTCCGCCGGCGAAACCGGCCCAGAGCAGGAAATAGCCCAGCCAATCGCTGAGTTGGCCTCCGCTGATGTGGCGTTCGATGCCCTGGCCGAGCTTGACCAGAGTGCCGGTCACGTAACTCAGCGGGATCGACACCTCGCCATCCTTGACGAACGACGTGTTCAATGCGCCGATACCGAAGGCCACGAACAGGATTGGGACGTACGGAACATCGCGGGCCGTCCAGCCGCGCTCGATGAGGTCGACCACGGTGGACACCACCAGCGCAAGCGTCGTCAGCACGGTCGCGCCATGGGGGTGATTCACCCAGAGGTGACGACGGCACAACGATGCGATCACCACCCCGCCGACGAAGGAGAGCAACAGCAGTGCGGCCCCGATCGCCAGCCACTCCTCACCCTGGAAGAGCCCGAGGAACGCCCGCTCGGTATTGCCGGTCATGAAGGTTACGAAGTACCCCGCCGAATGGGTGAACGCGGCTGCCCCCAGCACGCCGGCCAGTCCGGCCAGAACCCACGACAACCGGGCCTCGCCGTCGAACTGTTGCGACATGTCACCCATTGTGGGGAGCGTGGCCGGCGCTCGGGGCGGGATTCGCCCGCCGGCGGCTAGGTGTCGCTGCCGACGGTGACCGCGGTGGCCTCGTCGGTCAGCTCGTCGAGCTCGGACTCCTCGACGTCGATTCCGGTCAGGTGCGGTCGCGTCAGAGCCAGCACACCGGCGCCGGCCAGCACCGCGGCCGCGCCCACCCAGTAGGGCAGGTGCACGCTGACCTGCTCGCCGAGCACCCCGGCCAGCCACGGCGCGATCGCGGCGCCGCCGAAGCGCAGGAAGCTGTAGGCCGCCGACGCTACGCCGCGCTCGACCGGGGCCGCCTTCATCACGGTCTCGGTGATGAGCGTGTTGTTGATGCCGATGAACAGGCCGGCGATCACCACACCCGATGCCAGGACGGTCTTGGATTCGGTCCACACGGCCATCGCGGCCAGCACCGTCGTGAAGGCGAGCAGGTTGAGGATCAGCACCCGCACCGTGCCGAAGCGGTGTTGCAGGCGCGGGGCGACCACCACGGAGGTGAACGCCAACGCCAGGCCCCAGCCGAAGAAGATCAGCCCGATCTGATGGGCGGTCATGTCCAGCGGGAAGGGGGTGAAGGCCAGCAGGGTGAAGAAACCGAAGTTGTAGAGCAGGGCGGTGATCGCGACGCCGAGTAGTCCGCGGTGGCGCAGCGCCCGGAACGGATCGGCAAGCGTGGTGGCACGTTCGGCGCGCGGGGTGGCCGGCAACAGGAATGCCGTGATCACCAGGGCGAAGGCCATCAGCGCCGAGACGCCGAAGAACGGGCCGCGCCAAGAGATCGAACCGAGCACGCCGCCGACCAGCGGGCCGATCGCGATACCCAGGCCCAGCGCCGCCTCATAGAGGATGATGGCTTGCGCCACAGAGCCTTTCGCGGAGTTGACGATGGTGGCCAGCGCCGTGGCGATGAACAGGGCGTTGCCCAGGCCCCACAGTGCGCGCCAGCCCACGATCTGCATCACGGTGTCGCTCATCCCGGCCAGGCCGGCGCCGGCGATGATGATCACCAGGCCGAGCAGCAGCGTGCGCTTGGGGCCGATCCGGCTGGACACCACACCCGTGACCAGCATCGCCACACCCATCACCGCCATGTAGCTGGTGAACAGCAACGACACCTGCGAGGGCGAGGCGTCGAGGTTGTCGGCGATCGGTTTGAGGATGGGATCGACCAGTCCGATGCCCATGAAGGCGACGACGGAGGCGAAAGCGACGGCCCATACGGCCTTGGGTTGACGCCACATCAGGGCGGTGACTCCTATCTAGTTTTCGTGAGCGAGCGGATGCTCGGCGACATCGGTGAGCAACCGTCGAATGATGTCGACGGAGGCCGCCAATGTCTGGCGCTCCTCGGCGCTGAGCCGCTCAAGGCGGGGGTTGATCGCGGCGGCGCGATCCGCCCTGGCCTGATCCAGGGTCCGCCGGCCCTGCTCGGTGATCCGGATCAGCACCGCGCGGGCATCGCCGGGATCGGTGGTGCGTGACACCAGGTGGGCGTCTTCGAGGCGGCGAACCTGGGTGGTCATGGTCGGCTGCGAGCAGTGATCGAGATAGGCCAGGTCGGAGATGCGCGCCTCGCCCTGGTCCTCGATCGTGGACAGCAGCCGGGCCTGGGCCCAGGGCAGCGGTAGCCGGGCGCGTTGGGTGGCCAGCCGGTTCAACCGGGCGACGACCGACAGCAGGTCGGCGCCCAGCGCGGTTTCGTCGGTTACCGTTACATCCTCGGTCGGGGTCGGCATGCCCACCATATTTACATAGATTTGCTATGTAGTCTAGTCGGCCCGCGTGCTATCGGTCACATGACGGGCCCCCGACGGCCGCGATCGCGGCTGGCAGAATCGAACGATGACCGCGAAACCCCCGGCGACGACGCCTCGGCGCGGCCTCACCCCCGGCGAGCTTGCCCAGGCTTCGGTGATGGCGGCGCTCTGTGCGGCCACCGCGATCATCGCCGTGGTGGTGCCGTTCGCGGCCGGCCTCTCGGTGCTGGGAACGGTGCCGATGGGGCTGCTGGCCTACCGCTACCGGCTGCGGGTGCTGCTGGCCGCCACCGTCGCCGCCGGCACGATCGCCTTCCTGATCGCAGGCATGGGCGGAGCGATGACCGTCGTCGACTGCGCCTACATCGGCGGGCTGACCGGCGTGGTCAAGCGCCGTGGCCGTGGCACCGGCACGGCGTTCTGTGCCGCCATCGTGGCCGGGGCGCTGTTCGGATCCGCGATCATCGCGGCGCTGACCGTGCTGACGAGGCTGCGCAGCCTGATCTTCGACTCACTCAGCGCGGGCATCGAAGGGATCGCCAAGGTGCTCGAGCGCATTCCGGTGGTCGACGTGGCGGCCGAACCGATCAGGACCATCTTCGCGACGATGCTGGACTACTGGCCCGTGCTGATGCTGTTCCTCGGCATCACCAGCATCACCTCGGTCAGCATGATCGGCTGGTGGGCGCTCTCGCGGATCCTGGCCCGGTTGCTCGGGGTCCCCGACGTCCACAAGCTCGACGCCGACGGCGAGGAGGACGGGGCGGCGATCGCTCCGGTCCCGGCCCGGCTGACCGATGTACGGTTCCGCTACCCGGGAGTCGAGCGCGACGCGCTGGGCCCGGTGTCGATGGAGTTGCAGCCCGGCGAGCACGTCGCGGTGACCGGCCCGAATGGCTCGGGCAAGACCACTCTCATGCTCATGCTGGCCGGACGCCAACCCACTTCGGGCAGCATCGAACGTGCCGGCGCCGTGGGGCTGGGCCGCATCGGCGGCACGGCAGTGGTGATGCAGCATCCGGAAAGCCAGGTACTGGGGAGCCGGGTGGCCGACGACGTGGTGTGGGGTCTGCCCGTCGGCGCGACCGCCGATGTGGAGCGACTCCTGGCCGAAGTGGGGCTCGACGGCCTGGCCGAGCGTGACACCGGGGGATTGTCCGGTGGGGAACTGCAGCGATTGGCGGTCGCCGGGGCGCTGGCCCGCGAACCCTCGTTGCTGATCGCCGACGAGGTCACCAGCATGGTGGATCAACGGGGTCGCGACACCTTGATGAACGTGTTGTCCGGGCTGACCGAGCATCACCAGATGTCGCTGGTGCACATCACGCACTACAACGACGAGGCGGATTCGGCCGACCGCACGGTGAAGCTCAGCGGCAACGGCGGCACCGCCGACAACACCGACATGGTGCAGACCTCCGCGGTACCCGTCGCGGCCGCGCCCGTCGCTGGCAGCAGTGCGCCGGTGCTGGAGCTGACCGGCGTCGGACACGAATACGCCAGCGGAACCCCCTGGGCGAAAACGGCTTTGCGTGACATCACGTTCACCGTCAACGAAGGTGACGGGGTCCTGGTGCACGGCCTGAACGGTTCGGGTAAATCGACCCTGGCCTGGATCATGGCCGGGCTGACGGTTCCCACCTACGGCGCGTGCCTGCTCGACGGGGTACCGGTGGCACAGCAGGTGGGCTCGGTGGCGATCTCGTTCCAGGCCGCCCGGCTGCAGTTGATGCGCAGCACCGTGGGACGTGAAATCGCCTCGGCCGCAGGCTTCTCGGCGCACGAGGACGACCGCATCGCGGGTGCCCTGGAGATGGTCGGATTGGACGCGGCACTGGCGCAGCGCCGCATCGACCAACTCTCGGGCGGGCAGATGCGCCGCGTCGTCCTGGCCGGGCTGCTGGCCCGGTCGCCGCGGGCGCTGATCCTCGACGAGCCGCTGGCCGGACTCGACGCGGCCAGCCAACGGGGACTGCTGCGGTTGCTTGAGGATCTGCGGCACAACAACGGGCTGACCGTCGTCGTCATCTCGCACGATTTCACCGGCCTGGAGGGCCTGTGCCCGCGCACGCTGCACCTGCATCACGGTGAACTCGCCCTCGCCCCGACAGCTGCCGGAGGTACCCGATGACCGCGCCGACGCGAGGACAGCGCAAGCCCGTTGTGCTGTTGCGCCCGGTCCCCGGCGACACCGTCATCCACCGGTTGTGGGCAGGCACAAAACTGCTCGCCGTCGCCGGCATCGGCCTCCTGCTGACCTTCTATCCCGGATGGGTGCCGATTGCGGCAGTAGCGGTGCTGATTCTGGTGACAGCGCGGCTGGCGCACATTCCGCGTGGCGTGCTGCCGTCGATTCCGTTCTTTCTGTGGATCCTGGTGGTGTTGGGCGGGGCGCTCGCGGCACTGGCCGGCGGTTCCCCGGTGATCGACATCGGGTCGATGCAGGTCGGTCTGGGCGGGCTGCTCAACTACCTGCGCGTCACCGCACTGGCGATCGTGCTGTTGGGCCTGGGTGCGCTGGTTTCCTGGACGACGAATGTCGCCGACGTCGCTCCTGCGGTGGCCACTTTGGGCCGCCCGCTACGGCTGTTTCGCGTCCCCGTGCACGACTGGGCGGTGACGATCGCGTTGGCACTGCGGGCTTTCCCGATGCTGATCGACGAGTTCCGCACGTTGTATGCGGCGCATCGGTTGCGCCCCGTCGAACCGGCCGAGACGTTCCGGGCCCGGCGCAAACAACGGGTGTCCAATCTGGTGGATCTGCTGGCCGCCGCCGTCACCGTGGCGTTGCGCCGCGGCGACGAGATGGGCGATGCGATCACCGCGCGCGGTGGGGCAGGCCAGATCTCGGCGGCACCGTCACGACCCCGGTCGCGGGACTGGATCGCCTTCGCCATCCTCGTTCTCGTCTGTGGCACCGCCCTGGCCCTGGAGCTGACCGTCCTGCCCACCAGCCTGCCCCGCCGCTGACGTCTGCCGGGGACGCGACCTGGTCAGCCGGACGACGGCCACGACGATCACTGCCGCGATGACCACGGCCGCCAGCCACGGCAGCAGCAGGCCGAACAACATCACGGCTCCCGATGCCATCGAGACCAGGCCGTGCCAGCCGCGTTCGACTTGACCCCAGAACCCCCGATACTGCGGGGCGGGGCCGCCGATCTGCTCGGCGGTGATATCGAGATTGACCGTGCTGTAGTCGATCTGGTCACCGAGCTGGGTACGCTGCGCGCGCAGGCTGTCGAGGTCCGCCTGGCGCTGTGACAACGCGTTCTCGGCCTGGATCAGGGCCTCGGGATCCTTGGCGTCCCGCATGATTCCCAGCAGCCGGTCCACCGAGGTCTGTAGTGCCTTGATGCGGGCGTCGAGATCGACGCGCTGCGAGGTCACGTCGTCGGCGCGGACCTCGACGGTCTGGACGGTGCCGAGCTTCTTGAACTCGTCGAGGGTGCCTTCGAGTTTGGCGGCCGGGACCCGCAGCGCCAGGGAGATGTGTGCGCGGCCGGAACTGGAGCCGGCATCCTCGGAGCGGCTGTCCACGCGGCCGCCGGCATCGGTGGCCAGCGATACGGCCCTGTCCGCTACCGCTGCCGGGTGGCCCGCGGTGATCGACATCGATGCGGTCTTGACGATGTCGCGCTTGACCTCGGCGGGTATCGGCGCGTTCTTCATCCCCGGGCCGGCTTCGGGTACCGGGGCCGCGGGGGCGAATCCGGCATCGCTCTGAGGTGCCGCCGGTGCCGAGGAATTGGGGGAGTGCCCGGCCGCGCAGGCCGGCGCGGCAGCCAACAAGGCCGCGGTAAACAGTGCCACCGTCATGCGGTGGCGGCGGGATGCACTGGTGTGCTGGGGCATCAGCCCAATGTAAGCGACGTGCCGGAGGTCAGGGGCCGGTAATTCGCGCACGCTCAGCGGGCTGCTGCGGAATTGGCCGCCCACTGGGCGTCGGCCAGCGACTGCTCGACATCACCGCGGCCCAGGAACATCTCGTCGAAATACGGCTTGAGGGCCTGGTATCCGGCCGGGAACCCGGCGGCTCCCGGCGCCGGGATGCGAGGCCCGTGCAGTACCAGGAAGAAGGGGCTGACATCGACTCCACGCGATTTCCAGTAGTTGCGGTACACCGGCTGGGCCCGCAACACGGCCGGGATGGCGGCCCCTTTGACACCCAGGTATTCGTTGCCGCGCTTGCTGCCCATCCAGGACAGCACCTCGCGCACCGCATCGGGGTGACGGGTCGCTGAGTTCGCCGCTGCGGCAATGCCATTGGTGACACTGACTTGGCCCTTGGGCCCGGCCGGCAGCATCGCCACACCCCAACGGAACCGGGCCTGGTTGGCAATGGCGGCCAGGTTGTAGGTACCGGACTGGAACAGAGCCATGCGGCCCTGCAGGAAGGTGTTGCGGGAGAAGTCGCCGTTGTTGTTGGTGGCCGAGGCCGGCGGCGCGACGTGATCGTCGTTGATCAGCCGAACCAGATAGGTGAACGCCTCGACAGCCTGCGGGTTGTCGAAGGCGAAGCGGTCGCCGATGGTGAAGATGCCGCCCGCAGAGCCGATGTAGTTGAGGTAGATGCCCTGAAGATCGTTGGCGGCGTTGTAGCCCCACTGCCGGATGCGGCCGACGTCGAAACCGTCGGTGCCCGCCGAACGGCCCTGCTCGTCCACGGTCAGCCTGGCCGCCAGCGACCGCAGGGTGTCGTCGGGACCGTTCGACCATCGCAGCGTGGTCAGTTCGGCGAGGTCCACTCCCGCCGCGTCGAGCAGGTCGGCGTTGAAGTACACCGCGATACCGGCGTCGGTCAGTTGCGGAACCGCCCACAGCGCGTCGTTTCGGGTGAACTGGTTGACCACCGAGGGTTCCCAGGCCCGGGCGGCGTTGGCGCCCAATGTCTGTCCGATGTCGAGCAGTCGGCCGTTGTCGGCATAACCGGCGAGGTACGCATTGGACAGCCAGAAGATGTCATCGGCACTCCCGCCGGCCACATCGGTGCGCAGACTGTCGAAGTACGCCGAATAGGCGACGGTGTTGACCCGCACCTCGATGTCGGGGTGTTCCTGGTTGAACTCCGCGAAGGACTCCCGGTAGGCCGCCGCGACCTGCGGGTCCCACAGGCGCACGGTGACCACGGTGCGCCCTTCGGGTTCGGTGGTGCGGCCCAGCAGCACGGCGAAGACGAGCAGGACGGCCATGGTCAGTGCCAGTCCCGCGGCCAGGACGGTGGAGCGCCTCATTTGATCCCCGTCACGACGATCGAACGGACGATGTTGCGCGAGAACGCGATGAACAACACGATCAGCGGGACGATCGCCACCGTGGTCGCCGCCATCACCAGCGTCCACTGCGCGTTGTATTGCGTCTGCAGCCCAGCCGTCGCGACCGTGAGCACCTGCCACTTGCTGCCGCTCGTGATCACCAACGGCCACAGGAAGTTGTTCCACTGGCTCACCACGGTGATCAACGCCAGGGTCACGAGGATCGGCCGGCTGGCCGGCACCACCACATGGGTGATCACGTCCAGCGTGTGGGCGCCGTCGAGGCGGGCCGCATTGATCAGATCGCCGGGAATGGACCGAAAGTACTCACGCAACAGGAAGATCGCGTACGGCGAGCCGAACATGAACGGCAGCACCAGTGCCCAGAAGGTGTTGCGCAACCCGGCTTCGGCCATCATCAGGTACAGCGGAACGACAGTCACCGTCGCAGGCACCATCAGCGTGGCGATGTAGACCCAGAACAACGCGTCGCGGCCGGGAAACCGCAGCCGGGCAAAGGCATAGGCGGCCAGCACCGAGAACACCAGTTGGCCCAGCAGGATGACGGCGGTCATCAAGGCCGTCACCACGATGGCGCGTCCGAACCCGGCTTCCGACAGCCCGACGTAGTTCTCCAACGTCGGCGGCGCGGGTAGTGACAGCGGAGGATCGGTGGCGAACTGCTCGGCCGAGGTGAACGAGGTGAGCAACCCGAGGCCGAAGGGCAGCAGCGTGATCACCGCGCCGAGGAGCAGCCCCACGTAGATCAGTGCGTTACGTGAGGTCATAGCTGATCCTGCGGCGGAAGTAGACGTGCTGGAGGAGCGTGATGCCGACGAGGATGACGAACAGCACGATGGCCATCACGGAAGCGCGACCCACCGCGGCCGCACCGAACGCCTCGGCATAGATCCGGTGGGCCACCAGGTCGGTGCGCCCTTGGGGCCCGCCCGCGGTCAGCGCGTACACGGTGTCGAATACCTGCGCGGCGCTGACAATTCCGGTGACAAGGACGAAGAACGTGGTCGGGCGCAGCATCGGCAGGGTGATGTGACGGAACCGCTGCCAGTCGGTGGCGCCGTCGGTGCGGGCGGCGTTGTGGACGTCGGCCGGGATGTTGAGGATGCCTGCCAGGAAGAACAGCGTCACGTAGCCGACGTTGGTCCACACCACGACCGCCGACACCACCGGCAGCGCCAGCCCCGGGTCGGTGAGCCAGTCCACCTGCCGGCCCAGCACAGTGCTCAGCGCTCCGTCCGTGGGCGCCAGGATCCATTTCCACAACACCGCGATGGCGAGCGGCGCGCAGATCCACGGCAATACGTACACGGTGCGGAAAAAGCCGGTGCCGGGGAGATCTCGGGCCAGCAGCGATGCCGCGATCAGTCCCAGTACGGTTTGGGTCGGCACCACCAGCAGTACGAACAGCAGTGTGATCGCCAGAGACCGAGCAAACGACGAATCGGTGAGCACCGACGTCCAATTGTCCAGTCCCACATACTCGATCGGGCCGAGCAGGTCCCACCGTTGCAGGCTCAGCCAGATCACCACCAGCATGGGCAGTAACAGGAAGGTGACGACGCCGAACAGGCTGGGGGCGACAAGCGCGTACCCCAGGGCGGTGGTGCGGACACGCGAGGTGGCCATCGAGCCATTAAAGCGGTTCGTGACCTTCGGACGCCACGCCGGGCACCCGAGCGCCCACCCTCAACGCCGGAATGCCGTCGTGCAATCCCGGCGCGCGCGATTTGCTCAGATGACGTAGATCACTTGACTCCTCCGGAATCGAATTCGCTGCCTCGCGCTTGTAGCAGGTAATCGCAGCAAACAGGGACTGGGGGAGAATCTCATGAATACACCGCAGCGAGCCCGCACGGGCGCTTCGATCAGCAAGGTGGCACAGTCCACGATCTTCACAGTCTTCGCGCTGGCCGCCATGGTGCTCGGCTCGCTGGCGGGCCCGATTGCCTCGGCCAATGCCGCCGACGGGTGTGCGGACGTCGAGGTGGTGTTCGCCCGCGGGACCAACGAGGCACCCGGCGTGGGCGCCACCGGGCAGGCGTTCGTCGACGCGCTCAGCGCCGATCTGCCCGGCAAGACGGTCGACGTGTACGGAGTGAACTATCCGGCATCGCTGGACTTCGGCCAGGCGGCCGACGGCGTCGCCGACGCAAGCAATCGGATCCAGTCGATCGCGGCGACCTGCCCGGCGACCAAGATCGTGTTGGGCGGTTACTCGCAGGGAGCCGCGGTGGCCGGTTACACCACCGCCGGCAGCGTGCCCGCCGGGTTCGTCCTGCCCGCCGGTATCAGTGGCCCGATGCCGGCATCGATCGCCTCGCACGTCGCGGCTGTGGCTCTGTTCGGAACGCCCGACGAGTGGATTCTGGGCCTGGCCGACCGCAGCGCCCCGCCGATCGCCATCGGCCCGTCGTACGCGGCCAAGACCATCCAGCTGTGTGCACCGGGCGACCCCATCTGCTTCCCCGGGGGTCTGAACCGCGCCGCCCACAGCTCCTACAAGGACAACGGGATGGCAATCCAGGCAGCTGATTTCGCGGCCCGCCAGCTCGGGGGTGCGGCACCCTCGGCGCCGGTGGTGCAGACGGCAGGCCAGGTCGGCGAGAACTGACACCAACTGAACAACGGCCGGCGGCCGGAAGCAGGTCCTCGGGGGACCGCTTCCGGCCGTCAGCTGTTGAGGTCTCGGAAGCCGGCGACGGTGTCGGCCAGCGTGATTCGCGGATCGCGGTAGGTGATGCCGAAGTCCCGTTCACTCGGTGAGTCGTCGGACGCCGGCATCTGCGTGTAGTACTGCATCCCGGCCTCGGTGAACGGTGTCTGGAACGGCAGGAAGGGGCCCATCCGGTCGAGTACCTGTCCGGCGATCCGCAGCACGGTGTCGGGAACCGGGACGGCGAACATGGTCTTGTCGCCGACCTCGGTGAGCAGTTTGGCGAGTTGGTCCACCGGAATGCGGTGTCCGCCCGCCATATAGCGGCGGGGCCCGCGGCCCGGTTCGAGCAGCGCGACGTGCAGGGCGGCCAGGTCACGACCGTCGACGATGGTCCAGGCCGCACTGCGACCGGGGATCGCGCCGAGTTGCAGTGCGGCGGCGACACCCTCGCCGGCTTCGCCGAACTGGTTGCCGACCGGCGGGCCCATGACCATACCGGGATAGGTGATGTTCACCGGCGCACCGGCATCCTGCATTCCGCGGGCGTAGATCTCGACCTGCGCCTTGGACCGTCCGTAGCCGTCGGTGCCGCCGAACACCGGCAGGTCCGCTTCCAGCGTCTCCACATCGGGGTTGAACAGGGCGGTGATACTCGATACGTGGATGATCGGATCGAGGCCGAGTTCTGCGGCGCCGCCCAGAACGTTCCGCGCACCGTCCATGTTGGTGCTCATCATCTGCGCGGTCTGGCTCGGATCGGTGGCGACCAGTGCCGCGCTGTGCAGGACGGCGTCGCAACCCTCAAGCGCACGCATGACCGAGTCGCGGTCGGTGATGTCGCCGACCGCATGGTCGGAGACGTCGACCCCGAGCTTGGCGACGCTGGTGTGCAGCCGGTCCGGATTGCGCACCAGAAATCGGACGGAATGACCGGCGTCGGCAATCGCTTTCGCGGTCCATCCACCCACAAATCCGGTACCGCCGGTGACCAACACGCGCATGACGCCATCCTCCTAGCGAACCAACGACCGTCGGAAGGACGCTAGTACGTCAGGCGCCGCCGGGAAGCGGTTTCAGCTACCGGGTTCAGCCTCCGCGCAACGTGGCGAGTTCCTTCATGTTCGCCAGCCCCTGCTCCTGTGCCTCATCGAGAAACTCGGGCAGCGGGGCCCGCAGTTCGGGCAGCACCTCGTGGTCGAGAAGTGCCTGCAAGTCGGCCTGCTTGGCACTGCGGCCGGCTTGGTTGTCGAGTTCGTGAATGCCGGAATCGGTTGCATAGTCGTACAACTCGTGCTGGATGGGCCGTGAGGTGTCGATGTCCATGCTGCCGGGCTTCCAGTACGTGTACATGCCGAGCTTGGCGTCCTGGGTTCGCACGGCCACGATGTGGCTGGGTGCCGACGTCGGGATCTCGGTGGGTGGGCCGTCCGTGCCGAAGAACTTCTTTGCCAGTGGGGATTTCATCAAGGCGGCCATCTCCTCCACCGACATGTCGTCGGTGGCGTGCGCGACCCACGCCCGTCCCGGTGCCGCCGCATCGGCGGCGATCCGGGCGATGTCGGTGCGGCTCGCCAGGTAGGAGTACCGGGAGTCGGACCGCCAGTCCGTCCCGCCGTGCGCGATGGTCAGCAAGAGCGGCGCCAGGTCGGCGCTGGAAGTCAGCTGGGTGCGGGTGTCGCCGGGCCCGGGTGTCAGGTGACCCGATGGGTCGCGGATGTAGAGCGGCACCCGGATGCTCTCCTCGTAGACCGCGGCGCCCTTGCCGCGCAGGCCGTGCGACCCGGCGTACTCGCCGTGGTCGGAGGTGAACACGACGACGGTGTTGTCGTCGATGTCCGGGCGCGCCGCCAGGATGTCGAGTACCCGGCCGATCTGGGTGTCCACCTGCTGATGCAGCCACAGGTACATGTCGAGGCACCGCGCCCACTGCGCGGCTGACTCGGGCCCGGTGTAGTCCATCGCGCCGGTCATCAGCGGCGACATGAAGTTCATGTAGTCGATCTGCAACTGTGGCTTGCCGCGGCGGCGCAGGTCGTCCGCAGTCTCGAAGTTGACCGGCTTCGCGCTGAACCGGTGCGGAACATCTTCTGGCAGAGGATTTTTCGGCCACCAGCAGATGTCATGCGGGTTGACCAGGGACACCGTGGTGCACCAGGGGCCCTCGTTCGCGTGGGCGTCGAACCACCCGGCGAACTGGTCGACGATCGACGGGTCTTGCTGCAGGCCCTGGTTCGGTGCGCCGTTGGGGGACGGGTAGGTGCCGCCGGAGAAGCCGTGGACGTCCAGGCCGTCGGGCGTGTTGTCGGCCACGCTGCCCAGGTGCCACTTGCCCCACCACCAGGTGCGGTAGCCGGCGTCGCGCAGCATCGTCCCCCACGTCGGGAACCGGGCAGCCAGCGTCGACTCGGTGGGGCCTTCGCCGGTATACAGGCAGCCGGTCTGATGGGAGTACAGCCCGGTGGTCAGCACCCCGCGCGACGGCGTGCACATGTTCGACGCGCTGTAGTGCGCGCCGAACGAGGTGCTACGGGCGCGGAGCCGGTCGAGGCTCGGCAACAACGCGCCGAGCTGCTGGGTATCGGGGAACCATTGCGGGGCCCGCATCTGGTCGACGATGACGACGAGGATGTTGGGCTGGCCGGCGGGGCCCGGGCCGCGCCTGCCCAGCAGTTCGTAGCCGCCGAATCCGACCGCGGCCGCGCCGGCGGCCACTGCCGCACCACCTAGGACTGTCCGCCTGCTGAGCTCTGCCATGTCCTCACGTTAGGCCTCGCTACGATCGGTCGGGTGTTGACGGCTCAAGATCCAGTGACCTGGGAGCCGCGGCGCATCGCCGTCGCCGGGGTGACGGGGTCGGGCAAGACGACTCTTGCGACGCGACTGTCGCACCAGTTGGACCTGCCGTACGTCGAGATCGACAGTCTCTATCACGGACCCGGGTGGGAACCCCGACCCACGTTCATCAGCGATGTCGAGCAGTTCATCGCGGGCGATTCCTGGGTGATCGAATGGCAGTACCGCGCCGTGCGCAGCCAGATCGTGACGCGCGCGGACACCCTGCTGTGGCTGGACCTGCCGACCCCGGTGGCCCTGCGTCAGTTGACGCGTCGCACCCTTCGCCGACGTCTCGGCCGCCTCGAGTTGTGGAACGGCAACATCGAACCGCCGCTGCGCACGATCTTCACCGACCGTGACCACATCTTGCGCTGGGGTTTCCGCACCCGAAACAAGCTCCGCGACACCGTCCCTGCGCTGGCATCGCAGGCGCCCCATCTGCACATCGTCCGCTTCACACGCCACCGCGACGTCGAAGCCTGGCTGCGCCGCGTTGCTCCCACCTGAACCAAGTCACCCCGCAGCGCCGCTACCGTAGGAGCGTGACAGCTCAACGACGCGTGGACGCCGACTTCCTGGAGCTGCCCCGGTTCGAGTTGGCTGACGCGGCACTGTCCGCGGCCGCCGCCGCCGGCGCCAGCTATGCCGATCTGCGGATTCACCGCATCACCACCGAGATCATTCAATTGCGCGACGGCGAGTTGGAGATGTCTGTGGTCAACCGCGAGGTGGGCCTGGCGGTGCGGGTGATCGTCGACGGCGCGTGGGGATTCGCCTCCCATGCCGAACTGGCGCCCGAGGTGGCAGCCGAGACGGCCCGCCGCGCTGTGCAGGTGGCCACGACGCTCGCTCCGTTGAACGCCGAACGCATCGAGTTGGCCGGCGAACCGGTCTACACCGATGTGACCTGGGTGTCCGATTACGGTGTCGACCCGTTCGTCGTCCCCGTTGCCGACAAGATCGCGCTGCTCGGCGAATACTCCGGCCGGTTGCTGGCGGCCGACGGTGTGGACCATGTGTCGGCGGGAGTGCATGCGGTCAAGGAGCAGACCTTCTACGCCGATACGTTCGGATCCTCGATCACCCAGCAGCGGGTGCGGGTGATGCCGACGATGGAGGCGGTCGCCGTCGACTCCGCTGCCGGGTCGTTCGAGACCATGCGCACGCTGGTCCCACCGACGGCGCGGGGCTGGGAAGCATTGGCCGGCGACGACGTGTGGGACTGGACTTCTGAGCTGGCCGAGCTGCCGACACTGCTCGCCGAGAAGACCAAGGCGCCCTCCGTTGTCGCGGGCCCCACCGACCTGGTCATCGACCCGTCCAATCTGTGGCTGACGATTCACGAATCGATCGGTCACGCCACCGAATACGATCGGGCGATCGGTTACGAGGCGGCCTACGCCGGGACGTCGTTCGCCACTCCGGACAAGCTCGGCACCATGCGCTACGGCTCGCCCGTGATGAACGTGACGGCGGACCGCACCGTGGAATTCGGCTTGGCCACCGTCGGTTTCGATGACGAGGGGGTGCGGGCGCAGAGCTGGGACCTGGTGCGCGACGGCGTCTTCGTCGGCTATCAGCTGGACCGGGTGTTCGCTCCCCGCCTCGGGCAGGCCCGTTCCAATGGCTGCTCATATGCCGACTCGCCACACCATGTCCCAATCCAGCGGATGGCCAATGTGTCGCTGCAGCCGGGGCCGGAAGATCTCAGCACGCAGGATCTGATCTCACGCGTGTCGGACGGCATCTACGTCGTGGGCGACAAGTCCTGGTCAATCGACATGCAGCGGTACAACTTCCAGTTCACCGGCCAGCGGTTCTACCGGATTCGCGACGGCCGACTCGACGGGCAGCTGCGCGACGTGGCGTACCAGGCCACCACGACCGATTTCTGGGGTGCGATGGAGGCTGTCGGTGGACCGTCGACCTGGCGCCTGGGTGGTGCGTTCAACTGCGGCAAGGCCCAGCCCGGGCAGGTGGCCCCGGTCAGCCACGGCTGCCCGAGCGCCCTGTTCCGCGGCATCAACGTACTGAACACCCGGACGGAGGGCGGCCGATGATCGGCGCACAGCAGGTCGTCGACATCGCCTTGGCCGCAGCAGATCCGGGCACAGAGACGATTGTGTTGGTCACCGAGCGGGCCGATACATCGCTGCGGTGGGCCGGTAACTCGATGACCACCAACGGTGAGACGGTCGGCCGGACCATCACGGTGATCTCGATCGTGCGCCGCGGCGACGCGGCGCATGTCGGATCGGTGCGCTCCACCGAAGTGGATCCGGTGGTGATCCCGGACCTGGTGGCCACCGCCCAGCGCGCCGCGGCGGCCTCACCCGAGGCCCGGGATGCCGCACCGCCGTTACCGGGCGCAGGAATGCCGGCCGACTGGGATGCGCCGGTGGTGGGCACCGGTGCGCAGGTGTTCACCGGCATCGCCGAAGACCTGGCCAAGGGGTTCGCCGGTTCCGACCAGCTCTACGGATATGCGCGCCATGTCATGGAGACGACGTTCCTGGCGACGTCGACCGGGCTGCGCCGTCGCTACACCCAGCCGACCGGATCGGTGGAGATCAACGCCAAGCGGGACGGGGCGAGTGTCTGGGCGGGGGTGAGCACCCCGGATTTCGTTGACGTGCAGGTAGATTCGATGCTGGACGAGCTGTCGCTGAAGCTGGGGTGGGCGAAGCGGACCGTCGAGTTGCCGGCCGGCCGCTACGAGACGCTCATGCCGCCCTCGACCGTGGCCGACATGATGATCTACCTGACCTGGGCGATGGACGGCCGCGGGGCGCAGGAAGGGCGCAGCGCGCTGTCGGCGCCGGGCGGGACCCGGGTGGGGGAGAAGCTCACCGATCTGGGCCTGACGCTGTATTCGGACCCGTTCGCGCAGTCATTGGCCTGCCAACCGTTCGTTGCCGTGCCGAGTTCCTCGGAGCGCGTGTCGATCTTCGACAACGGGATGGACATCGGCCGGGTGGACTGGATCCGCGACGGGGTGGTCAACGCGCTGGCTTATCCGCGGGCGGTGGCCGCCGAATACGGCACACCGGTCGCGGTGCCCGCCGACAATCTGCTGATGACCGGTGGCACAACAGAATTGGCAGATATGATCGCCGGCACGGAACGCGGCCTGCTGTTGACCACGCTGTGGTACATCCGCGAGGTCGACCCGACCGTGCTGCTGCTCACCGGGCTCACCCGGGACGGCGTCTACCTGGTCGAGGACGGCGAGGTGAGCGCCGCGGTGAACAACTTCCGGTTCAACGAGAGCCCGCTGGACCTCTTGCGGCGCGCAACGGAGGCCGGCATCAGCGAGGTCACCCTGCCACGCGAGTGGGGTGACTGGGCCACCCGCGCGTCGATGCCGACCCTGCGGATCCCGGATTTCCACATGTCCTCGGTGAGTCAAGCGCAATGAGCTAGGGAGGCCGATGTGCTGTCGGGACGGCAATTCACGGCCTACGGTCCGTCGCACTGGACCGCCATCGCCGTGTTTGTCGTCGGGGCTGTGCTGGTGGTCTGGCTCGGCCGCCGTCAGACCGAACACCATTCCCGGGTGTTCGGCCGCATCCTCGGTGCACTGACGGCCGCGATCTACGTCGCGATGCTCGTCTACACGCTCATCCCGCCGTCCATCGAACGGTCTGTGCCATTGCGCTTGACCGATCTGGCGACTGTCGTCGGCGCCTACGCGCTGTGGTCGCAGCGGCACTGGGCATTCGTGCTCACGTATTACTGGGGTCTGGTACTGAGCACGCAGGCGCTGATCTCACCGGTCCTCAAGAGCCCGGATTTCCCGCACTACGAGTTCCTGGCGTTCTGGTCGATCCATCTGCTCGTGGTCTGGACGGCGATCTATCTGACCTGGGGTCGCGGCATGCGCCCGCATTGGCGTGACTACCGGTTCGTGGTCGTGGTGACGGTGGTGTGGGCCGGAGTCACCATGACGTTCAACAGAATCGCGGATACCAACTATGGGTTCCTCAACGCCAGACCCGCCACCGCGTCGCTTCTCGATCTGATGGGTCCGTGGCCCGTCTACGTCCTGGTGGCCAGTGCGTTGGTGGCTGTGGTGTGGGCGCTCATGACCTGGCCGTGGGAACGGCGCGAGGCTAGGTAGCGGCCACCTCGTCGACCTCGGCGGTGTCGCGCCCGGCCAGTCGGTCGTCCCACACCTGCAGTACTTCGGTGGACGTGCGGGGAGTCGCCAGGCTGACAACGATGTAGGTGATCAGGCTGGACACCAGGCCGTAGTAGATGGGCTCGTTGGCCAGCACGTCCCCGACGACCGCCATGGTGCCCAGCGTGACGAGCGTTCCGACCGCCATCGCCGCCAACGCACCGGCACCGGTGGCCCGCTTCCACAGGAACCCGCCGAGGATCGGCACCAGCAAGCCGCCGACGAGGATGTCGTAGGCGATGGTCAGCGCACCGACCACGTCGTTGAGCAGTGCGGCGATGATGATGACGACGATGCCGAGCACCGCGACGTACCGGCGGTCGGAATGCACGTCCACCTCCGGGTTTTCGGCCTCGGCCGGGCTGCGGCCCATCAGGCGCAGCAACAGCGGCTTTATGTCGGTGCGGGCCACCGTGGCGGTCGCGATCAGCGCGCCCGATGCGGTCGACATCATCGCGGCGACGGCCGCGGCGAGCACGATGCCGCTGATCCCCACGGGCAGGATCGCTTCCGCGATCTGGGCGTACACGTCGTCCTTGGCCTTGACGTCGGGCATGAAGGTCGATGCGGCCAGGCCGATCAACGCCCCGGCGATTCCGTAGAGCACGCAGTAGAGCGCAGCCGTCGTTCCGCCCCATCGGGCGACCTGGGGGGAGCGTGCGGTGAACACCCGCTGCCAGATGTCCTGTCCGATCAGCATTCCGAAGCTGTAGACCACGAAGAACGTGATGATGGTGTCGGTGCCGATCGCGGTCAGGTCGAACACCGCATCACCGGCGCGTTCCCGGATGCCGTCGAAGCCGCCGGCCCGGTGCCAGGTGAACGGCAGCAGCAGGAAGAACACGCCGATCGTCTTGAGGACGAACTGAACCATGTCGGTCAGGGTGATGGACCACATGCCGCCGATCGACGAGTACAGCATGACGACCACGCCGCCGATGATCACCGAAAGCGTTCGGCCCGTGCCGAACAGCACGTTGAACACCGTCGCGTAGGCGATGGTCGAGGTGACCGACAGCATCAGCGTGTAGGCGGCCATGACCAGCCCGGAGGCCGACGTCGCGTCGACTCCGTAGCGCAGGCTCAGCATCTGCGCGACGGTGTAGACGCGAAGGCGCTGAATGGGTCCGGCGAAGAACAGGCTCAGGGCCAGCAGGCCGATGGCGATCGCCACCACCAGCCACATGCCGGAAACTCCCCACTTATAGCCCAGGCCCACGCCGCCGACGGTCGAGGCGCCGCCGAGTACGACGGCCGCCATGGTGCCCGTGTACAACGTGGGCCCGAGGCGTCGGCCCGCGACCAGGAAGTCCGCGGAGTCCTTGGTCCGGGACTTGCCCCAGAACCCGAAGGCGAGCATCGCGAGGAGATAGATCACGACGATCGCGATATCGACTGGTTTACCCACGATGTCAATCCTTCGGTCAGAGGTGAGTGGGAGCGAACATCTTCAGCACTGCGGGCAGGACAACCACCGCCGGACCGTCGGTGTCGAATGTGGCGGCCACGATCTCGCCGACGTTGTCGGGCGTGGCGGTGTGCGCTGGTATCCCGAAACTGGCTGCGAGTCGGGCGAAGTCGGGCCGGGCCAGTTCAGTGGCGGTCGCGGTACCGAACTCGGCGGTCATGTACTCGCGCAGGATGCCGTAGCCGCCGTCGTCGACGATCAGCCAGGTGACGTTGGCGTCGTGCTGACGGGCGGTGGCCAGTTCGGCGATCGAGTACATGCCCCCGCCGTCACCGGACACCGCGAAGGTACGCCGGCCGGTGGCGATCGCCGCGGCGAGCGCGGCCGGAAACGCGAAACCCAAACCGCCTGCGCCCTGGGCGGAATGGAACCCACCGTCTTGCGGGTCCCACACCGACCAGGCCCAGTAGCCGGCGATCGTCATGTCCCAGAAGGTGTGGGTGCCCGAGGGCACCGCGGCCCGAAGGTCGGCCATCAGCTGCAGTTCGGTGGCCACGTCCTGCCCGGCAAGCCTGTCCTGCACAGCCTTTCGCAACTCCGCGGCCTGGGCGGCGCCCGCCGAGTTGTCGCGCGACTCAACCTGATCGGCCAGCGCACGCATGGCCTGCGCGGCGTCTGCGTGGATGGCCAGGGCGGGGTGGTTGGCCTCCAGTACGCGCGCCTCGGCGTCGATGTGGATGAGACGGCCGTGCGGGGCGAATGTGAAGTAGTTGCTGGTGACCTCACCCATCGCGGTGCCGACGGCTACCAGTACGTCAGCGTCCTCCAGCATCTCGGTGGTGTAGCGGTCCTCGATCCACGAGGCAGCCGACAGCGGGTGGTCGAAGGCGATGGCGCCCTTGCCGCCGACCGTGGAAACCACGGGGGCACCGAGCTTTTCGGCCAGCTCCACCAACGCTTCGGATCCTCCGGCGGACCGGCGGACACCGCCGCCGGCCAAGATGACCGGTCGCTGCGCGGAATTCAGCAGTGCCGCGGCTTCCAGGATCAACTCGGACCGCGGGGTACGTTGCGTCGGTGCCACATCGAGCGCGGCCACCGGCGGCACCGCCGTCGGCTCCAGCAGGACGTCCTGCGGGATCTCCACCCAGGTCGGCCCGGCGGGAGCCGAGCGGGCCAACGCGTAGGCGTCGGCGATCAGACTGGGAATCTCGGCGGCGTGGCGCACCGTCGCGACGCTTTTGGTGACGTTGACCGCGCTGGCCTTCTGATCATCGAGTTGGTGCAGCATGCCGCGGCGCAGGCCCATGCCCGATCGCGGTACCTGGCTGGCGATCACGAGCACCGGCACCCCGGTGGCGTAAGCCTCCTGCAGCGCGCCCAGCGCGGTCAACGCACCGGGGCCGGTGGACAGGAACAGCACGCCGACCTCGCCGGTGACCCTGCTGTACCCGTCGGCGCCGAACGCGGAGTTGTTCTCCACCCGGGAGCTGACGAACGTCAGGTCACTGCGCCGGATGGCGTCGAACAGGCCCAGCGCGTTCTGGCCGGGGATGCCGAACACATGCGAGACACCCAGCGCGGTAAGGGTTTCGACGACGAGGTCGCCGCCGTTACGCATCGGGCCCCAAGGCCAGCAGGGACACCAGGTCATAGGCGACGTGTGACGCGGCGATGCCGGTGATCTCGGCATGGTCGTAGGCCGGGGCGACCTCCACGACGTCGGCGCCCACCAGGTTCAGCCCGCGGAAACCGCGCAGGATCTCCAGCAGCTCGCGGCTCGTCATGCCGCCGGCCTCGGGTGTGCCGGTGCCGGGGGCGTGGGCCGGGTCGAGCACGTCGATGTCGATCGACACGTAGACGGGTCGGTTCCCGAGCCGCTGCCGGAGTTTGTCGACAACTTCGCGCACGCCCTGGTAGTACACGTCGGACGAGGTGACGATGCCGAACCCGAAGCGGCGGTCGTCCTCAAGATCCTTCTTGCCGTACAACGGCCCGCGGGTGCCGACGTGTGACAGTGCCTCGGTGTCGAGGATGCCTTCTTCGACGGCGCGGCGGAACGGTGTGCCGTGGGTGTACTCGGCGCCGAAGTAGGTGTCCCAGGTGTCCAGGTGGGCATCGAAATGCACCAGCGCGACGGGGCCGTGCTTGGCGGCGGCCGCGCGCAGCAAGGGCAGCGCGATGGTGTGGTCACCGCCGATGGTCACCAGCTTGGTGCCGTCGGAGGTGAGGTCACGGGCCGCACCCTCGATGGTCTCGATGGCCTCGTGAATGTTGAAGGGGTTCACCGCGATATCACCGGCATCGGCGACCTGGATGAGCTCGAACGGAGACACGTCCATCGCGGGGTTGTAGGGGCGCAGCAGGCGTGAGGACTCGCGCACGTGGGTGGGGCCGAACCGGGCGCCCGGCCGGTAGGAGACGCCGGAATCGAAAGGAATTCCGACGACGACAACGTCTGCCTTCTGGGAGGCCTTGGTCACCTGGTCGAGACGAGGCAGGCGGGCGAAGGTGGCCGGGCCGGCGAAGCGCGGGATCTTCGATGCGTCGACGGGGCCGATCGGGGCGGTCATGCTGTCACTTCCTCTGCGGTTGGGGCGCGTTCAGGTGTGTCGTCACTCGTGGCGATGACACATTGCCCGAAGTGAATGTGATGTGCGTTACGGTAAACCCGCAGATCAGAGCATGCAATCGATTCGATCGTGACTCACGCGTGGATAATTTTGATATGCCTGCAGCACGCGTCATTTAGATCAGAAGGAGCGTCTTCTGAACGCCTCAGCGATCGTTTTGCCGGTAGATTTGTGAGGAAAATTTTTCGACCGATTTTCAGGCGGTGGCCCCGATGGACGAGGTGGACGAGGAGATCATCAGCCTGCTCGAAGGTGATGGGCGGCTGACTCACCGCGATATCGCCCAGCGCGTGGGCTTGTCGCGATCGGCGGCGGCGGCCCGGACCCAGCGCCTCATCGACGGCGGGCAGGTTGTGATCCGTGGTGTCGTGCATCCCGCCGTGCTCGGCCGTGGAGCCCTGGCCCATGTGAGCGTGATGGTCGACGGACCGGTTGCGCCGATCGCGGCGAGTCTGGCCCAGCGCGTCGACGTCGCGTTCCTGTCGCTGACGAGCGGTGCGTACGGGTTGATCGCCGAGGTGCGGGTCGGGTCGATCCGAGACATCGACGGTGTGATCGCCGAGTTGCGCGCGATGGCGGGTGTCGTGGGTGTCGACACGCTCACCTACGTCGAGGTATTGCGCGACGTCGTCGGACCGGTCGGTGACGTCAGCGTCGAGGTCGACGATCTGGACCTGGCCCTGCTGCGCGCGCTGCAGGACGACGGGCGGGCTTCCTATGTGGATCTCGCCGCGACGGTGGGCCTTTCACCCGCGGGAGCGCGACGGCGGGTGGTGCGGTTGGTCGAGTCGCAGGTGGTGCGCATCGGTGCCGTGGTTCGCCATTCCGGGCAGGACCGTCAAAGTGCGCTCGGGCTCGGTATCCGGCTGACCGGAGCCGGGGACGAGGTGGTGTCGGCACTTCGGGGCATGCGGTCGGTCATCTTCGTGGCCCGCACGCTCGGCCGGTTCGATCTGCTGGCCACCGTGCGGGCGTTTTCGGCTGCGCAGTTGGTCGAGATCCTCGACGCCATCCGGGCGCTGCCCGGGGTCGGCGTCGTCGACAGCTGGGTCCACCTGGACGTGGTCAAGGAGAGTTACGCCTCGGGTTTGGAGGTGTTGGAATCGGTGCCCAGGTAATCGCACGACGGCGCCCCTGTTGATGGATACTGCCGGTGTGTCTGCCGATGTGCTCAGTGAGTTGACGGGCCTGGTCGCGGTATCGCCACCGCGGCTGGCCGATATCAATGCCGCGGTGCGTGAAGTGTGTGCCTCGACGCTGGGGTTGCCGCCCCTGCCTGCCGAGACGCGCGGCGGCGCCGTCGACCCGATGGTGACCGAGTTCGCCGAGCAGTTCAGCATCGACGTCACGGGCATCAACACCGCGCAGCGGGCCGCCTTCGCTGATCTTCTCGGGCGAGACGTGTTCACGGTGACGACGCTGATCTATGTGGCCGATTTCGTGCCGCGGATGCGTGCCGGGCTGTCCTCCCTGGGCGTGGACTGGCCCGCAGGCCCTGTCGACTGGGACCACGACACCAACCCGGCGGACTATGTGCTGGACACCTTCGTCCCGGCCGTCGGCCGGCTGCGCGAACTGGACCCGGTGACCTCCGAGATCGTGCGGCTGCGCGGGGCCCGCCAGCACAACTGCCGGCTGTGCAAGTCGCTGCGGGAGGCCGCGGCACTGGAGGCCGGTGCCACCGAGTCGGACTATGACGGCATAGACGACTTCGAGAACTCCGACCTGTCCGATCGCCACAAGGCCGCACTGCGCTATGTCGACGCGCTCATCTGGACCCCGGCCCAGGTGTCCGGTGAGGAACTACGTCAACACTTTTCGCAGGAAGAGGCGGTCGAGCTGACCCTCGATGTCATGCGCAACGCGTGCAACAAGGTGGCCGTGGCGCTGGGCGCCGACGCCGCCCGCATCGACGAGGGCACCGAGGAGTACCGGCTGGGCGCCGACGGGCAGCCGATCTACAGCTAGCCCAGGTTCAGGCCGGTGTAAACCTGGTCGAGCACAGTGGGCAGCAGCGCGTTTGCCGTGGTCTTGCCTTCCGGCGACAGCGTCAGATTCGTCCAGATGACCAGTGCCACATCGTTATCCGGGTCGAACCCGATGAACGAGTTGAATCCGGGAAGTTCGCCGCCGTGGTAGTACATCGCCGCATGCGGGCCGAACCGCTGATAGCTGATGCCGTAGCCGTACTGTTGGCCGTCGGGGTGGTCCGGATCTTCGGGACGCAGGCTCTCGCGCCATCGCTGGGTGAACTGTCCGTCGAACACGGCGCCGGTGACGAGTGCCCGGATCCAGATCGCCAGGTCGTCGGTGGTGGAGATGGCACCGCCGGCCGCGGTGGCATACGACGGATTCTGATGGGTGTAATCGATCGGCGGCAGCGTCCCGGCCCGCGCTGCCGCCACCAGATCGGCTGGATAGGGCTCATCGACCAACGCGTACAAAGTCTTTCCGTACATGTACCCGTGCGCGTACGGCTCGGGCAGGGAGGGGTCGCCGGCCGCCGGCAGCGTGGTGTCATGCATCCCGAGTGGGCCGAACAAGCGGCGGTCGAACTGCTCGGCCAGCGGGGAGCCGCCGGCTTTCTCCGCCGCCAGGCCCAGCAGCGCGTAGTTGGTGTTGCAATATTCATAGGCGGTGCCCGGCGGCGCATTCGGCGGATGGTCGAACGCGATCGCCAGCACCTGTGCCGGGGTCCAGGCCCTGGCCGGATCGGCGTCGAGTTGGGCCGACAGTTCCGGTGCGAACGTGTAGCAGTACAGCCCGCTGCGCATCGTCAGCAGATCGGCCAGCGTGATGGCGTTGCCGTCGGGGACGCGGGGCACATACTCCGCGATCGGATCGTCCAGCGTGACCTTGCCGTCCTGGGCCAGCAGCAGGATCAACGCGGCCGTCATGGTCTTGGTGTTGGAGGCGATCCGGAAGTGGGTATCGGGTTGTGGAGGCGAGGTCGTGCCCAGTTCGGTGGTACCAACCTTGGCGACGAACGTGCCCTTTGGGGTTTGCAGCAGAACCAGTGCCCCCGGTACGCGCATCGTGGCGGCGGCGTTCTCCACGACCGTCTGGAAATTGGCCGAGTCGATGGACTTGAGGGCCGCCGGCGCCGAGGCTGAACAGCTCACGATGGCCAGTGCTGTTGCGACGATGAGGCGCGACGCCTTCATCGCTTCATGGTCCCGCGCCAGGGTTCGGCGCTACACCGTTTTCGATGCCAACAGTCGTAGAACGCCGTCGACTTCGGCCTCGGTGGTCGCCCACGAACAGACGAACCGCACGGCGGACCGCAGCGGGTCGGGCCGGTGGACGGCGTAGCCGGACGAGACCGCGGCGTAGGCGGTTGGGTCGAGGTCGACGAAGATCTCGTTGGCTTCCGTGGGGCAGGTCAGCGTCAGGCCGAGTGCCTGCAAGCCTGCACTGAGCCGGGTGGCCATCCGGTTGGCGTGGGCGGCCGTCTGCAGCCACAGCCCGTCGTTCAATATCGCCTCGAACTGCGCCGCGATGAAACGCTGCTTGCTGGCGAGCTGGCCAATCTGCTTCTGCACGAACTGAATTCCATCGAACAACTCGGGACGGCGCACCAGGATCGCGTCGCCCATCAGCATGCCGTTCTTGGTACCGCCGACGGTGACGATGTCGGCGTCAGCGATGGCAGCCGGGGCAGAGATGTCCAGCGCGGCAATCGCATTGCCGATGCGGGAGCCGTCGATGTGGACGAGCAGATCGAGATCGTGGGCGTGGTCGATGAAGTCCTTGATGGCTTGCGGGGCCCAGACGCGGCCGTTCTCGGTGGACTGGGTGATGGTGACGATGCGTGGCTGCGAGTGGTGAACCGGCCCGCGGCGTGCCACCTGGCTATCGAGCAGGGCCGGGTCGATCAGGCCGTTGTCACTGGGCAGCTTCGTCACCGGGGCGCCGGAGAGCCGGACCGGTCCGCCGGCCTCGTCAACCAGTGAGTGCGCGATATCGCTGCACAGGATCTCCTGCCACGGCCGCACCGCGGTGGCGAGCGCGATGATGTTGGCCGCCGTGCCGGTGAGTGCGAACAGCACCTCGGCGCCGGGGGAGTCGAACGCCGTCTTGATGGCCTCGGCCGCGCGCTGGGTGACGGGATCGTTCCCGTAGGACGCGACGGCGCCGTCGTTGGCCGCGACGATCGCGTCGATCACCTTCGGGTGTGCGGGCGCGGCATTGTCCGAGGCGAACGCGTGAGAAGGCACGTCCGCCATGATCCCACCGACGAGCGCTACTTCGAGGCGACCTTCTTCTTGACGAACAGCACCGGCAACACCACCGTCGCCACGGCCGTGACGAGCCAGACCACCACGGTGGCGGCGATCCAGGAGCCGATGCCGCGGATGCTGAGGCCGTGGGTGAGAACCGAGGCCAGGATCAGCGCGACCAGGGTCGAGACCAGCCCGATTCCGCCCAGGAACGCCGACGCGTAGCGGCTGGCCATCTTGAGGAAGAACGGCGACAGGATCGCCTGTGCGACGGCGAAGATCACCACCGCGGTGACGAAGCCCCATGCCGACACCGAGACCCCGGGAACCAGCCACGCGGCGACGAGTAAGCCGATGGCCGATGAACCCAGGAAGATCGCGATGCGCAGCAGAAAGCGGATCATGGGGGTGAGCGTAGCCGCGACAAGCCTGCCTGCGGCCCCTGATTGGCGTCTGTGCCTGCGGCGTGTGCGACCATATTGCCGCGCAGATGCGCCGGGGGCGGTAGCTCAGTTGGTCAGAGCTGGGGACTCATAATCCCTAGGTCGCGGGTTCGAGCCCCGCCCGCCCCACCATCTGGCTTCCCAGCTACGGGTATTTCAGCCCAACTGCGCACGGCCAGCCGGCCATGATCATTTGGGATCTATCAGAACGTTGACCTCGCGCGCTGCTGACGGCCTGTCCGCAAAGATCTGGAGGTGGATCGTTTCACCGAGCTCAAAAGGGCACTTGGCGATAGTATCCTCGGAATTTCCTACCGCTAGATATCCACTGTCAAGAGTCAATTCGCCCGAATAGATGCGCTCACCCAGAGACTGTTCGGAAGTTCCCTTGTACACCCTCACGCGAATGTCGGTGCCGCTGTCAATGGCTTCATCCGAGGTTATGGTCTTCACCAGTACAGAATGGTCCGTGGAAGTGCACGCCGACTCGCCAGACTCCGCACCGTCGGAAGTGTCGAAATCCTCGATGTAGACCCGGTGGTAGTCGGGAAATACTTCCGTCTCTAGAATCAACAAGTTCTGCGGATCTGGCATTAAGTCTACCCTTTTGGCTTGTTGTGGTTCTGTTTACTCTTTTTGTTCTTTTGCTTTTTCTTATCTTGGTGCTTCTGCTTGCGTTTCTGCTTCACCTTCTTGCGGTCCGGCTTCTTGTTGGATTTGGCCTTTGTTTGTTTCATGCTCTGAGCTTGGCGAGTGCCGCCCTGTGAACCCTGCTGGCGAACGGAGGGTTGAATGACGCCTTGACGGCTCGCGTCCTGCGGATTGTAACGTTGCTTGTTCGCGCACTCTGGGCAGCGCGTTTTCCCGTCAGTACCCCGATAGGTCGTCGTGAACTGATCCCCAGGACGCACCTTCTGATCACGATTGAGGGAGCGAACCAAGTCGCCCTCGATATCCGATTCGCTGCGTAGCTGTGAAGTGACGTGTGCGCCCTTACCGCCCTCTTCCGATGACGCATAGGGGTATTCGTGTTTGACCTTCCCCTCTCCTGCGGGTGGTAGGTGCCCGGTTGCTTGTCGACGGCGTTGAGCCGTGTCTTTAGGGTCACCTTTTGTGAGGATCTCTGGGCGACCGTTCTCGATAGCGTCAAGGTTGTGGTTGTAGTGACCGGGAACAACGTTTTCGTTGTAGACAGCCGACGGCACCTCGGTGGTGTGTCCGCAATCGAGTTTTGTGCAGGCTGGCAGGCTCTTGGGGCCGTAGTCGGCCGGCATCGGGCAGTTGTGGACAAGGACCGGTGCGGTCGAGGTGGCGATGTAGAAGGTGTGGGTGTTCTCGATGGTCAGGTCCCACATGTGGGCGTCACCGTCCACGGGTGTAGCTGACTTGACCTGTGCGGCATCACCGTTGGGGGTGTAGAGGCCGTCACCGGATCGAAGATCCGCCGCGTCGGTCCAGCCGGGTCCGTTGGCCTGACTCGGTGTGGCGGCGGCTGCCAGGCTGCGAACCGGGTTCTGCGCGCGACTGGGGCTGTAGAACGGGTGGCGTTCGGTGGTGTTGATGACCGACGAGCCACCGGCGGCGTTGGCGATGGTGAGGTCGAGGAGATCGGTGTCGTGATTGACGAGCACCGCCTGAACCGTTTGGGGTCCCGACCGGCCGGTGGCAGGGTCAGTGGACCACACCAGATCACCGATATCGACTTCGGCTATAGGGCGACTGGTGCCATCTGCCAACAGCACCAACGTTTCGGGGCTGAACGACTGTCCCGCACAGGGTATTTCCGCTGTTCTCGCCCCAGCCGGCGGCGCGTTGGGTGCCTTCGGCGACAACCCCGGCGGGGTGGGCGGTTTCGCCGCGGCGGCGGCCGCCACCTCGTCGGCGAGTTGTGCTGGTGGGGTGGGTGCGGCTTTGGCGACGTCGACGATGTCATCGGTGTGTTTGGCGAGTTGTTCGGCCGCTTGCTCGACGCCTTCTTTGATGACCTTTTTGGTTGCGCCCTGCGGGGTGACCATGGAAGCGGCGCCGAGCACGTTAGAGGCTATGCCCAGTGCTTGGTTGTCGGGCATTGCGGCCGCGGCGATATCAACACCGGCGCTGGCCAGGTTGACTGTGGCCGAGGCGATCATGGCCGCGCTGGCGGGTCCGCCCACGCCGGTCAGCGCCAGGGCGACGCCGCCGACGAGCATGGCCGATTCGAGCGGGTTTTCTTTGACGAAAGTGCCGACAGCTTTCGCTCCGGAGACGGTGGCCGACATCGCGGTGGAGGCTGCCGCGGTCACCGTGTTCGCGACCGAGTTGACCGCGTTGGTGACCGAATCGAATAGTCCTTCGGGCGGCGCGGCGCCGCCGGGTCGGGAAAGGTGCAGCGGCGGGTCGACATACACCGGCCACGTCGTGCCCGGTTGAGGGTCGAAGATCTCGGCCAACACATACAACTGCGGGGCGAGCTGCTTGACCACATACGAGCTCGGTACCAAAGCGCCGGTGGAGTCCCGGGTTTCAGCTGGGGAGAACATGCCGATGGTCTCAGCGGTCGGGGTGGCCCGGTTGATCGTGAGGTAGCCGTTGGTGTGGGCCAGCATCACGGTGTCGGCGGGGGTTCGCACGAAGGTGGTCACCATCCGCGGCCCGGCCGGGCCGTTGATCCGCGCGACGGTGCGCGTGCCAGTGCCGGTATTTTCGGCCAACATGTCAAATCCGGCACCATCATTCGGGTAGACAACTTGGCCACCGGCGCTGTGCTGAGCGGGACCGAGGCCACCGGGCAGTACGACCTGCACCGGGCCCGCCGCCGTGGGTGAGGTCAGACCCGCCCCCGGATCGGCGGGCAACCCCGCACGGCGCTGCTGCGGAGACAGCAACGGATCGGTACCCACCGCCGAGTCTCCGAACGCGGCAACTGCCCCATCGGCGAACCCTTCGACCGCCGATGCCGCTGTCACCGCCACGCCATCCTCGGGCTGCTGCGGAGGGGGTGCGATCAGGTGCAGCCCGCTGACCGTAATCGCCACCGCGCACAAGATGGCGAGCCATCGTGCAGTCCAGCTCAGCCAGAGGCTTTGCTGGGCCCCATGAAGGAAATTTGCCTGATTGGACAGATCGCTCCGACTGTCTCTCATGTGATCCCCCGATCAGCAAACGATAAGTGAAGCCAGTAACGCGCGCCCATCCTGTTTCGGGACTCTAAGCTGTCGGTGATTGACTCGTCAACTACCAGGTACTTACTGCGAAATTATCGTGATGAGAGTCAATATTTCCGTCAAGGGGGCAGCGGCCTCCGGGTCACGGCGGTAGGCGTCTAGCAACATCGTTTCCGGAGCTGAAGGACTGGCTGTGTTTTATCGATATGGTTTGCTATGTCTGGAACTTCCGTGGCTGACGCAATCGTTCATCGTGTGCGATGTGGGCGGGAATGCAGAGCTGCGTGCTGGCAGGCGATCTCATGGCGGACGCGGCCCGCACCGTAAGACCACCCCGTGGTTGATGGTGTTTCGATAACGGTTTCGGAAAGTCTTTGACCTTTACGGCAAATGTTCTGCGCTGAGTACGCCTTCGCTGTTTCCCTGGACATATCCATTACGGGTCGACACCACCCTGGCTCGATGTGGCGGCGCAGAAATGGGGGAACGACGAATGCGCACTGCGACCACCGTGATCACCATTGCTGCTGCTTGCGCCCTTGCCGCGGGCTGTGGTCAGTCAACGCACCAGGCGGCCGAGAATACCCCGACCACTCCGATGATCACGTCGTTTCCCCCGACGCCGCTGAGGCAGAAAACCCTGCCCCGATTGCTGCTTTCGCCCGAACAGATCAACGCGGCCATGGCCGCGGGGGGAATGACTGTCACGGGCACCGACTCCCGAATGTCCGATGACAGCGGGACGATGGCGCCCCGTGAGTGCCTCGCGGTCGACGGTGCCGCGCAGGCGCCCGTGTATGCCGACAGCGGATTCACCGACGAGCAAGAGGTGTCGCTGAGCGAGCCGGACGTCCTCGCCCACTACGCCAAGCAGGCTGTGGTTCGATTCGCGGACGCCGAACAGGCCAAGGCCTTCTACAACTCCTCGGTGCAACAGTGGCCGGCGTGCAAGCACTACACCCACACGCAGACCGGCACTCTGTGGGACGTGGGACCCATCTCGACCGACGGCGGCGTGCTGAGCACTGTGGCGACCCAGTCCAACGCCCAGGCGGGCGGGTGGGCATGCGGTCGGGCTTTGACCGCGAACAACAACATCGTGGTCGACGTCAATACCTGCAGCGCCAACCCGGCCGATTCGGCTGCCAAGATCGTCAAGCAGATCTCCGCACGGATCGATGCACCACCGATAATTTCGTAGATCGGAACCTAGAGGGATGCTCAGCGAAAGGTGTGGTGCAGCAGCTGGCCTCGCTATCAGCCCAGGACGGCGACCACACCAAGCGCTACCACACACGAAATGACGACGGCAGTAACGACCGAGTATGCGATTACGCTCCCTCGGCGCAATCTCAGTTCGCCCATGAGGTTTTCGTCGCGTCCAATGGCGATCATGACGCACAGCAGCGGGATGAGCAGCACTGCGTTGAGAACCTGAGTGGCGACCAAGATGGTCACCAGTGGAATCCCAGGGATCACCACGACAAGCGCTCCCAGCGCAGTCACCAGGGCAAAGGTGAGGTAGAACGTTCTGGCCTGCCGGTACCCGTCGTCCAAGGCAGCTTCGAAGCCGCTGTATTCGCACACTGAATATGCCGTTGACAGCGGCAAGACCGAGGCGGCCAACAGGGCTGCGCCGATGAGGCCCCCGGCGAATAGCGTGGCGGCAGCGTCGCCTGCCAACGGTTGCAAGGCGATTGACGCATCGGCAGCATCGCTGATGGTCCGTCCGTTGCGATGCAGGGTGGCAGCGCACGCGACGACGACGAAGAACCCGATGACTCCGGTGAGCAGGGCACCGATGATGACATCGACGCGTTCGAGTTTGAGGTCTTCTGCGCGCAACTTCTTGTCCACGGCGTATGACTGGATGAACGACAGACCCCATGGTGCGAGCGTCGTCCCGACAGTCGCGGTGACTATCGCTATCGCATGGCTGTCGAAGGGCATCGTGGGTACCAGCAGACCGTGGGCCGCATCGGTCCAGTCCGGCTTGGCGAGAATGCCGGAAAAGACATAGGCCAGGAGCACGGTCGACAGAACCAACAACACACGTTCGACGCGATGAAAACTGCCCCGCAGCACGAGGACTGACACCGCCAACGCCGCCACGGGAACGCTGACATAGCGGACGATGCCAAAGAGTTCAAAACCTGCCGCCACACCAGCGAACTCCGCGCTGATGGTGCCGACATTCGCGGTTACCAGCGCCAATAGTGTGACAGCGCCTAGACGCACGCCATAGCGTTGACGCACCAGACCGATCAACCCTTGTCCGGTAACGACTCCCATGCGTGCCGCCAGCCCGTGGAACATCACCAGCGCGACCGTGGACAGCAGCAAGACCCACAGCAGCTGATACCCGTAGCTGGCTCCCAGCACCGAGTAGGTAGTGATGCCTGCGGGGTCGTCGTCGGACAGGCCGGCAAGCAGTCCCGGTCCGACGACCAGCAGCAGCGCCGAAAGCGTGAGCCGACGCTTCACCTCGGCGAGTCCGTTGCCTCGTGGCGGCGGCGGGGCCATACGTGGGACCGCAATAGCGGCCGATTGTGCCGCGTGTATCGGTGAGCCAGCCGCCCGCGCCAATGCGCTCGATGCCGCTCTGGCATGGCCTCGATGACGTCAGCCGCTGCCGATTCGGTCATGGCTCGAAGCATCCGCTCGCCGGTGACAGGGTGGCTGACGCGGATCACGTCAGCTGCTACCACAGGCCCTTTGGCAGTGAGGATCTCGGTGGCAGATTCCGTGTCGAGACGGGCGACAAGGTTGGCCAGGCCGCGCGCATCCAATAGATGCATCGCTGCGCGGGGCGTGGCCAACTGCACGGCATGTCCCCGGTCGGAGGTGAAGTGGACATCAGCCCAAGCCACAGTGTCGGGCGCCAATCGAGAGACGAGCTGCCCGAGGCCGAGCCTTCTCAGCACTGCGCCGAATCCCACTTCGACACCGACAGGTTGGACGCGGCCGTCACGTCGGCGCGCGAGTACCACGTCGGCGACTCGTGCAAGCCGCTGGCCGGTGATATCGATGACCTGGGTGTCGAGAACATCGCGTACAAGCTGAATTTCGTCAGCTTCCAACGCGGAATCATCGGAGGCGTGAGCCATCGCGGAGACGCTCGAGGCGAGCCGGATTGTGCGTTGTTGAATTGACGTGCCGCTCGTCCAGGGCAGCAACAGGCCACGACCGCGCCCAGCGTGAACGAGGATGCGGTCGACGACCAAATCGTCTGCATCGAGTCGAACGGTCAAATCGCCAAGTCTGCCCAGAACGCGCCCGCCGTCGTCGATGACGTCGCGCCCGACGGTTTGGGTGAGTAACAGCACGCCATCAGCATGCCGGGTAGACCGCTGGGCTGTGTGATGAACGCCGACGCGGTGAGTACTAGACGTTCCCGGGTTGCATGGGGCGATGCCGTCCCCGCTAATGATCGGGGAGGGGTCACCAGACCTCACAAGGAGCATTGCATGCCCGACGCGAGCCCTGTGCGGCCGAACCACCCGGTCGCCTACCGCACCATTGAGGTCGACGGGGTGTCGATCTTCTACCGTGAGGCCGGCCCGAGCGATGCACCGGTACTGCTTCTCCTGCACGGCTTTCCGTCGTCATCGCGAATGTTCGATCCGCTGTTCGCGCGTCTGTCCGACCGCTTGCGACTCATCGCGCCGGACTTTCCCGGGTTCGGCCACAGTGGCTGGCCCGATCCCGAAACGTTCGACTACACCTTCGACCACATAGCCACGGTCATCGACCGGTTCACCGAGCACCTCGGTCTGGCGCAGTATCACCTGTACTTCCAGGACTACGGTGCGCCGGTGGGTATGCGGATCGTCACCAAACATCCGGAACGATTGCAGAGCCTCATCGTGCAGAACGCCGCCCTGCATCCCGACGCGCTCGGGCCCCTGTGGGATGCACGGCGGGCGTTCTGGGCTGACCGAGCGGCCCACGAGCCTGCATTGCGGGCGAACTTCTTGTCGCTGGAGGCAACTCGGCAACGCCATGTCGGCTCCGACCCGAACCCGCAGCGCTACGACCCTGACCTGTGGACTGACGAGTTTCGATTCCTCATCGATCCGAAACAGGGCGACATCCAGGTCGAGTTGTTCTACGACTATCGGACCAATGTCGCGTCCTACCCCGCGTGGGGTGCCTGGCTCCGCGAGCATCGCCCGCCCGCAATGGTGTTGTGGGGCAGGTACGATCCGTCGTTTCTGATCGCCGAGACCGAGGCCGTCAAACGAGATCTACCCGACGCCGAGGTGCATATCGTCGACGGCGGCCACTTCGCCCTGGACACCGCCCCTGACGAGATGGCCGCCTACCTCCGCCGGTTTCTGGCGGAATGAGCGCTAGAACCAGACTTTTCGCCCGCCGACCGGACGCCCGACGGCGCCGAGGATCCACAGGATGATGCCGATCACCAGGAGAATTCCGCCGATGGTGTACAGGATCGAGATGCCGGCGAAGTAGCCGATCAACAAGAGAATGATGCCGAGCACGATCATGGTCAATCCGTTCGACGTAGGAACCCCATGGGTCTGTCGCTCGAAGTAATTGCCATATTCGTCGATATTCAAACGTGTGGCCCCACGATCCCAGGGCCACGCGCCGAATTCCGAGGTCAACCCCGGTCTTTGGGCGATAGCATCCCCGACCATGGCGAATCTGCACCGGCGGACGGTGTTGCTCGGGGCAGGGCATTGGCCGGGCCGGCCGGGGCAACGGCCGTCGGTGTGGCGCAGGCTCACGCCGAGCCCGCCCCGAGTGATGTCGACCTCGCGCTGCTGCGGCGCACTTTCGCACTGGCGCAGGACTCCCGGCGGAGCTGCAGCGCTCCCTACGGTGCGCTAGCGGGAGATCACGGTGATCGGCCCGCTGTTAGAAGATGAAGCGGCGCAGCCCCATGAGGGC